>JAGAOU010000062.1 GCA_017623595.1 Clostridia bacterium
GTACGAGCGATCTGCCATATAGCTTGCCCTTTATAATATGAGCCGCCGTTGCCATTATAAATTTCTGTACCAAGTTCTACGATTTCTTTTTGATACTTTACTTTATCAATGTCAAAATAAATTGACATAAGCATTTCCTTGACTTCGATGTTATTAGGGAGCTTGTGATATGCCTCCTGCCAAATCGGTAATGTTTTTGAAATATCACCGTTACGATAGATTTCGGCTGCTCTTGCCTCATATTCTTCATAAAGCTTTTTCTCATCAATTTGCTCCGCCCCGAGAAGCTCGTCAACGGTAATTCCGAAAAAGCGTGCAAGTTCGGGCAAAAGTTCAATGTCGGGATACGTACTTGCATTCTCCCACTTGCTAACTGCTTGAAACGAGACGTTCAGATATTGCGCCAATTTTTCTTGGGATATATTTTTTTCTTTGCGAAGACTTTTCAGTTTTTCACCTAAATTGATACTCATATAAAAATTCTCCTTTCGGGATTTATCGTAGCTACGCTTATATTATACGGCATTTCACTTCAAAAAGCAATAACTTGTTATTTGAGTTCTGGTTGAACGCTTCAACCAAATTTAGAAATCGGCTCATTTTACTTTCCGAAACGCTTACCTGTGGCAAAAGTATTGTCTTGTGGATAATTGAATAATCAATATATATAAGAAAAGGCACACCTGCTCTATCGCAGGTGCCCCAAGAAGTGCTTTTTTCAATAAAATTCGCCTTCGGCGAGTGAAATATGGCTTCGCCATGTGAAATAGCTCCGTTGTGAAATATTTGCTTCGCAAATGTGATGGGGCGAATTTTATTTCACATCGACCGACGGGAGATATTTCATAATGTGCGTTAGCACATTATTTCTCGTTCGGCAACGCCGGATACTTCGGCTTTTTATTATTAGCCGTTTGAGAGCGCGAAAGGTTTCACCCCGATTTTAAAATTCCTTCGGAATAATGCATCGGTTTTGCGAAAAAAGAAAGCCCGCGTGTTATGATTACACGCGGGCACTTTTTGTTGGATCATTCCTCTGTGGGGGGGATAAGGATGGTGTAGGCTTCGGGGATGGCCTCGACGGTTACACGGTTGGGGGCGCCGCCGAATTCTCCGTCCAAAGTCCATTCCGGAATTCGGTCGGACAGGGGCTCGAAGTGTATTTTTTTTGCCTTGAGCACGGTGATAAACCTGGAATGAATATTCATCCGCATGAGGTCTGCCAACAGGGCGCTTTGTTCCGCCAGAGAGCGGGGTTCCTTGACCAGAACCACCTCCAAAAGTCCGTCGTTGAGGGCAACCTTCAGGTCGGAATAGAATCCGTCAAAGCCCCCCACGGAGGTGGAGTTTGAGACCATGCCGTAAATATAGCGGTCGGAAAAGGTTTCCGTTTCCGTGCAGACCGACATTTCAATTCCCTTGATGTTGGTCAATTCCTTGATTCCCTCGATGATGTAGGCAAAATGCCCCAGAGAGTTTTTAATCTGCTGCGGAGTGGCGTAGGATACCTTGGTGAAGGCCCCAAAGGCGGCCACATAGGTGAAGGGGTGCTCGTTGAAGGAGCCTGCGTCACAGGGGAAGACGGTGCCCGAAGCAGCAATTTCCGCCGCCTTCAGGGGGACAGTGGGGATGGTCAGCGTTTTTGCGAAATCGTTGGTAGAGCCTGTGGGAATAAATCCCAGCGGGGGCACATGCTTTCCGTCGGCCGCCGCCTTGCGAATGCCGCACAGTGCTTCATTCAGGGTTCCGTCTCCGCCGCTGACCACCACGCGATCAAAGTTTTCTGCCGATTCTGCCAAAAATCGGGTTACATCTCCGCTTTGATGGGTGGGGCGGACGGTTACCTCGTAGTGGGCGTTGTCAAAAATCTCCACGATCTGCGCCAAAACGGTGCGAATGGTCGCTTTTCCCGCTTTGGGATTGTATATAAAGAGTAGTTTTTTCAAAGCCGCACCTCCAAAATGTTTGAAAAGTGTTTCTATCTTATTATTCTAACACATTTACGGAAAAATTGCAAGCCCTATTTGCAATATTTTCAAGACATTTTTCTCCGTTTTTCTTGACAAACAGGAAAAAGTGTGCTATTATATAAGAATAAAGTATTTGTCTGCGTTCCGTTTTTTGGAAAGGAAGGTTGTTTATGCGGAAGGTTGAAGCGGCCGTATGGCGGGAAACGATTTATGTTGTCTGCTGGACGGCGGTTTTGAGTGTGTTGTTGCAGGCGGTCTTTCTGATTCTTGGGAAATGGGATCTGACGGTGCTGTTTGGGAATCTTTGGGGCGCATTTGCCTCGGTTCTGAACTTTTTCCTAATGGGATTGGGAGTGCAGAATGCGGTGGCAAAGGAAGATCCGAAGGATGCGAAGAAGGTTCTGCAGTTGTCTCAATCCATGCGGTTTTTGCTCCTTGCCCTGTTTGCCATTGGCGGAGTTCTGATCTCTCTGTTCCATACCGTGGCGGCGTTGGTTCCCTTTGTGTTTCCCCAGTTTGGGATGTTGTTCCGTCCCCGCTTCGGAGGGATGGATAAAGAAGGAGGTGCCTGATTTTGGATATTAAAAGCCGCCGATTCAAGGCGGTGGATCTTTTGCTTTTGACGCTGACGGTGTTGCCTCTGCTGGGCGCCATGGTGCTGAAAATTCTTTTCACGCCCGTAACGGAGGGGATCACCATCTCGGGGGCTCTGGTCTACTTCACTGTACCCATGCCCTTGCAGGATCTTCCCATTACCGAGGCACAGGTCAATTCCGTGGCTGTGGTGCTGGCGATTCTGTTTCTTTGTCTGTTCTTTACCCACGGACTTTCCGTTCGGCCGGGCACCAAGCGACAGGTCATTGCCGAATGGATCGTGGAAAAGTGCCGTGGCCTTGTGGGAGACAATATGGGAGATCCCTTCGGAGGATTTGCTCCCTTTATCGCCGCTATCATGGGGCTTTCCGCTTTGTCCAGCCTGCTGTCTCTTCTGGGGCTTTTTGCGCCCACGTCGGATCTGAATATTGTGGCGGGATGGGCGGTACTGGTCTTTATTCTGATCACCTATTACAAACTCAAGTGCGGGCTTGGATACTATCTGAAGGGGTTCACCGAGCCCATTGTGGTGCTCCTTCCTCTGAACATTCTCGGGGAGGTTGCAACCCCCATCTCCATGGCCTTCCGTCATTACGGGAACGTGCTTTCGGGGTCGGTAATTGCCGTGCTGATCGGCACCGCTTTGGGGGGCTTGTCCGAGTTGCTTCTGGGATGGCTTCCCGGTATTCTGGGCGACATTCCCTTCCTGCGGGTGGGAATTCCCGCGGTGCTCAGTATGTATTTCGATATCTTCAGCAGTTGTCTGCAGGCCTTCATCTTCGCCATGCTGACCATGCTGAATATTTCGGGTGCTTTCTCCGCTGAGGATTATGAAAAGCGGATGCTGAAAAAGCTTGCAAAGAAAAACAAAAAAATAAAACAAGAAAACTAAACGGAGGTTTTTTATTATGTTGGAACTTGCTATCGGTATCATTCTCGGTTGTTGTGCGCTGGGCGCAGGCATTTGTATGGGCATCGGCGCCATCGGTCCCGGTATGGGTGAAGGTCAGGCCGTCTCCAAGGCTTGTGAAGCCATCGGTCGTCAGCCCGAAAGTAAGGGCGCTGTCACCTCGACCATGATCATGGGTTGTGCCGTTGCCGAAACCACGGGTATTTATTCTTTGGTCATAGCCATCCTTCTGATCTTTGTTGCTCCCGGTCTGATGGTTGATATTCTGAAATCCGCCCTGTAAGGGAACAACCGTTGAAATTCGGAGTGAATTGACATGCTTGCTATACAAACCTTGGACATCGTTTCGGTCAATTTATGGCAGATACTGATCTCTTTGGTGAACCTTCTGCTGATCTTTCTGATTGTGAAGAAATTTCTGTTCAAGCCGGTGCAGCGGATGCTGGATCAGCGGCAGCAGGAGGTAGACTCCCGTTATGCCGCCGCCGATGAGGCGAAGGCCGCCGCCGAGGCGGACCGACAGGCCTGGGCGGAAACGGTGAAGGGTGCGAAGGACGAGGCCGACCGCATTATCAAGAATGCGGAAGCGAATGCGGAGAGCCGCAAGGAGGATATCCTTTCCGACGCAAACCGCAAGGCGGACGGAATTCTGCGCCGCGCCGAAAGCGAAGCGGAGCTGGAACGCCGCAAGGCTGCCGAGGAGATCAAAAAAGAGATCGTGGATGTTTCTTCCGCATTGGCGGAAAAAATGTTGGAACGGGAGATCCGCCAAGAGGATCACCGTGCCCTGATCGACTCCTTTATCGATGAAGTGGGG
Organism: Clostridia bacterium; assembly: GCA_017623595.1. Lineage (GTDB taxonomy): Bacteria > Bacillota > Clostridia > Oscillospirales > UBA644 > RGIG995. The sequence continues at coordinate 4,292 of JAGAOU010000062.1, forward strand.
GACGACCATGGCAGAACTGAATAATGCCTATGCTGCGGCGCTGTTTGCTCTGTCTGCGGAAGCGGGAACCTGCGAGGAGGTCTCCTCGGGGTTGAAGGATTTGGTGACGGTGTTTTCGGAGAATCCCGATTACGTTGAGCTGCTTTCCAATCCCGCATTGCCCAAATCGGAGCGCGCTGCCCTTGCCCATGCCGCCTTTGACGGCCGTATTCCCCAAGATCTTGTGTCCTTTGTTCTGCTTCTTTGCGACGGAGGACATCTTCGGGAAATCGAAGACTGCGCCGAGGATTTTGAGGGGCTGTATCAGGCCTCTCTGCGCACCGCAACCGCCCATGTGCGCTCTGCGGTTGCCCTGACCGAGGAGCAGAAAACTCGTCTCTGCGCCCGTTTGGGAGCGCTGACGGGGAAAACCGTGACCCTTTCCTGCACTGTGGATTCCGCTTTGTTGGGCGGGCTTACGGTAGAGATTGATGGCACGGTCTATGACGGCAGTTTGAGACACCGCATGGATGATATGAAGAAGGTGATGGATCAATGAACGGCAGAACCGAAGAAATCAGTAATATTATAAAAGAACAGATTAAGCAATATCGCTCCCGTGTAGACATGAGCGAGACCGGCACCGTGATCCTGGTGGGCGACGGAATCGCTCGGGTTTACGGAATCCGCAACTGCATGTCGGGCGAGCTCCTGGAATTCGCCGACGGTTCTTACGGTCTTGCCCAGAATCTGGAAGAGGAGACCGTGTCTGTGGCGGTCCTTTCCGATCGGGGCGACATCCGCGAGGGAACCACCGTCCGCCGCACGGGGAAGGTGTTGTCCGTTCCCGTGGGGGAATCCTTGCTGGGACGGGTTGTGGACGCCCTCGGCCAGCCCATCGACGGTAAAGGCCCCGCCCTTTGCACCGAGAGCCGCCCCATTGAGGCGGAGGCTCCCGGCATCATTGAGCGGCAGAGCGTCTGTGTGCCCTTGCAGACGGGCATCAAGGCCATCGACAGTATGATCCCCATCGGCCGCGGTCAGCGTGAGTTGATCATCGGCGACCGTCAGACGGGTAAGACCGAGATCGCCATTGATACGATCATCAATCAGAAGGATACGGGCGTAATCTGTATCTACGTTGCCATCGGTCAGAAGAATTCTTCTGTGGTCCGTCTTGCCAATCAGTTGCAGGACAACGGCGCCATGGAGCATACCATTATTGTTTCCGCCTCCGCCTCTCAGAGTGCGCCTTTGCAGTACATTGCCCCCTATGCGGGCTGTGCCATGGCGGAATACTTCCGCGAGCAGGGGAAGGACGTGCTGATTGTTTATGACGATCTGTCCAAGCACGCCGTGGCTTACCGTGCCCTTTCTCTGCTGATCCGCCGTCCCCCCGGCCGTGAAGCCTACCCCGGGGACGTGTTCTACCTGCACTCCCGTCTTTTGGAACGGGCGGCCTGCGTGGCTCCCGAATACGGCGGCGGTTCCATTACCGCCCTGCCCATCATCGAAACTCAGGCGGGAGACGTTTCGGCCTACATTCCCACCAACGTCATTTCCATTACCGACGGACAGATCTTCTTGGAAACCGAGTTGTTCCATGCAGGGGTCATGCCCGCCATCAACCCCGGTATTTCGGTCAGCCGCGTGGGCGGTTCCGCCCAGCTGAAGGCCATGAAGAAGGTGTCGGGGGAACTGAAATTGCTCTATTCCCAGTATTTGGAGCTCAAATCCTTCGCCCAGTTCGGAAGCGATCTGGACGCCGATACCAAAGCGCGCCTTGCCCTGGGGGCCCGCATTGTGGAAGTGCTGAAGCAAAACCGCAATTCCCCCGTCCCCGTGGGATGTCAGGTGGCCCTTGTTTATGCCGTGATCCACGGTTACTTGGATGCGGTTCCCGTGAACAAGGTCAAGGAATACGAGACCGAGCTGTATGCTCTTCTGCACCGCAAATACGCCGATCTTCTCAAGCGTTTTGCTGAGGGATATTATGAGGACAGTGATATTCAACGGTTGGAAACGGCCCTGAAGGAATTGGCGGGGTAAGGCCATGGGACAAGACATTAAATCCCTGCGCACCCGCATCAAAAGCGTTGACTCCACCCTCCATTTGACCAAGGCCATGGGCCTTGTGGCATCCTCGAAAATGCGGCGCGCCAATGAGGCCATGCTGAAGAGTCGGGATTATGTTTCCGCGCTCACCGATGCCGTTGCGTTGCTCTCCTCCTGCGCCGAGTGTAAGAAAAGTCCCTATCTGCAGGATCGGGGCACCGAACGCACCCGTATGATCGTTATTGCGGGAGATCGTGGGCTGGCAGGAGGCTACAATGCAAATGTTTTCCGTCTCATGCGGGAATATCCCGATGCGGAAATCATCCCCGTCGGCAAGCGGGCCTGCGAGCGCTACGGTGCCGCAGTCAACTCCTCCGAGCATGTTTCCCCCGCGCAGGCCATGGAACTGGCAAAAAGGCTGTGTGCCGAGTTTGCGGAGGGGAAATTCGATCGCCTTTGCGTGGTCAGCACCGAATATGTTTCCATGCTGACCCAGACGCCCCGTATCACAACCCTGTTGCCCTTGCAACCCAATCAGGGCACGGAACGAAGCGTTATCTTTGAGCCCGACGAGCTGACCATTCTTAACGGGGTGGTCCCCACCTATGTGGCGGGTATGATCGTTGCCCTTGCTCGGGAAAGCTTTGCCTGCGAGGTTGCCGCCCGCAGAGCCGCCATGGATTCCGCAGGAAAGAACGCCCAGGAAATGATCGACGATCTGCAGTTGTCCTATAATCGGGCACGGCAGGGCGCAATTACGCAGGAAATCACCGAAATCGTTGCCGGAAGCGGCAATTAACAAGGAGGTATATCCTTTGGAACAAAAGCACATGGGGAAGGTTTCTCAGGTCATGGGGCCTGTGGTGGACGTCCGCTTCAAGGAAGGGGAACTGCCGCCCATTTATAACGCCCTGACCGTACCCATCGGAACCAAAACCCTTACTGTAGAAGTGGCGCAGCATATCGGCGATAACACCGCCCGCTGCATCGCCATGTCCTCCACCGACGGCCTGATGCGGGGCTCGGATGTCACCGACACGGGCAAAGCCATCAGTGTCCCCGTTGGTCGGGAAACTTTGGGTCGCATTTTTAACGTCCTCGGGGATGTGGTGGACAACGGTCCCGCACCCGAGGCCTCGGAGCGCTGGGATATTCACCGTCCCGCTCCCGAATATGACGAGCTTGCCACCTCCACCGAGATCCTCGAAACGGGAATCAAGGTTATCGACCTGATCTGCCCCTATTCCAAGGGCGGTAAGATCGGTCTGTTCGGCGGCGCAGGCGTGGGCAAGACGGTTCTGATCATGGAACTGATCAACAACATTGCCAAGCAACACGGCGGGCTGTCGGTCTTTACGGGCGTGGGCGAACGCACCCGTGAGGGCAACGACCTTTACAATGAAATGAAGCAGTCGGGCGTTTTGTCCAAGACCTCTCTGGTCTACGGTCAGATGAACGAACCCCCGGGAGCCCGTATGCGGGTGGCTCTGTCGGGGTTGACCATGGCGGAATATTTCCGTGACAGTGAAGGTCAGGACGTGCTTCTCTTTATCGACAACATTTTCCGTTTCACCCAGGCTGGTTCCGAGGTGTCGGCTTTGCTGGGCCGCATGCCCTCCGCCGTGGGTTATCAGCCCACCCTGGCCAATGAAATGGGTGCTCTGCAGGAACGCATCACCTCCACCCGCAAGGGATCCATCACCTCCGTGCAGGCAGTCTACGTCCCTGCCGATGACCTGACCGACCCCGCACCCGCTACCACCTTTGCCCATTTGGATGCAACCACGGTTCTGTCCCGCTCCATTGCCTCCCAGGGCATCTATCCCGCCGTGGATCCGTTGGAATCCACCAGCCGTATTCTTTCTCCCGAAATTCTTGGGGAAGAGCATTATGCCGTGGCGCGGGAGGTGCAGCGAATTCTTCAGCGCTATAACGAATTGATGGATATTATCGCCATTATGGGTATGGACGAATTGTCCGACGAGGATAAACTGCTGGTTCAGCGGGCCCGCAAGATTCAGCGTTTCCTGTCTCAGCCCTTCGACGTGTCCGAAAAATTCACGGGCATCCCCGGTACCTATGTGCCCCTGGCTGAAACGGTCCGCGGATTTAAGGAAATCATCGAGGGCAAGCATGATGACCTGCCCGAATCTGCCTTCCTCTTCGTGGGCACCATCGATGAGGCCGTGGCGAAAGCAAAGAAGGTCCACCAATGAGAAGCTTTCCTCTCACCGTCGCCACCCCCGACGGCAACTGTTTTCACGGGGAAGCTCTGTTCCTTTCCCTGCGCGGGGTAGAGGGGGAATTGGCGGTTATGGCGGGGCATGCCCCCTTCATCACCTCGGTTCTTCCCTGTACCGTCCATGTGGAAACGGAAGAGGGCAACCATAAGTACGGTCAGACCGACGGCGGACTTCTCACCGTTGCCCCCGAAGGGGTCACGTTGTTGTCGGGTGACTTTTCCTGGAAGGAATGATCCTTCCCCAACCGAAATGAGGTATTGATTATGATGATCGGCGTTTTGTGCGGTATTGTTGTTATCGCCATCGGAATTGCGTTTATTGCCTGGGCTTATATGGCCTTCACAAGAAGATACAATAAGGCCTCCCGTGCTCTTTCCGTGTTGGGCATCCTTGTCAGCCTTGCCTTGTTTGCCGTGGTTCCCTTCAGCTTCCACACTGTGGATACGGGGGAAATCGCCGTGGTCAAGCATCTGGGTGAGGCGCGGGAAATCCGCACCGCGGGGACCCACTTTGATCTTTGGGTTACCGAAAAATATCAGGTTTACGACGCTAAGGTTCAGAATTTGGACATCACCACCGCTGCCTATTCCAGCGATGCCCAGACCATGACCATCCAGATGACCATGCAGTTCCAGATCATGGGAGACCGTGTTATGGACGTGGCAAAACAGTACGGTTCTCTGGAAGTTCTCCAGTCCCGTATTCAGGCCATTGCCATCGAAAAGGCCAAGGCAACTCTGTCTTCCTATAAGGCTATGGATATTATTTCCGACCGTGCCGCCATGTCTCCTGCCGTGGAGGATGCCATCCGCGAGGCCATCGGGGACGGGTATTACGTCAATGTGGTGGCCGTGGTTCTGACCAACATTGACTTCTCCGATGCCTTTGAGCAGGCGGTGGAAGAGAAGATGATCGCTGAACAACTTCAGTTGAAGGCGGAATACGAGAATCAAACCAAGGTTGCTCAGGCCGAAGCGGAAGCCAAGGCGAAGCTCATCGCCGCCGAGGCAGAGGCCAAGGCTAACGAATTGCTGGAGCAATCTTTGACCGACAAAATCCTGCGGGAAATGTACATCAACAAGTGGGACGGCAAGTTGCCCTCCGTTGTTACCGACGGATCGGTTATCACCGACCTGACCGGCGCCCCCGCTGTGGAATAATTCAGATGCAAAATATTACCTCCCCTTGTGCAAAGGGGAGGTAATATTTTGCATACAGAAAAGCCGCCCCGAATCTTTGATTCTGGGCGGTATTCGTTATAACATCATTCGTGTTCGGATTCCTCTGAAACATACTCAATCAAATCCGAAAGATTACAAGATAAGGCTTTGCACATGCGATCCAAAAGATCGCTGTCATAGCGAACCACTTTATTTTTGTAGTAATTGTCCACAATATGAAACCGTATGCCCGTCCGCTTTGCCAGTTCATAGCGGGTGATGCCGTTTTTGTCAAGATATTCTTTTATTCTGAGCCGAACCATTGAATCACATCCTTCTGTATATATTTTACTAAACATATACCCTCTTGACAATTCCCCCAATTAGGTGTATACTTATATAAATATATATACAAGGAGAATGTTTTATGAAGTTATTGATTGCAGGTTCTCGAAGCATTACGGATTTTGATCCGGAAAGGCTCATTCCGAAAGAAACCGAATTCATTATCTGTGGTGGCGCCGAGGGGATTGACCGTCTTGCGGAACAGTATGCAGACAAGCATAAAATTTCAAAGCTTGTACTTCAGCCGGAATATGCAAAATACGGGAAAGGGGCTCCATTGAAGCGAAATGAAACCATGGTTGATTTGGCGGATTCCGTCCTGATTGTATGGGATGGTTTTTCCAAAGGAACAAAATACACCATGGAATATGCGAAACGAGCCGGAAAAACGCTGACCGTTATCACCCTGAAATAGCCGTCGCCCCGAAACAATCCGTCCCCCGCTTTGAGGTCCTGCTCCCTTATGTAAAGGCCGCGGCCTCGCCGTAGGCGAAACGGAAGGTTTGTACAGGACAAAAAGATTCTTTTTAGGGTTTATCGGTAAACTGAGAAATACATATTTCCTTTTTTTTGAATCTTTTGAAACATTATCCGCCATGTAATTGCAAGGTGTCGAGTTTTGTGGTATAATAGAAAAAACATCTTTTTCAGGCAGGAGAGTCGTGTATGAAGCCCATCGATTCCGCAGCAGAATTCAATGGCCGCATTAAGCAGGTCATCGTCACGGAAGAACAGATCAAAGAAGCCATCCAAAAAGCAGGCAAGCAGATCGACCGTATCTATGACGGCCGCCCCATCCTTCTGGTCAGCATCCTCAAGGGCGCCTTTGTTTTTATGGCAGACCTTTGCCGCGCCGTCTCGGTCCCCTGTGAGATTGGTTTTATGTGTGCTCAGAGTTATTATGAGGGCACCGTTTCCTCCGGTGTGGTCAATATCACCATGGACCTGACCCATGATTTGACCAAATATCATGTGGTGGTCGTGGAAGATATTATCGACACGGGCCGCACTCTTCACGATATTCTCGCCCTTCTGCGTACCCGCAACCCCTTGTCTCTCCATGTGGTGACCCTTCTGGACAAGCCCTCCCGCCGTCTGGTGGAGCTGGACGCCGACCTCTCTCTGTTCACCATCCCCGATTACTTCGTTATCGGCTACGGTCTGGATTGCGGCGAATACTACCGCAACCTCCCCTACATCGCCGAATACTCCGAAGAATAAGCAAATTGCGAGGGACTGCAAGAAAATACACGCCCCCTCTTGACAAACGGGGAAAAGTGTGGTATAATACAGAAAACCGAATAAAGCAAACCGATGATTGAGAAGAGTACCCTTTTCGGAAGCTCAAAGAGAGTCGCAGGCGGTGGAATTGCGGCAGGGGAAGACCTGGGGAATGGACTCATGAGGGCGGAGCGAACGGGGAAACCTCAGTAGTGGCCGACGGGATCCGCGCCCGTAAAAAGGCGGAGCATATGCTGGTATGCGCGATCCGATACAAGGCTTTTGTATCCTTTCTTTGGTATCCACTCCAAGTGTATGTTTTGTGCGCTTGGAGTTTTTGTTTTTTTGGAGGCTTTTTTGTATGTCTGTGATTTTTACGCTACGATGGTGCAGAGGATAACAACGGCAAGAAAATTTTGTTTCGGATATTTGATTTGTAACATACGGAGGATTATCATATGAATTTCAACGGTATTGATTTCGACACTTATTTCAAGCATTATCCCGACGAAAACGGGTATTTCGGTCCCTACGGCGGGGCGTACATTCCCGACAATCTGAAAAAGGCCATGGAGGAAATTGACGAGGCCTATCAGACCATCGCCCAGTCCCGTCAGTTTATCAGCGAGCTGCGCCGCATCCGCAAGGAATTTCAGGGCAGACCCACCCCCGTGTCTCATTTGGAACGCTTGTCCAACAAGCTGGGCAATGTGCAGCTGTATGTGAAGCGGGAGGACCTGAACCATACGGGCGCCCACAAGCTGAACCACTGCATGGGCGAAGCGCTGCTTGCCAAATACATGGGCAAGAAAAAAGTCATTGCCGAGACGGGCGCAGGTCAGCACGGGGTTGCCCTTGCCACCGCCGCCGCCTATTTCGGACTGGAATGTGATATTTATATGGGCACCGTGGATATCAAAAAGCAGGCGCCCAATGTGGCCCGCATGAAGATTCTCGGCGCCAACGTGGTGGAAGTCACCCACGGCCTTCAGACCCTGAAGGAGGCGGTGGACGCCGCTTTTGATGCCTATTCCAAAGAATATAAAGATTGCATTTACTGCATTGGCTCCGTTGTCGGTCCCCATCCCTTCCCCATGATGGTTCGTGATTTCCAGAGCGTTGTGGGAATCGAGGCACGTGAGCAGTTCATCGAGATGACCGGACATCTTCCCAATTCGATCGTTGCCTGCGTAGGTGGCGGAAGCAATGCTGCAGGTCTCTTTGCGGGCTTCCTCAACGATCCTGTTGAGATATATGGTATCGAGCCTCTTGGCAGAGGAGAAAAGCTCGGCGACCACGCCGCCAGCCTCAAGTACGGTACTGAGGGCGTTATGCACGGCTTCAACTCTATCATGCTCA
>JAGAOU010000063.1 GCA_017623595.1 Clostridia bacterium
CATCCGATCTCGGGTGTGTTTTTTGTTTGCTTGAAACATCTTTCTCAAGCGAACGTATAGCTTGATGCACCCGCAGGGGTGCTTTTTGCTTCTTTGAAGCAATTTCCGTGGAAAGCCCTCGAATATAAGTCAAACGGAAAATTCAGCCAAACCGAAAGGAGAATTTTTACTATGATTGCAATCACAACGTTTTTGAAAAATGAAAGAGGGGATGACTATGAAGAGACTGGCACACTTTTTGCGTAACATGGATAACGATACGGCAACCTACAAAGAAATGTACGAAGGCGGGCTAACGGTATATGATCCCGATATGCCGGACGCACCTCCATACGGAGATTATGAACCAATATATTACAATAATGAGATAGGATATGAAATTACGCATACACACAAACTTGCGCAGGATAAACCCACAATAACCATCAGAATACCGCTTTCAAAACTCCCATTAAAAGATTTTGGTTGGACACCGGCCGCCTTTTGTTACAATAGGTTCCGATCTTACATAGATCGACTGAACGAGGAGTTATACAATCGTTCCCGACCCGATAATGAAAACGGAAAGTATATATTATCCGAACACACAAGCGTGGTAATACCCAACAATTACTCGTTTTTTTCTCAATGTCTACACAAATGGTATGAAAACACATCCGGTAAGAATGTTTGGCTTCTTAAAGCTCCAAATGCACCGGGAATGGAATTGATGTTGCATTTCAGGATCCAAGTTCAACTGCCACGCCGTAAACTGCGCAAAACTATACAGATGCTATGTCGTGATCTGCCGGATGCCGTGGATCGGTTTATTGAAGAATTCGATTATATCAGGTTAAACCGTGCTCTGGAACTCGCCGAAAAGCAGGCTGCAATCCGTACTTGGCTGAAGGATAGCGATTACTGTGCTTTTGTTGCAAACGGCAGTATTTTACCGCGCGCCAAAGGAACTGATCTTCCTATGCTTGATGCGATACCGTTCAGATCCACACCTGATGATGAAATTGAGGTCTTTGGCGTAAAAGGTATGGGAATCAAAAAAGGCGTCACCGTCATTACTGGTGGTGGTTATTCGGGCAAATCCACTCTGCTTGATGCCATTTCTGCAGGAATCTACGACCACGTGCTTGGTGATGGGCGCGAGCTGTGCCTTACAGACGAAAGCGCCGTTACCATATCCGCAGAGGACGGACGAAGCGTAAAGCATGTCAACATTTCACCTTTTATCAAGTGGCTTCCGGGCGGTGATGCAAGGGATTTCTCCACAGATCATGCGTCAGGTTCCACTTCCCAGGCAGCAAACATCATGGAAACCGTGGACTGTGGCGCAAAGCTTCTGCTTATAGATGAGGACAGAAGTGCTACAAACTTTATGATCCGCGACAAAATGATGAAGGAGCTGATTGAAAAAGAGCCAATCACGCCTTTCACCGATCGGGTAAACGAGCTATACAAAAGGGAAGGTGTTTCTACGATTCTTGTAATCGGTGGTAGCGGAGAGTATCTTTCCGTTGCTGACAAGATCTACATGATGGAGGATTACATCATTCACGATGTAACGGAAAAATCAAAGGGAATCTGCACTTCTCACGGTGTTATGTCGGAGATTCCCACAGAAGCAGACTGGACACAAAACCGGATTCTGTATTCCGATAACTTCTCGTCTTATCCGGAAGGAAGCGGTAGTGAAAGATTAGAGGTGTCCGACATGGGATTTATCCGGATCGGTGACGAGTGGATTGATGCTCGTGGAATGCATGATATTGTGTCAAAACGGCAACTTGATGCCCTCGGATTTATGCTACGGCTACTTATGGTATCCAACAAGGATCACTACATTGATCTTACTCAACGAATTGATGAACTGTACGAAAAAATCACAGCAGAGGGCGTGGATATTCTCTATTCGTCCTTTTTCACAACTACAGAGCGATTCCTCAATCTGCCGCGAAAACAGGAACTTCTGGCACTGGTCAGCCGTATGCGAAAGATCAATATGGCGAAAGGCGGTGATGTGATATGAGTACGATGACTTATCATATAACGATTGCGGACAAAATCAAAGCATACCGCAACGATAATAATCTGTCGCTAAAAGAATTCGGTAAGCTGATAGGAGTTTCTGCTCAAGCGGTCTGGAAGTGGGAGCAGAACGCTTGTTGCCCCGATATCATTATGCTGCCACACCTCGCTAAGATCATGAAATGCACTACCGACGATTTCTTTGAACAATATGAGGTTAATAATAGCTAACAGGCTTTTTTAACACGCGCCCTTGGGGTCCTTTTCCATCATCAAAAAACAAAAATGAGACACACAAAAGTGCATCTCATTTTTGATCATGCGGGTAAAAGGACTTGCCCGTCTGCGGACGGAGCGGTGGCGCGGAAAAACCCTCCCCCGGAGGCTTTTTTAACACGCGCCCTTCAAGTCCTTTCTGAATCTAATAGAACAAAAAGCAGATATGCTAATGCATACCTGCTTTTGTTATGCGGGTAAAAGGACTTGAA
>JAGAOU010000064.1 GCA_017623595.1 Clostridia bacterium
ATTAAGAAAGGTGGAATTCGTAATGAAGCTGGAAATCAAGAGGATACGCGGCGGCCGTCGCGCAGGGCAATTCCCTCAATTCCCTCTTGGGGAGCGCCCCTGAAGCGTGTTGCCGTTGCCTCGGACAAATTGTTGCATTTTGAACTCATATATCGGAGGTAATACAATGAAAAAAGGTATTTTCTTCTTGCTTCTTTTGGGAATCATTTCTTCTTGTGCGCTCGTTTTTTCCTCTTCTGCATCCTCGGATTATTTTGCAGTTGAGCGGAAACTGATGGCATACGACAGTACCGTTGAAAATAAAAGTTTTCAATCCTATCAAGAGGTAACTTCTGCGCGCCAACCGGTTTTTGCCAAGGATTGGGAGAAAACCTTTGCGGAACTGCCCAAGTCGGAATGGTTGTATATCCTCCCTCATGGGGAGGCTGCGAAGTATCAGCCGTTAGTTGACAGTCACAGACAGGGATATGCATTTGTTTTAGATACTCTTTATTACGTAAACGCAGACGGATGGATTACGGTTTTGGACGTTGCGACCCGTGCGGAGACTCCGTTGTTCAAGGCCGAAGGGTTTGTGAAAGAGATGAAGGCAACGGTAGATCTGCTTTTTTATGAATGTGCGGGGCAGCTTTATCGCTACCATATCCCGTCGGGACAGAAGGATTTCTTCATGACGGTTCCCGCTTACGGAAACACCGGCTGGAATCTTGTCAGCAATCAGACCGTATCCTTTAATTCGCATTGGAAACAATATTGGTATAACCGAGAGGAAGATCAGTACTATTCGGCATACTCTAAACCGCAATATCACACGGTTTCTCCCGGAAACGAGGGACTGCGCCCTGCGGAGTTTGTTGCGGAACGAACCGCGCTTACACAAACAGTTTTTGAAATAGAGTATGATTATTTGATCCGTCGGATTCCCTTTGCATCCTATCTTACGGAACGCGTTGATTTTTCCAATTTCAGAGCAAGCTCGCTGTTGAGAAATGATGATGGTATTCTTCGACAGGAGTTGGATTATCTTGGATGGATCGATTTGGATGAGGAGGTTTCTGAGCCCTATCCCGAGAAAAATCCCGATATGCCCCGCATTCCTGCCGCTGTCGTGAAGCAGGTTTATGAGAGTGTGTTTGGACAGGGGGCCTTTGCCTCGCTGGAAGGAAAAGACATTCGCAGTGTAGTGGAAGGTCATCTCTATTATGATCAGCAAACCGATGAATATCGCTTTATGTGTTACACCGGAGGGGGCGGTGATGGGGGCGGATATCGCCGTACCGTATACACCGATGTGGTAGAAAAGGATGGTGTGACTGAGGTTTATGTTCGTTTTGCAACAGCAGAACCGACGACAACAAAAGTCCTTTTCCACCCCGGGATGAGTACGCTTGTTGAGGATGAGCCTTTTGCGTTTGCTTTGGGTAATGCAGACTATTTTTCCGTCAGAAAGTTCCTCGATGGAGAATACGATGCGTATCTCCCGTTGTACAAGGTAACTCTTCGTGAAAATGAGGATGGCTCCTACCGTTGGGAATCTACGGAGCCCGTAGAAGAAGGAAAGGCTTCCCTTTCTGAGTTGTTCCCTGCCAGTACCCCCTCAGCGAATGGGGACGATTATGAAGCATTCTTTTCGAAACATCGAAACCTGACTGCCTGTCTTCTTGGCTCCAAGAATAAAGCTTGGTCGGAGTTGGTTCTGGTAACGCCCGACAATGCAGAGGAATTGAAATCTGTAATTGTTACCGAAAATAATCTTGATCTGAATACCATGCACGGCTTTTGGTATTACGGTCGAAATCCCTATAACAAGCAGAGTTGGCAGTATATGCTCCGATTCGTCACTCCATATGATACCTTCGGCCAAATGCTTTATTATGAAAGAGGTGGAATTTTGTATTCCTGCGATCTTGACTATAAAAAGTATTCTCCGTTGCATCTTGTGGGGGACGGAGTGGAAGACATCCATGCTTTCCGCGATTTGATTTTTTTCCGAAGAGGGGATCGGCTTTACCGTTATTATATCCCTCTTGATCTCTTGGAAGAGGTTGCAACTCTGCCCGAAGGCGCGCAATGGTCTCCTGCTTCCAATCGGGACCTGTGTTTTACTACACAGACCCGCACCTACTGGTATGATATACAAACAAAAACGGAGATGGATACTTACATTGGGCCTGAGATTATCACCGTGACGGTGGACGATAAGGTTGTGGATCCAAACGCCGATACTTCGCAAAAAATTACGGACACCGATAAGAACACCGAAGCGTCCGATTCATTAACGGAGGAAACCGATGCTTCCGTTGACGACGTGTCGACTGGCAGCGTCACCGATGGGGTGTCGCAGGAGGAAGGTTCCTCTGCGGTGTGGATTGTGGTGGCAGTCGTCGCCGTGGCCGCTGTCGCAGCCGTTGCCGTGTTCTTCGTGCTGAAGAAGAAAAAGGCATAATTCTCAAACCAAAATGGTTTAAAATAACATAAAAATTCCGCGCCGTCTCATGGGGAAAAGAGGATAACGGCGCGGTTTTTTTGCTTTTATAAGAGGGATTTTCTTTAAATTTGCTTGAGATATGCGATCTGCTCCTCCATGGCACCGGGAGCTCCGAGAGAGGTGCGCTTTTTCACGCAGGTTTCGAGGCTGATTTCGGCATACAGATCTTCTTCGAAGAGGTCGGAGAAGGTCTTGTATTCGCTCAGGGGCATTTCGTCGGGCATCTGATGGGATTGGATGCAATGTCCCACAATCTGTCCCACGATTTTATAGGCCGAACGGAAGGGGAGACCTTTTCGTACCAGATAGTCGGCAATGTCTGTGGCATTGATGAAGCCTTCCTGGGCCGCGCGGTACATGCGATCCTTGTTTACGTGCATGGTGCGGATCATGGGGATGAAGATCTCAAGGCATTTTTTGACCGTATCCACGGCGTCAAAGATGCATTCCTTGTCTTCCTGCATGTCCTTGTTATAGGCAAGGGGGAGGCCCTTGAGCACGGTCAGCATTCCCATCAGATCGCCGTAAACCCGTCCCGTCTTACCGCGGACCAGTTCTGCCATGTCGGAATTCTTCTTCTGAGGCATGATGCTGGAGCCCGTGGTGTAGGCATCGTCCAGCTCCACAAAGCGGAATTCCCAGGAGGACCAGAGGATGATCTCCTCGGAGAAGCGGGAAAGGTGGGTCATGATCAGGGACAGAGCCGCGAGCAATTCCACGCAGTAGTCCCGATCGGAAACCCCGTCCAGACTGTTGAGGCAGGGGCCGTCAAAGCCGAGGGAGGCGGCGGTTGCCTTACGGTCGATGGGGTAGGTGGTTCCCGCCAGAGCGCAGGAACCCAAGGGACAGACGTTCATTCGCTTGAATGCGTCACCGATTCGTCCGAGATCCCGAGAAAGCATCATACCGTACGCCGCCAGATGATGCCCGAAAACAATGGGTTGTGCCCGCTGCAAGTGGGTGTATCCGGGGAGAATGGTTTCCTTGTGGGCTTCCGCCTGTTCCGTGATAGCGGCAATCAATTCCTTGATCAGTGCGGCGATGGTTTCGCACTCGGCCCCCAAATACATCCGCAGATCCACCGCCACCTGATCGTTCCGCGAACGGGCGGTGTGCAGACGCTTGCCCGTGTCTCCGATGCGTTGGGTCAACACCTGCTCCACAAACATATGAATGTCTTCGCAGGAATAATCAAATTCCAATTTACCCGATACCAGGTCCGCAAGGATTCCCGAAAGGCCTTCAATAATTGCATCTGCGTCGGCCTTGGAAATAATTCCCTGTTCTCCCAGCATGGTTGCGTGAGCGATGCTTCCCCGAATGTCCTGAACGTACATCCGGCAGTCAAAGGGAAGGGAAGAGTTAAAGTCGTCGGCCAGCTTGTCGGAGGGTTTTGTGAACCGCCCCGCCCACATTTTATCCATGATTGTTCCTCAATTACTTGTTTTTGTTCTTTTCGTCCACCATGGCCTGAACCTTGATGGGCAGACCGAAGAGGTTGATGAAGCCTTCTGCGTCAGCCTGATTGTAATCGGACTCACCGAAGGTGGCGATCTCTTCGGAGTACAGGGTGTACTCGCTCCAGACGCCGGCGGTGATGATGTTGCCCTTGTAGAGCTTCAGCTTAACATCGCCGCAGACTCTTTCCTGCGTCTTGTCCACGAAGGCGCTGAGAGCCTCCCGCAGGGGGGTGAACCACTTGCCGTTATACACCAGGTCGGCGAAGTCCACGGCCAGCTTGCTCTTCATGTGGGCGGTGTCCTTGTCGATGGTGATCATCTCCA
>JAGAOU010000065.1 GCA_017623595.1 Clostridia bacterium
GGGCGCTCCCCAAGAGGGAATTGAGGGAATTGCCCTGCGCGACGGCCGCCGCGTATCCTCTTGATTTCCAGCTTCATTACGAATTCCACCTTTCTTAATTTCATTTTACTATAAAATGAAAATCCTGTCAAGATATTTTTTCCTGTTACAAAAAAAATCACAAAACGACAATTGCGATTTCAAAAAGTGCTTTCACCCTATATACACGTAAAAAAATCGAAAATGTTACACGAAATCGCAAAAATTCACAAATAGTTCAAGAATTTTGTCCCTCAGAGAAACCTGAGGGACAAAACATCGTTCATTTTATCCGAATTATTTGTCCCAAAGGGATTTTTCGGTCATCAACGCTTTTTGCGGAACAACGTAAGCGCAACGGCACCTGCCGCAGCGAGAAGCACAACGCCCACCGCCACCGACCATAGCCAGGAAAGGCTTTGCTGCGGTGTGGGCTCCCCGCTCTCTGTCTGCGAGGGATCAACATCGGTCCCATCGGTTGTAAGAGCCGACGAAGTGTCCGCGCTTGCATTTGTAGCCGTATCGGTGGCAGTGCTTTCGGAAGGATCCTTCCATTCTCCTGCCTTCCACAAACGCCATTCCTGAACAGAGAAGGAATAATTTTCCGGTCCGTGATAAATCCTGACCGTCTCCCGCTTCAAGGAATTGTACCATGCGGTTTTTCCGTTCAAGGAGTACTTCACCGTCACATTGGATACGGGTTCCCACTCCGCACCTTCGGGAATTGTCATCAAATCTTCCACCATCCCGTTGGGGAGATACATACGGTAGATCGTGTCTTCACATTGGAAGAACAACAAATCTTCAAAGGCAACCATCTTCTTTACAGGCGTCGAGAGTGTACACAACATCTTTGTCTCATCCGAATCCAAATCAATAACACTGATATAATTATCAAATGCCCAGTAGACATAATTTCGATGAAAACAAGAAGAAAGATCCGACGAAAACAGATATTGCCAAGAAGAATTATTCTCACCGGTCTTGCGGTTCCACCAAAAACCGAGCCGAAGCGCCGGACTGTTTTCCCATTTGTAAATAATCGTCCGCCATTGGGCCTCGTTCGATTCGTCCACTTCCACAAGCTGGTTCCAACTTTCGTTTACGGACCCCGGAACTACAGAAACAAGAGAACTCTCTTCACCGAAGAACTTCTTATAATCCTCTGACTGCAAGTCTTCCGGGTCAGGTTCTTTGGGGTACAACTCAACGGGAATGGGTTTGGCATCCTCCATAAGGAAGGTGGAGGACCAATGATAAGTCCCGTCCCCATTGGCAGTAAAGGTCACTCTATACAAAGGTAAATACTCATCGTAGAAACCACTTTCGAATCGATTCTGAGCACTGTTTGGGTTGTCATAAGGATCGTCGATCTCGGGGATAACACTGAACGGAACCGCATTTTTCCGATCAGTCAACAAGGAACATCCCGCATAAATAGGAAGATTATCTTGATACCCCATCGACATTAGAGCATATCGCACATACAGAACCGCTTCTTGTTCATTGATCGTAATATCGGTATAGGCAGCCCTCGACATGCAGGCAGGATCTCCACCGCCTCCGGTATAACAAAGGAAACGGTACTCGTCTGTCTCTTTGTCATAGATGAGGGTTCCGCCAACCACATCTCCGATATCCTGCCCCTCCCGATGACGGAATTTCCCCGGGCCAAAGATATTTTCATAGGTCTTTTTCACCGTTTCCGCAGGAATACGGGGCAAATAGGGACTATCGAAATCAGGATAAATCGCCTGTCTGCGCATGGAAATAATTCCTGCATAACTCAACTCTTGCAAGAGGATATCGTTATCGTTATTTGTAAACTCGGCAGAAGGCAAGGTATCAAAGATCACAAGCCCCTCACCGAAAGAAGCCTTGGGAATCAAGCGCGTCAGATAACGGTACTTGAACTCAATACTGTCAGTGTCGTATACAATCCCTTCCACCGTAATGGGAGGAGAAATCTTATCTTCCTCTCCCTCAGAAACACGAAAGACCTGACTGAATCCGACTTTGGAATAATACTGATCCTTTTCCCTGTTGTAGTACAAATCGAAGTTGGGACATACGGTTTGATTGCTAAACGCATACCATCCACGATTTGGATTATAGGGAGACAGATCCACAACAAAATCGGTCTGCCCTCCGGGAAGATAGTGGCGGTACAGTTTTCGATCCACCTCAAAGAAAAGAAGATCCAAAGAGGCCTCCATTGCATCTACCTTTCCCTCAGGCTTTACGATCCGTGTTTCCTGACGGGTAAGAAGATTCAGAGCAACAATCCAGCCTTCATCGTTCACATAATAAAGTGTATCCAGCAGGAAATAATATGCCTGCTCATTTGCCTTCACCAAAGGTTCTTGCTTTCCTCCCACCAAAGGCGTAATATACAACCAATCCGGCTGCGGTTCAACGGCGTAATACCGCTGCCAGTTCTTAATGCGGTAGGTATAATCGATGGGTGCCACATAATCGTAGCTGCTGTACACTATGCTTTTCGTGTCAAAGGAATACTGCTTCAATCCCCGTTCCTCTGAGAAATACTCCTCATAGGACAAGGGGCCCTCTTCTTCTGCGGCGAAGGAAAAAATCAATGTTCCCGTAAACAAAAGAACCAACACCATACAAAACAAAAATAACTTTTTCACACACACCGCTCCTTTTCTTGTTGTTTTCTTGCATTTTCAGTATACTGTACAGTTGTGTCTTTTTTGTGTCCCGTTCCTTACAGACACCTTACGGTTTCCATACAAAATCCTTACAGTTTTCTTACCGAGTTGTAAGAATTTCCCCCAAAACACAAAAAAGACCTCCCCTTCGGAAGGTCTCTGTGAAAAAGCTGAGGTTTATTTCAATTCAAACTCGCCCAAATGGGAGGCGCTGATATATTCCTTATTAAAGGAACGGAGTTTGTCCATGTGAGGCTGACCGATATGCACCTGCTGATGCTCCTTGGTTTCCCAAGTTTCCAGCAGAAGAAGCAGATTGGGGTCCTTCTCGGAGAAATAATAGTCATAGCAATGGCATCCGTCCTCTGCGAGAACCGCATCCAGAATACCCTCCTTGCGCACACGCTCCACAAAGGCCTCACGCTTGCCGGGATAACAGGTAAAGGTAACATAAATCGTATACATAGCAAAGATCTCCCTTTCTTTTTTCTCATTATACCACAGAAATCCCCGTTTGTCAACCGTTCTTCTCCTCAGCTCTCTTGACAAACGGAACAATTCGAGGTATAATGATATTGTTGAAAAAAGAGGTGTTTCCATGAAAAATATCGATGACATCCGCAAAGAACTGTTTGAACGGCAGGATTCCGCATACAAGAAGTTTAACGCCGCCCTGATTCCCACCGTGGATCAGACAACGGTTATTGGGGTTCGCACACCGATGCTGCGTTCCGCAGCGAAAACTCTCTCCTCCGAAGAAGCGGAATACTTTATGAACCGCCTGCCCCACACCTATTTTGAGGAAAATCAAATTCACGCCTTTTTAATCGAGAGAATCAAAGACTTTGATGGGTGCATGGCGGCGCTAAACCGTTTTCTTCCTTATGTGGACAACTGGGCAACCTGTGATCAGATGTGCCCCAAGGTTCTGAAAAAGGATCTGAAAACACTTTCGGAACAGATCGAACGGTGGATGGAATCGGAACATCCCTACACCGTGCGCTTTGCCATAGGGCTTCGGATGAAATTTTATTTGGACAGAGAATTTTCTCCCGAACATCCAAAGAGAATTGCCGCCGTCCGCAGAGAAGAATACTACATTCAAATGATGCAGGCGTGGTATTTTGCAACGGCATTGGCGAAGCAACCGCAAGAAATCATGCCCTACTTCACGGACAAAGGTCTCTCCGCTTCCGTACACAGAATGGCGGTACGCAAAGGGCTGGACAGTTTCCGTATTACGGAAGAACAAAAGCAAATTTTGCGTCAAATATCCATATAAATCGTTGGAATTCAATTGACAAACGGAAAAATTTGTGCTATAATAAGATGTAAAATAAATTCTGCGTTTGCAGTGATCATATGGAGGATCGATTTATGAAAGTCATCGTTGCGAAAGATTACGCTGAAATGTCTGTCATCGCTGCCGATTTGGTGGCTCAGCAGATCAAAGCCAAGCCCGACTGCGTTCTGGGATTAGCAACCGGTTCCACCCCCGAAGGAATGTATGCAGAGCTGATCAAAAAGTATGAAGCCGGCAATCTGGACTTTGCCGCAGTCCGCTCGGTCAACCTGGACGAATACTATCCCATTAAGCCCGACAACGATCAGAGCTACCGTTATTTCATGAACACCAAGCTCTTCGACCATGTCAACATCGACAAGGCAAACACCAACGTCCCCAACGGTCTTGCGGAAGACGCAGAAGCCGAGGGCGCACGCTATGACAAGATCATCGCCGATCTGGGCGGCATTGATCTGCAGATTTTGGGCATCGGTCAGAACGGCCACATCGGATTCAATGAGCCCGACGCAGAACTGATCGCAGGAACCCATCTTGCAGACCTGACCGAAGATACCATCAAGGTCAACTCCCGCTTCTTCGCCTCCGTTGACGAAGTTCCCAAGCAGGCCTTCTCCATGGGCATCGGAAGCATCTTCTGCGCCCGCAACATCATTATCATGGCAAGCGGCGCCAACAAGCATGCCGCCATCGCAAAGATGCTGGAGGGCAAGCTGACCACCATGTGCCCCGCCACCCTTCTGAACCTGCATCCCAACGTCACCGTTATCTGTGACGAAGCCGCATACAACGGTTGATTTTTCCCCCGAACAATCGAACCGAGACATCGAAAAACGGTGTCTCGGTTGTCTTTTTTGTCGAAAAAACTGTCAACTTAACCTTCCCTTCTGTCAACTCAAAAGAGCACTTTTTCGCAATTGCGGCAGAATTCCAAACTTTGCTTTTTTTTCCCTTGACAAACACGGTTTTAAAGCGTATAATAGTGAAATCTTATTTCCAAAACGAAAGGCGGCGATGCCCTTGCCCTTACAACTCGAACTGATCCTGCGCGTCCTGTCCGCGGCCCTCATCGGCTCTGCCGTCGGCCTGGAACGGGGGCTTCGCAAGAAGGAAGCAGGACAACGCACCCATTGCATCATCGCCGTGGGCGCCTGCGCCTTTACGCTGATCTCGGTATACGGCTTTGCAGACATGACCGCCCACGTGGACATCGGTCATATGGCGGCTTGGATCGTCTCGGGGATCTCCTTCCTTTGCGCAGGAATTATCTACAAAAGCGACACCTCCGGCATCTCGGGGCTGAGCACTGCCACGGGGCTTTGGGCCACCGCCGCGCTGGGCATTGCCTGCGGCACAGGAATGTATGCCTTGTCGGGCTGCATTGCCGCATTTCTGATCGTATTCCACATCGTGCTCAACGCCACCCACATGGAATCCTTCGGATACACCGTTCAGAACGTGTGCATTGAGGTGGACAATTTCGATTCCATCCATAAACTGCTGCGTATAAAGCGCAAAACCTACCGCGCAAGAATCCTGTCCTGCGAATACACACGCAACGAGGACCGAAACACCGTCACCGTCTGCTTCCGTTTCCGCATGCTGGGCAACATTCCTTTGAAAGACATTTTGGAATTCCTTGATACCCACGCCGAAATCCGAAGTATTTCCATTTGATAAAGGAGAAGAACCATGGAACAGTACATTCAAGAGATTCAAGCCTTTTTCGGACAATATCCCCTGTTGGCATACCTTGTCCGCATCCTCGCCGCCACCCTTTGCGGCGCGTTGGTCGGGCTGGAACGGACAAAACGATCCAAGGAAGCAGGCATCCGCACCCACTGCATTATCGCCTGCGCAGCAGCACTGATCATGATCATCTCCAAATACGGATTTGCCGACCTTTTGGGTGAAATGGGATATCAGGCAGGAACCCGAGGTGCGGACCCCTCCCGTATCGCCGCACAGGTCATCACGGGCATCTCCTTCCTGGGGGCCGGGGTTATTTTCAAAAACGGAAACACCGTCAAAGGTCTGACCACCGCCGCAGGGATCTGGGCTATGGCGGCCGTCGGTATGGCATGCGGTGCAGGAATGTACAGCGTGGCCTTCCTCGTGACATTCCTGATTCTTGCCGTCCAGCTGATTATGCACAAATTCAATGTGGGCAACGACGCCTACTCCAACAGTGAAATCCGCATTACCCTTGTGGACACCCCCGAAATCCGTCAGGCGCTGAAGGAAAAGCAAAAGGAATGGGGCATCACCGTTATCTCCTCCCGCGTCACCGCCTGCGGAGACAACACCCTGAACATGATCCTTCAGGTGCGCCTCAAGCACACCATCCCCTTCTCCGAAGCGGTCAAATTCATGGACGAACACCCCGAAATCAAATCCCTCAGTGTATAAAGACAAAACCGACCACAGAGCATCCGAGCATATCGGATGCTCTTTTTTTGTTGCACCCGTTGACAACCTGCGAAAAACGTGATATAATGGCGTTATAAACACTAACCGCACAAAAAAAGGGGAACTCAGAGAAAACTATGGATCAAACTACATTATATGTTGCGGTACCTCAAAAAAAGTACATCTTTGCCCAAGCAATGTCCTACCGCGAAAAATATGATTACAGTCAGTACGAGACCTGCCCCCGTTGCGGAAGACGTCTCTCCGGCGGAAAGTGGATCGGAGAAAAGATTATCACCGTAGGCAAGAAAAAACTCCCCGATTTTCTGTATATCGCAGGAGGTGCAGACCTGCCCTTCCTTCTGTCGGAACGGGCATACAACACCTTAAGCAGGAACGGAATCACGGGAATTGTCAATGCGGAAAAAATCCATAAGGTGCTTCGCAACGGTGAAGAATTGACCGAGAAATTCTTCGACCTTTCCGTTCTGCGCTGCGACTGCCCTATAGACGACGAGCGTTCAAAAATTGCATACGCAGCGGCAAATCCGGAGCGGAAACCCTGTGACCTTTGTACCCCTGCAGGCAGAATCGCCGATTTCGTTTTTTCCCTCAGCTTCAAACCCGAGGTGACGGTCAGCGCCGACATTTTTACCACCTATCAAACGGGAGGAATGTTGTTCCTGTCCGAACGGTTCGTTATGGTTTGTGATGAATACGGATTAACCGGGCTGAATTATCAACCCATTCACAGATATGACAGCGCATCGGAAATCTTTTCGCAAGGCGAAATTACCCGATTGACAACAAAATGAGCATGCTCTTTCATCTTATCAGGAGGACTGTATGGATAAAATAAAAAATTATTTGATTGATTTTGCGGAGGGGCGTGTCAGCGTGCCCGACTTTCTTGCATATTGCGAGTCGAATCCCCAAGTTCTTGATTTTCTCACAGAAATAGCAGCTTCCTCCTTCAAAACCGTTGTTGTTCATAAATCGGTGGACGAGGACGGGGTTCCTTGGTATACTCCCGAAGAGTTGCCCTTTGATGCGAAGTTGTGTATCGAAGAAAACATGAAATGCGGCGGAACCTTAGGAAAGTATTTAAACATTCACCACCAGTTCTCCCGGGTGTTAATCTCGGCCTTTCCGGAGGAGAACATAACGATGGATGACACCTTGGGTGAAAAGTTCTCTTTTATGCTGAACGCATGCCCCGAATATATCGGCGGCCCGGATGTGGATTTTTTGTTGGAAGATTTGATGGAATCACTTCCCGAAAATCTGAGCAAAACAAAGAAAATCAAACTGTACAAGGAGCGAGTAAAAGAACTGTTCCACATTGAACCCAAGAAATATCCAAGGTGGGTTCAAGATCCGGAGTGGCCGCTGGGCGAAGATGGAATTCCAATGAAATTCATCGCTCAAAACCGAAAAAAGGACGGACGCTACGAGGCCTGCCTATTTACGGAATTTATCTTTGAAGATATCAAAACGGGAAAACAAATCACCGTTGAACAGCTCACCTGATTCCGACACCGTGCGACATTGCAAAAGAGACTGTTTCATCTTGACAGAAGCATTGCCATGTGGTACAAGAACAATTATCACAGGAGGAATCCCATGAAAAGACATATCCTACTCCCCCTGCTCATGCTGTTAATGTTTGCCCTTTCCGCTTGCGGGGATCCCGCCACAGACGCAACGGCTACCGACACCCACGTGATGGGCAGCTCCGAATCCGACCACACCGACACCGAAAGCACCGTTCATTCCTCCGAAAAGAAGGAAGAAGAACCGACCTTCGTCCCCTCCACCCCCGAAGAAGAATTTTTGGCGAAAATGTGGGCAACCCTGGAAACAAGCAAGGGCTACCGTTGCCGGATCGAGGAGTATAATTACTTAAACCGGATCCATCCCAGTGCAGAACAGCCTCTGCCGGAATACGGCACCCCCGAACTGATTTTCGAAGCGGAAGTCTCCTGCACCGATGCGGGAACCGATGCCTGTAAACGGTGGGGAACCGCCACCAATTACACAAACTACGACGGCCTCGGATCGGGAAATTATGCATACTGGAACCCCAATCTGAACAAAGACGGAACACCCACGACCTTAGAGTTGTATTCCGCAAACGGCACAGAGTACGTCTATGCACCGAAAACAAATCAGTTATCGCTGTACCGCGACGAAACCACCGAGAATTGGAAATCTCCCACAAACGGTCCTCTGGTCCCCATGAAGACCACAGCAACACGCTTCTGGGGCATCGAAAACTCGGTGAAGTATCTGTCCGACAAGGTTACCATCACGGAAGAAGCAGACGGATTTCGGACCCTTCGCATTCCCCTGACCCGAAATCAGATCTACGAAAATTTCTATTATGACATTGAGGAGCATGAAAATGCTTCGGAGCTCTTTGTGGAATTCACCGTAGACAGCGAATATCGGCTGATCACCCTGACCTACCGGGTAAAGGTAATCGGGGAAATCTACAACGATTACGTGGTGCACAACAATAAAGTGATTTACAAATATGCCTACAGTACCCCCGAAGAACCCTCCCTGTCCTGGCTGAACATCAACGATCCCTTTGCGGAAAAAGACGGCGGCAAGGCCTATTATTGGGCAGAAAACAACGCAACCTGCTATTTGACCGTGGGCGGAGCCGTGAGCATATCCCTTGTCAACTGCCGTCAGGGGGAAGGGATTGTCATTCCCTCCGACTTTCCGATACAAACGGCCAACCGCTTTGAATATGACTATTATTACAAGGATTCCTATATCCTTACAGATGCGTGGAATCCCCAGCTTGAGCCGAACAACAATACCAAAGTTTATGTGCGAAACACAGAACGCCCAAAGGACTTTGATGCAAAAAACGTCTTTTTCAAAGGCGAATGGGAATTGGTCAACGGCGTACCGAAATCAAAATAAATAAACCGACGGAGGTTTTTATATGAAACTTGTCACCTTTAATATCCGTTGTGCCTGGGCGGCCGACGGGATCAACAGTTTTCTTCATCGCGCAGGAGCCATCGCCCATAAAGTCAATGCGGAAAAGCCCGACGTGATCTGCTTTCAGGAATGCACAGGCAGCATTTATGAGATGTTGAAAACCGTGCTTTCCGATTATCATATTGTGTTCAATCAGCGCAACGCCGACCTGAAGGGCGAAGGCCTCGCCACGGCATTGCGTAAGAATTCCGCCGAACTGTTGGGGCTGGAAGCCTTCTGGCTTTCCCCCACCCCCTACCTCCCCGGCAGCCGTTATAAGGAGCAGAGTTCCTGTCCTCGGATTTGTCAATGCGTGACGGTCCGTTGCGAGGAAAAAATCTTCCGCGTTTATAACCTCCATCTCGACCATGAAAGTGATCTTGCCCGCCGTCTGGGTATGGAGGCAACACTGCGCCGCGTGAAAGAAGACTTGGAAAAGATTCCCTTCCCCTTTTTCATCCTCGGAGATTTCAACGCCACCCCCGAAAGTGCGCCCATTACCTATTGCGGGGACAACCCCTTGGTATCCCTTGCAGAGTTGACTACACCCATCACTCACACCTTCCACAATTACGGCAAAATCGCAGATTCCTGCAAGATCGATTACATCTTCTCCGATGTAAACACTGCCCTTCTTCCCCATTCCGTCACACCTTGGGCCGATGAATCCGACGGTATCTTCCTTTCCGACCACTATCCCCTTGCGCTAACGATAACGATGTAAACAAAGAAATAATAAATGACGGCAGGGAAATCTTTCCTTGCCGTCATGCGCTATTATTTCTTCAATTGTTCTTCCAGCTCGTCCAACAGAGGACCGTAATCGGGGTGCAACAGCAGCTTTGCCTTCCACAGAGGAACAAATTTAAAGCTGTCAATCTCTCTGCGCCGCCGCAACACGGGACGGTAACGGGTCGGCGCCGCAAAAAGCACCACCGTTTTTTCAATCACGCCACTCATAACGTAGCGAATTTCCCGACGGTAATCGGAAAACGATCCGACCACAATCCCGGCCTCTTCCAAGGTTTCCCGACGGGCGGTCTGCTTTTCCGTCTCCCCGGCTTCCATGTGTCCTTTAGGAAAGCTCCAGATCCCCGATGCCGCTTGATGAAGCACCAGATACTCCAGCCCCGAAGGACCCTTGCGATGCAAAATCACGCCGCAGGAGCGCTGATATAATGACTCCACCTTTCCTCGAAAATGCTTTTCCCGAAAGGCAATTGCCTCGGCAATCTGTCCCTGATGCAGCACCACCCCCTCGGGCGCCGCAACCAACTTATCTGCGCGATCCTTGTTACGGTAAACAATACCGATGATCCGCGCCGTATATTCGGCCACAGGCTCGTCCACACCCAACAAATACACGGCCATTTCTTTTCCGTCTCGACCGCAAACGTCAGGCAGGTAACCGCAGTTGACGGGATATGTAACCGTATCCCGCGATGTCTTCTGAACATATCCTATGGGACGATCGATCTTCACCGTCACCGTTTTCCCGAAATATCTCCGCGCCAATTCCTTCCGCGCCTCAAAGGTCATCCTGCCACCTCCGTTTCTATCTTTATTATACCACGATTCGACCGCATCTGTCAACCCCCTTCCCGAGAATTTGGCATCCGATTTGGCATTAAAAAAATCCGAGCGGCAAAAATCCGAAAAAACCTCTTGACAAATGGGGAAAAGTGTGCTATTATATAGTATAGAATTGAATTGCAAAGGCTTTGATGGAGAGAGTAGCCTGTCCGAACATTCAGAGAGAAGAACGTTTGCTGTGAGTTCTTTATGCAAGGGCAACGTGAAGACCACTCCGGAGCCGCAACGCCCAACGGATGACAAGTAAGTGTTGCCGTATTCCCCGCGTGAAGGGGCAATGAGTGAAACATTAAGGTGGAACCGTGCATCAAACGCACCCTTAAGGCAGAAATGCTTTGAGGGTGTTTTTTATTTGTAACATAACCGAAAGGAAGAAATAAACATGAAAGTACTGTACAACGACGGCCATGTGGCCGAATGTCCCGAAGAAGAACAGCTCCATGTCATCCGCCACACGGCGGCACACATTATGGCGCAGGCCATTCAGCGTCTTTGGCCCCATGCGGACTTTGCCTACGGTCCCGCAACGGAAAAGGGCTTCTACTATGACGTAGATCTGGGCGACGTCAAGCTGACCGACGAGGATCTGCCCCGCATTGAAGCGGAAATGAAGAAGATCACCAAAGAAAATCTCCCCATCAAGACCTTTACCCTTCCCCGGGAAGAGGCGGTTAAGCTCATGCAGGAGCGGGGCGAAAAGTATAAAGAAGAGCACATCGGCGATTTGGCAGAGGATGCAATCATCTCCTTCTATCAGCAGGGGGATTACATCGACATGTGCGTCGGCCCCCATCTGACCTACACCAAGGGGGTCAAGGCCTTCAAGCTGACCCAGCAATCGGGTGCTTACTGGAAGGGCGACAAGGCCAACAAGATGCTGACCCGCATCAACGGCATTGCCTTCGCAAGCCAGGCCGAGTTGGAAGAATATGTCAAGCAGACGGAAGAAGCGGAAAAACGGGACCACAACAAGCTGGGCCGTGAGTTGGAATATTTTACCACCGTGGATGAAATCGGGCAAGGATTGCCCATTTTGCTTCCCAAGGGTGCCCGTGTCATTCAGACCCTGCAGCGCTGGATTGAGGACGAAGAACAGAAGCGCGGATATCTGCTGACCAAGACTCCTTTGATGGCAAAGAGCGATCTGTACAAGATCTCCGGCCACTGGGATCATTATCTGGACGGCATGTTTGTTTTGGGCGACCCCAACGACGAGAGCAAGGAATGCTTTGCCCTGCGTCCCATGACCTGCCCCTTCCAGTATCAGGCCTATCTGAGCCGCGCCCGCAGTTACCGTGATCTGCCCATGCGTTTGGGTGAGACCTCTACCCTCTTCCGCAACGAGGATTCGGGCGAAATGCACGGTCTGATCCGTGTCCGTCAGTTCACCATTTCCGAAGGGCATCTCATGCTCCGTCCCGATCAGCTGGAAGAAGAATTCAAGGGCTGCCTGGAGTTGGCAAAATATTGTCTGGAAACCGTTGGCATGCTGGAGGACTGCACCTTCCGCTTCTCTCAATGGGATCCCGCAAAGGCAGGCACAAAGTATATCGGCACCCCCGAACAATGGGATGAAGCCCAGAGCATCATGGGTAAGATCCTCGATGATCTGAATGTGGAATACTCCATCGGCATCGACGAGGCCGCATTCTACGGGCCCAAGCTTGACATTCAGTACAAGAACGTCTTCGGCAAGGAAGACACCATCGTTACCATTCAGGTTGACCAGCTTCTCGCAGAGCAGTTTGGCATGGAATACACCGACGCGGACGGTCAGAAGAAGCGTCCCTACATCATTCACCGCACCAGCCTGGGATGCTACGAAAGAACCCTTGCCTATCTGATCGAAAAGTATGCGGGCGCTCTTCCCATCTGGATGTCCCCCGAGCAGGTCCGCATCCTGACCATCACCGACCGCGCAAATGACTATGCCGCATCAATCCGTGACCGTCTGTCCGCAAAGGGCTTCCGTGTGACGGTAGACGACAGTCAGAACACCTTGAAATACAAGATCCGCGGCGCTCAGATGGAAAAGGTCCCCTACATGATCATCCTCGGCGACAAGGACATCGAAAACAACACCGTATCGGTCCGCCACAGATCCGGCGAAGATCTGGGTGCCCTTTCCCCGGAAAGCTTCGAGGAAATCCTGACGGATGTTGTCAACAATAAGCTGAAAAAATAATTGAATATCAAAGGATGCCGCCCCGCATTTCTGCGGGGCGGCAATTACTTTTATTCAAAACGAATCAGGGGTTACATGATGATGTCCTGCCCCTTCAGAATCTTCTGAAGGTCGCTGAGAACCTTTTGGATCTCCGTAACACGGACGCTGAGGAAGGTGACACCGTTCACCTCGGCGGCATAGTTACGGGCGTCCATGGCATAAAAACGGACGAAATTGGAGACACCGTCCAAGCGCTTATACTCGATCTCCAGATCGGGCAAAACGTCACCCTCGGGCTTAATTCCTTCCCCACTGGGATACAGACCGATGAGCATCGTATAGAAGTTACGGAACAGATTGTTGTTGACCGCAACATTACCACACTGAACACGAAGCTCGTCCTTATCGTTGGAATTGGCATTGGCAATATCAAAGGTCCAGACATCCTCGGGAGTGCGGAGGATCAGTTGAGACAGATCGGCCAAATATTCCCCGTGCAAAAGACGGGCACAGAACTGATAGGGCTTCCAATCCAACCAGTAGAAGGTATCCCGCGGCATAGTATAGACCACGGCACGGTTGTCGAACATGACATAAACCTCAGTCTCGGTCACATTGCCGATCCAATAGGTCACATCGAAATCCACCTTTTCTCCTGTGGGAAGGGAGGAATCGAAATAAGGATTGGTTTTGTTGTTGTACATCGTGGGATTGGGGTCGGCCTTGACCTTCAGCAGCACCTCCGTGCGGGAGGCGGCGTCCAGGCCATACTGAGCAAGATCCTTCTCTTCCACACAAACGGCGGCAACCGACGTTGCGGTAAGCTCGGTCATGGTACCCATCAAAGATTCAATAGCAGAAGCATCGCCACCCCAAGCGTAGGGCTTATCCATGGCAACACCGCCAAAATAAATTCCGCCCTTCTTATATTCTTCCTCGGTGGTAAGACGGAAGGCATATTCCACAGAGGGAGATTTGATGGAGAGGGAGGTCAAATCGTCAAAAGGAACAAAGCACTTGTAGATCTTTCGGTCACAGTACTCGGTCACCGATTTCAGATACCGTTCCGCCAGCAGCGTATCGATCAGATATACGGTACGTTCCCCATCCACGCACATATAATAGTAATCGTGATTGGGGCTCATATCCCCGATGTGGAATTTGGCGGTTGCCCCACTGTAAGCCTGAATATTTACGGTGGCTTGGGGCTTCTCCAGCCCGAAATCGTCCATATCCTGACAATTTTCGGCGATCACCGTCTCCAGACGCAGGGTCTGTCCGCTGTTGAACAACCCCGCAGAGGAGGCCGCTAACAGAGGAACGTTTTCATAATTTACAATATATACCTGATTGTCTTCCATACGGACACGGTAGTTTCCGTGAGCGTTGGTCACTTCCAGATAGTCAATATTTTTGGAAGAAAAGCTGAATATGCGAATTTTTTCTCCGAATTCGTATTGAAATCCAAACTGGTAATCGGGATTTTCCTCCGGAGAAAGAAGCTCCACTCCGGAAAGCCAAATCCCGCCAACCACCAGCGCAGCGCTCAGCAGAACCAAAATACCGATTAAAATAAGGCGTTTCTTTATCATAAGTGTTTCCGTCTTCTCCAAATCACAAAACCGACCAACATAAACAACGCGGGAATCACAGCGGCGGTAATCGCCCAAACTGCGGTAATCTGGCCGTCGGTTTCAATTTGTAACACATCGGACAGAAGGCTGACCGTGGGAATGTGGTCATAAACATCGGAGCTTTGAGCAACGGTAAAGTGAACCAACTGCGCCACATACTCCTGGGTTGCCTGACTGTCAGAGGCTACGTTCGAGATGAAATAATCGTCCACAAGGGAGGTGGAGCCAAAGACCGCTACCGAGGTGCCGAAGCTGTCCAGGTTATCGTAACGGCGACGAAGGGACAGGAGTCCCACATCAAAGGGCCCGGAAAGATCTCCCTCCTGCTTCTTGACACTTACAAGATCGTCACCGGAAGCAACCTGATCCCGAGAGAAGGAAGTTTCATAGGTGGTCAGAAGGCTGTAGACGGAAATATTCTTCTGCTCTTCGAACAGTTTTGTCAGCGCACGAGTTTTGCCCAGCTCCAGACGAAGACTGTAATTTCCCGTGGAAAGGATTCCCGTCATAGAAGCGGCTTCATCGGAATAATTGACCTTGAACATGGGAGGCTTGGCATATCCTGCATTGGAAAGACCGATGGCCTGGCTGTTTTCGGGGTCATAAATGCACTGATCCTCCAGCTTGATGCCCCACTCCTCCAGATAAGGACGGAGCTTATCTCCTTCCAGTGCGCAGAAATCCAGATCCGCAAAGACCAACATGCTCTTCCCTTCCAGTTCGTTGTTGGAGAGGAATTTATCGATTTTATCGATGTCATCGTCGGAATACATTCTTGTGGGATTGCTGATCACCAAAAGCTGATATTCCTCGGGAATGGAGGCCACATCGGGAAGGTTGATCACGTCAACGGAATAACCGTCGTCGGTCATAACCTCCTTGAAGTAGGCCAGTGCATCCTCACCGTGTCCGGAGATGACGGCGATCTTCTGCATATCCGGATTAGTAGTGTAACGAATCCCCGCATTGAGGCGGTTTTCCAGCGCGATATACTGCACATCCTCAAAAAGGGACTTGCGGATATAGCGATAGCGACCCGTATCGGGAGAATAGACAATAATTACGGGATCGTCACCCAGATCGTCGGTGACGGGGAGGTTGTTGCGATCCTTAAAAAAGCCGGGATTGTACAACTGATTAACATAATGGACTGTGACATGCTCGGAAGCCTCGTCATAACTGTCCATGGTTTCCACGATATAACGCAGGGGAGAGAAGGCGGCACCCTTGTCCACAACGCCGACCTGATCTGCGGTGGTCTGACTGCGCCAATAGTTTTCGTCCCCATCCAAAACAATCAGTTCCACGTCATGATCCAGCTTGCCGAGGAAATTCAGCGACTGCTCGCTGACCGTAAAGACCTTCTCGTCGGTCATGTCCCATTCCAAATCAAAACGGGCGGCGGCCATGCCGACAATCAGATTCACGCCGACCATGAGGGCAATGAAAACCAGAGTAAAGGCCGTAGCGGCGGCACCGTAACGCACCTTATTCCAAAAGCTCTTGCGCACCTCAACATGATACGCCATATCCCCCGTATCCTCCGAAAGGACGATGCCGGTTTCTTTGACTTTTTTCTTCATATTCCCTCACCTCCTCAGCGCCAGCGGCGACGCTCCAGAACCCGTGCCGTAAGGAACAGGAAGGAGGCAGCCACAGAAATATAGAACACAACAGCCGTCAGCGGTATGATTCCGCCGGAGAAGCTGTCAAACCAATGGAACAGATTCAGATTTGCAAGACCGCGGGGCAACCACATCAACCATTGGGGAACCTTGGATGCCAGGAAATTGGCCACAATATCCGCCATCATCAGAAGAATGAATGCGGCGGCGGTTCCCCCGGCGGCAACGATGGGATTTTCGGTCATGGAGGACACGAAAAGGGCAATGGAAATCATTGCGGCGCCCAAAAGGAAGGTCCCGAGGAAGTTGGTGAAAATCGTTCCCACGTCGGGAGTACCGAACATATCGATAATAAAGACATACACCAAATTGATCAGAGTGCAGGCGATGTAAAGCACCATGCCCGCCAGATACTTGCCCAGAACAATGCCGGAAATCTTCACGGGAGTGGTATAAAGCAACTGATCGGTGCGGTTCTTTTTCTCCTCGGAAAAGAAGCGCATGGCAAGAATGGACACAACGATAATCTCCACAAAGAAGAGCCATACACCGAAAAGGTTGCCCATAAAGCTGGTGTTCTCAAGGAACACGAAGTAGCAGAAAAACATGGCAGACAGGAAGGCATAAATGGCAAAGAGCACATAAGCGGTCGCATTTTTGAAATAGCCTACCAGTTCACGCTTGAATACCGACATCATTGCGCATCATCCTCCTTTTCTTCGTTCTCCGTATCTTCTTCGGCAGGAGCGGGTTTCTCTTCGGAATCCTTATCATCCTTGCCGCCCAGCGTAAGAGGACCGTCGGCAGAGGCAGAAGAGGTCTGCTCCACCAGCTGAAGGAAAATATCCTCCAAAGATACACCGACGGGAGTGATGACCAGAATATACCAGCCCCGCTTTGCACATTCCTCAAAGAGGGCACGGCGGATATCCACATCCTTTTCGGCCTCCACAAGAACGTCCACCGTACCGGCTTCCATCACGCCCTGAATTTCCACCTTCAGCATACCGGGAATGGCGGAAAGCACGGGGACCACCTGATCCTCGGGGGCGGCGATACGAACGATATAGCGGCTGTTTGCGGCGGCGGAACGGGCAAGATCTTCGGTCAGAGCATCGGCAACCAGGATTCCTTCATTGATGATCATAACCCGTTCGCAGGTAGATTGAATCTCAGACAACACGTGAGATGAGAGAATCACAGTACGGGTCTGCCCCAGCTTGCGGATCAGAGTACGGATCTCAACAATCTCCTTGGGGTCAAGACCTACGGTGGGTTCGTCCAGGATCAGAATCTGAGGATCGTTGATCAAAGCCTGCGCAAAGCCAACACGTTGACGATACCCCTTGGAGAGATTGCGGATCATGCGATGACGCACATGGGAAATGCGCACCACCTCACAGATCTCATTCAGGTGCTCCTTTCGGGGAAATTCGCACTTTTTCAATCCAAACACAAAGTTCAGATATTCATTGACGGTCATATCCATATACAACGGCGGAATTTCGGGAAGATACCCGATGGCGGCCTTGGCCTTTTCGGGAGCATCCAGAAGATTGTATCCGTTGATGCGGATCGATCCTACGGTGGGAGCGGTATAGCCGGTGAGCATGTTCATCGTTGTACTTTTCCCGGCACCGTTGGGGCCCAAAAACCCGATGATCTCGCCCCGTCGGACGGTGAACGTCAGGTTATTGACCACGGTCTTTTTCCCGTAGCGTTTTGTAAGCCCGGTGACTTCGATCATAACGTAACTCCTTTTCGGAAATTATTTTTCTTCTTCCGCCAAAGTGGCAATGTGAAGGATCTTCAGCTGATCCTCATCCACGGGAGCGGGGCAATCGGTCATAAGCTCGGAAGCGTTCTGAACCTTCGGATATGCTACAACATCGCGGAGGGATTCACAGCCCAGCATCTGCATGACCAAACGGTCCAAACCAAGACCCATACCGCCGTGAGGAGGAGCGCCGTAGCGGAAGGCGTCGGTGAGGTAACCGAATTTTTCATGGGCCTCCTCATCGGAAAGACCCAACAGGCGGAACATACGGTTCTGCAGCTCGGGATCGGTGATACGAATAGAGCCGGAGGCCAGCTCAATGCCGTTGAGCACCAGGTCGTAGCACTTGGCGCGGACGTTGCCCTTATCCGATTCCAGATAATCGAGACATTCGTCCAAAGGCGAGGTAAAGGGATGGTGCATGGCAAGCCATGTGCCCGATTCTTCGTCATATTCGAAGAAGGGGAATTCGACGATCCAAAGGAATTTATAACCTTCCAGCTTCAGATTCAGTTTCTTTGCAAGGTGATTGCGCAGAGAACCGCAGCAGGACAGAGCCTTGGTGTTGTTGGTGTCGGCAACGATCAGAACCACGTCGCCCTTCTTGGCACCGGTCTTGGCAAGGATGGCATTCATTTCCTCTTCGGTCATGAATTTGGCAAAGGAGGAAGCCATACCGTCGTCGGTCATGCGGATCCAAGCGAGGCCCTTTCCGCCCACACCCTTTACAAATTCTACCAGCTTGTCGATTTCCTTACGGGTCAGGGTAGAAACCGCATCCTCCGCCACAAGTGCACGGACCGATCCGCCCCCTGCAATGACTCCGGAGAACACGGCAAAGCCGCTATCCTTCACGGTTTCGGTCAGATCGATGATCTCCATACCGAAGCGGACATCGGGCTTGTCCGAGCCGTAGCGCTCCATGGCCTCCTTGTAGGTCATGCGGGGCAGAGGCATGGGAATATCCACATTCAAAGCATCCTTAAACACGCGCTTGATAAAGCCTTCGCCGATGGCAAGCACATCTTCCACTTCCACAAAGGACATTTCCAGGTCAATCTGGGTAAATTCGGGCTGACGGTCGGCTCTCAGGTCCTCGTCGCGGAAGCAGCGGGCAATCTGCATATAACGGTCAAAGCCTGCCACCATGGACAACTGCTTGTAAAGCTGAGGAGACTGAGGCAATGCATAGAATTCGCCGGGATGGATGCGGGAAGGAACCAAAAAGTCACGGGCGCCTTCGGGAGTGGAGCGGATGAGCATGGGGGTTTCGATTTCAATAAATCCGTTCTCGTCGAAATAGTCGCGGGTGATTTTGGTGACCCGATGGCGGAAGAGAATGTTCTTCTGCAGGTCGGGGCGGCGCAGGTCGAGATAACGGTGCTTGAGGCGCAGTTCCTCATTGGCCTTGGAATTTTCCACGATTTCAAAGGGAGGAGTCTCGGATTTACCCAGCACCTTCAGTTCGGTGACCAGGACCTCCACATCCCCGGTATCCATTTTGGGGTTGCGAGTCTCTTCGCTGCGCATACGAACGGTACCGGTGGCGGTAATCACGTCCTCGGAGCGCAGGTTGTAGGCCTGCTCAAAAAGCTCTTTATTTTCGTTCTCGTCAAAGGTCAGCTGCAGAATCCCGGAGCGGTCCCGCAGAGTGATAAAGATCAGTCCACCCAAAGGACGGCGGCGCTGAACCCAACCGTAAACATGAACGGTTTTGCCTGCATCACAGGCACGGAATTCTCCGCAATAAGCGGTGCGGTTCAATTGGTTTCCCATAATTTTGTCGTTCCTTCTATTTTAGTATAAAAAAGTATCAGATTTATGACGGAAGGAGAAGAATTCCGAAGAAATTTCTCACATCCGATCCGCCATGATGGCGGCGGCTTCGGCCAAAGTGGTTTCGATGGGATCGCCCCCCGCCATATCCTTGACGGTGATCTTTCCGCTTTCCACCTCGTTGTCGCCGATGACCACAACAAAACGGGCATTGGTCTTGTCGGCGTACTTCATCTGGGCCTTCAGAGAACGCTCCATCAGATCGGTCTCGGCACGGCAACCCAAAGCACGCAGAGCCGTGGCCAGCTTATTGGCGGCGGGGACAGCTTTCTGCCCCATGGCGGCGATGTAAGCGCCCTTACGGGGCAATTCGGGGAACAGCCCCCGATCTTCCATCACGCCCACCAGACGTTCCAGACCGGCGGCAAAGCCCAATCCGCAAACCTTCATCTTGGGATCCAGTTCCGAAACAAGCCCATCATAACGGCCGCCTCCCGCCAAAGCCAATCCCGAAGCGGGATCGGTAAATTCGAAAACGGTACGGGTGTAATAGTCCAGTCCGCGCACAATGTGGGGATCCACGTTGAAGGAGATCCCTGCATCGGTCAAGGAAGCCTTGAGGGTTTCAAAGTGAGCATTGCAGTCGTCACAGAGATAATCGAGAATCAGCGGTGCGTCGGCGGCGATGCCCTTACAAACGGGAGATTTGCAGTCCAGAATCCGCATGGGGTTGCGGTCAAGACGTCCTTTGCAGGTTTCACAAAGATCCTCCGCATGGGAAGCGAAATATTCCTTCAGTGCCGCATGATAATTCTTACGGCATTCGGGACAACCGATGGAATTGATGTTCAAAGAGATCTCGCCCAACCCCAGCTCCTTCAAGAAGGATGCGGCAAGCTCAATCACTTCCCGATCGGCCTGAGGGGAGGAGGTTCCGTACAGTTCGGCGCCGAACTGATGGAACTCGCGGAAACGCCCTGCCTGCGGCTTTTCGTAACGGAAGGCGGAGATCACGTAATAGGCCTTCAGAGGCATCAGCCCTCCGAAAAGCCCGTGCTCCAAGCAAACGCGGACGGCGGAGGCGGTGCCTTCAGGACGGAGGGTAATCGAACGGTCTCCCTTATCCTTGAAGGTATACATCTCCTTCTGGACCACGTCGGTGGTGTCCCCCACGCCCCGTTCAAACAGCTCAGTGGACTCAAAGGTGGGGAAGCGGATCTCTCGATAACCGAACCGATCGGAAACCCGACGGGCGGCATCCTCTACGATCTGCCATTTGTAAGAATCTGCGGGCAAAACATCATTGGTGCCGCGGGGTGCTTTAATTTCCAGTGCCATGTTATTATCGTTCCTTTCGAACCAAAGGCAAAGCCCCCCGAAAGGGGCTGCCGTGTAAGATACAAAAAATCAGAACAGGTTGAAGCGAGGCTTGTTCTCCGAATGGTAAACCTCTCTCCAATCCAGATCCCCTCTGCCCAAAGCGGTGACCAGCACCTCGGCGGTGGCGATGTTGGTGGCGCAGGGAACGCTGTGCATATCGCAGAGGCGCAGAAGAGTCTCCTCTGCCTCGCTCATCTTTTGCTGAGAGGGGTCGCGGAAAAAGAGCAACAGATCAATTTCATCATAGGCAACGCGGGAAGCGATCTGCTCGGCACCGCCGCCCTTTCCTTCCATAAAACGGAACACGTTGAGCCCCGTGGTATCCGAAACCAGCTTGCCAGTCATGGCCGTGGCGCAGACATCATGCTTTGCAAGAATGCCGCAGTAGGCGATGCAGAATTGCACCATGAGCTCTTTTTTCTTGTCGTTCGCGAGAAGTGCGATGTTCATTTTGGGTACCTCCGTTGGAATGAATATCGTAAAAGTGAATTTCAGTTGAATTTGTCCAGAGCCACATCGGCGCCCGTAAGACGCAAAGCAATGTTGGCAAAGGCTTTTTTGCTGCGGGATTTGGGAAGATCACAGACCAGCGTATCCGTATTTCCCGCACGAATCACACCCACGTCCTCGGGAATCAGCCCAATCAGCTGAAGAGCGGTGGTGTCGATGATATCGTCAATGTCGGGAGCGTGATTTTTCTTGATCAGAGAGGGGCGAACCCGATTGACCACCAGGCGAATTTTATTACACCCGCGGGAGAACAAAACATCGGCGGTGCGCTCTCCGTCGGACACAGCGGTGCGGTCGGGGGTGGTGACCATTAGGATGCGGTAGCGGGGATCGGCGAGGATTTCAATCGCCTGCCCCAGACCTGCGGGACAGTCGATAAAAATGAAATCATACTCCTTCCGCTTGCACTCGACCAACTGCTTGACAAACCGTAACAGAGTCTCCGAGGGAACCTCCCGACGAAGGGGCGCAAACACGGCGGTCAGGTTTGGATGCCCGGGAACAGGAACCGCCGCATCCTCAAAGGAGCAATTGCGGTAAAACAGATCCTGCAGATCGTAAACATGTCGGTTCCGAAGACCAAAGGCGAGATCCAAGTTGGACAGATCCAGATCCGCATCCAGCACCAGCACCCGATAACGCTCGGACAATGCGGCGGCAACGTTGGAGCAAACCGTGGTTTTTCCCACACCGCCCTTTCCGGACGCCACCAAAAACACCTTACCCATGCAATCCCCCTTTTCAAGCATATTTATTATATATTAACATATTTAGAGCATAAAATCAAGGGGGTAGCGGCAAAAAATCCCCCGTAAAAACGAGTTTTACAAAAATATAAAAAAAACGCCAAACAATGTTCAAACACCGCAAAAAGAAGAACAACCCACGCCCTTCGCCCGATCAAAAATCTCTTCTTTTTATACCGAGCAGATCCCTTAAAAATCCCGCAACCGCAAAAAATTCTCTCTTTGAAAACGGAAGAAATTTGAAGAATAATAAACCGTTTCGGTATAAAAAAAGAGAAAAATTTTCTTTTCTTTTGATTCTCGGCAGAGCAGCACCCCCACAAAAAACTCCGCCGAAGCCTCTTCGCCGCAGACAGGGCGTTTCTTCTCTTCGGTTCTTTCCAAAACAAAAAAATGCGCCCTCCGCAAGGGGAGAGCGCAAATGAAAGAAAACTCAGGGAAGGAGTTCATTGGAATCGGAGACCGAATCAAAGGCATCCCGACTGGAGAAGTAATAGGACA
>JAGAOU010000066.1 GCA_017623595.1 Clostridia bacterium
AAATTTAGAATTCAAAAGAAAGGTGAATCAAATTAAGCAAAGCCCCTTGAATTTCTAAGCAAAATCGTTTATAATATATTCAATCCCAAGTCCAAATTATCCACGGTAAAATTATTCTTGTTATCAACGTCGATAACAAAACGATAACAAGGGCGGTTTAACACAGGATAATACAGATACATCGTGTATCAAAAAAATCAGGACTAACGAGAAGCAAAAACACATAAACAGAATTGTTTAGTCTTGGTCGAGTGGGAATCATACACATTGGCTTACAAGTGCACGAAACCCCTTGGAAACATAGGGCTTTCGGGCATTTATATATTTTTTAAGGGGAGGATTTTATGAAAATTGACATGTCCTTTTTGAAAGACACCATGGAGCGGCTGATCGAAACACCGAGCCCCGTGGGGTACTACGAGAAAATCAAGCCGCTGATCGAGGAGTACGCCGATAAATTCGGCTATCAAGTCACCTATGACAACCGCGACACCGCATACATTACGGTCCCCGGAGAAGACACCTCCAAAACTGTGTGTATCAGTGCCCATGCAGACACGCTGGGATTTATGATCCGCGGCATAAACGCAGATGGCACATTGCGCCTCCGTGCGGTTGGCGGCATCAACTTTGCCAACGTTGAGGGCGAAAATGTAACAGTGCATACCAGAAACGGAAAAACCTATACCGGTATGCTGATTTGCGCCCACCACTCTACCCATGCATACGTCGATGCGAGAACCATGGAACGCAATGAAGACACGGTCTTTGTCCTACTGGACGAGCCTGTCAAAAAAGCGGAAGATGTCCGAAGCCTGGGAATCCGGCACGGAGACTATGTTTCCATCGATCCCCGCTTCACAGTTACCGAAAACGGCTACATCAAATCCCGTTTCATTGACAACAAGGCGGCCATGGCCTGCTCTTTTGCCACGCTGAAACACCTGACAGAACAGGGCTTGAAGCCGAAATACAACACCGTATTTGCGTTTTCCTTCTATGAGGAAATCGGACTGGGCGGTATCTTTGTTCCCAACGAAATTTCCGAATACGTGGCGGTGGATGTGGCTATTTTGGGGCCGGACTCCGACGGCAGTGAGCAAAAGGTCACGATCTGCGCAAAGGATGCGGCCATGCCCTACGATTACGATCTGACAAACCGCTTGATTGCGGCGGCGGAACGTTGCGATGCCGATTATGCGGTGGATCTTTTTTATCGCTATGGGTCGGATGCAAGCCAGGCCATCAAGGGCGGCAACAACCTGCGCACCGCAGCCTTTGGCATGGGCGTATATTCCAGCCACGGCGTGGAGCGGACACATATGGACGGCATCGAAAACACGGCCCGCTTAATGCTTGCATACGTGCTTGAAGGCTAATCGACCGTTACGATAAACAACAATCGAAAGCTCTCACCAGAGCCGATTTCTACAACAAAAAATTTATAGCAGTCTCATCCTTGTGAGGCTGCTTTTAATTTCCGTTTCAAAAAAAGCGCGGGACAATCTTTTTCAACCG
This sequence comes from Clostridia bacterium, assembly GCA_017623595.1. Lineage (GTDB taxonomy): Bacteria > Bacillota > Clostridia > Oscillospirales > UBA644 > RGIG995. Next base: position 1,519 of record JAGAOU010000066.1, read on the forward strand.
TGAGCCAATCAAGGAATGGGGCTTTGCGAACTTTTTGAAACATAACAAACAACCCCCTTGCTTTTCACATAAAAATAAAGTATACTGTAAGTGCAAGGGCTCGCTCTGTTTCAACAAGAATTGACACCTCTGTTGGGGACAAGCATCTTCGAATCCCCGAGGAGTTGTTCTTGACAAACAACAAAACAGATCAAAGACCTTGTTCAGCGAAACAAGGCCTTTTTTGTTTTGCACGGCGCCCCTTGTGCGCGCCCCTTTTTGCCGAGCAAAACGCAGCTCTGCAATTAAAAAAACATGGAGAAAGGATCGAATGGCATGAAAAAACTGTTTCTCTCTCTGCTGATCATATTTGCCTTAACAATGGCGTTGGTCGGCTGCAGGCAACCGCAATCAGAGCAGGATGCATCCACCCAAACCTCCGTCGAAAGCGAATATTCCACAGAAAAAGGCAGTTCTTCGGACATCACAGACACAAACACGGACAGCAACACAAGCTCCAATACGCAATCATCTGCGGATACATCGACAGAATCGGATGTGAGCGAAACCGCAACCGACAGTAATACGACTTCCACCGACACAACCACCTCTTCCGGAACACATACAGATACTCCCGATACCCCCACGAAGGTTCTTGTCAGCACGATAACCCTGTCTGCAGACAAAACCGCAATCAATGTGGGAGATTCCGTCACAGTCACGGCACAGGTGCGTCCCGACAATGCTGAAAACAAATCCGTAAAATGGTCTGTTTCCTCGGGTTCGGATTTTGTCTCGGTATCCTCCGCAGGTGTGGTAACGGCAAAGAAAGCAGGAACCGCAAAGATCCGTGCTACGGCCAATGACGGATCGGGCAAGTATGGAGAAATTTCCGTTACGGTGAAGGCAAAGGGCACTTGGGAAGGAAGCGGAACGGAAAGCGATCCGTATCTGATCCGAACCCTCGAAGACCTGAAGAATCTTACGCAAGTTGTCAACAAAACGGGCTATCATTTCAAGCAGGTTGCAGATATTGATACGGCAAGCGTGGCCAACTGGGTAATCATCGGCAACGGAGACAACCCTTTCCGCCACAACTATGACGGAAACGGTTATACGATTTCCAACCTCTGCCTGGACGGCGATGCACAAGGTCTGTTCACTTGGGTGGAGGACTCCCACTTTAAGAATATAAAGATCGTCAACGCCCACACCAAGGCCAATCACTACACCGTGGAACACAATACCGCCATACAACCCGGCACCGATGGCTACACAGGTGCAATCGTGGGGCATGGAAGCGGTTGTTCCTTTGAAAACTGTTCCGCAACGGTGAACTTCCAAAGCTCCAACAGCCCCACCGGTGGTCTGGTTGGCCATGTGGTGCTGAAAAATGAAAAGTATGCCCTGATGAAGAATTGCCATGTCAGCGGCAAGGTGACCGGCAGCGGCTATTTGGGCGGTTTAATCGGTAGTATTCATGATTATCTGACAGATGACGAATATAAGCCCGCCCATACCATCACCGTTGAGAATTGCTCTGCGGATGTGGAGATCATCATTTTTACCGCAAGCAGAGAAACTCCTTGCGTTGGCGGCCTAATCGGCGAGGCCTTTGGTGTCAAAATCGAGAAATGCAATACCACCGGATCCATCAATGTGATTAGCGGTGACATCGGAGGTCTTGTGGGGAAGGCAGGCAACTATACGGATATTACCCGATGCTCTGCCAAGGTAGACATCTACGCTTCCTCTGATAATCACTACGGTGGTGTCAGCATCGGCGGTCTGATCGGTCATATCTACTCCCGCAGTGATGTATACGATTGCTATGCTACCGGCAACATCTCCGCACCTAATGTCGGGTGGAGTCCTTGCCAGGACAGCACCAACAGAAACGGTGGCCCCTGGCGCAGATATTACAATCCCTGCGGTAGCCTGATCGGAACACTGGAAGTGTTTAAGGCCTACAGCGAGGATGAGAAAATCACCGTTTACAACTGTTATGCTACCGGCAAGGTGAACGTGCCCAATATCTGCGAGGACAAGCGAGTATATTGCCACGGCGCACTCATCGGCTTGGTGCTGGACCGTAATACCGTGCTCAACTACAATATCAAGGACACCGGCAAAAAGGAACTGACCTGGGACGACTTCAAGGAGTATTACATCGGTCCGTTTGGCAACAACTATAATCTGGAAAACCTGCGCACCTATTACGAACCCATCAATGAATATGAGGGTGCGAATGTTCTCGGACTGCAGAATCCAAAGTACTCCAAACTGCCAACTCACGAATTCGTCAAGATCATCACAGAAGCTCAGCTTACCGATCAATCAGTATTTGAGGGCTGGGACTTTGTTAACATTTGGAAGATGGGCGAAAATGGGCCCACCCTCCGTTAAAATCGAAACAATCCCCCCGCATGGCGGGGGGATTGTTTTGTTCCCATTCAACTCCACCCCTGTGGTACGGACAAATTATAACCCGAGGAAAGAGAGCTTGTTCATGTTATTGCGCTTGAGTTCCAGGGAAGAATGAACATAGCGTTCAAGGGTGATGCGGGGGCTTGCATGCCCCAGGATTTCGCTGAGGGATTTGATTTCGAAATCCACCTCAATGCATCGGGTTGCAAAGGTATGGCGCAGGGTATGAAAATGCACCCCCGAAAGTCCGCAGGCTTCGGTATACTTTCGGATTCGGTATTGCATGGTACGAGGCTCCATATAGCGGTCCGATGTACCCGTCAAAACAAAAGCGGAGGGATCGTCACTTGGGTATTGCATACAGCAAAGATCAATTCCAAAATCGGTTAAAGGTACAACCCGTGCGGAGGTATCGCTTTTGGGGGCGCTGATAATCACCTTGGTCCGTCCGTTCCCCTCGTTGTTCAAGTTGCGAATACGTTGCATAGTGGAGTCGATTTTGATCAATCGGTCGCTCAGTGAAATATTATTCCATCGCAAGGCGCATATTTCACCGATGCGCATACCTGTCATCAGCGAAAGCAACACCCCGAATTTGCACGAATCCATATCCTTGAGAAGATACTGAACCAGGGTTGTTTGCTCCTCTTGAGACAATACTCTCATTTCGCACTTCGGGATCTTCGGATATATAATTTCAATGGGATCAACCGATCGGGCCGACCGCTTTTCCGCATATTTCAAAACAGAATGAAGGACGGCCAAAACATCTCGAACGGTTTTGGGAGACAGCGCCGCTTCAAATAAAAGATCATGACAAAACTGCTCCACAAGAACCGTAGACACCGTCTCCACAGAACAGGCGCCGAGACGGGGCTTGATGTATTTTTCAAGGCTTCCGCTATACTTGACATAAGTGGATTCTTTTACACGGCTTCGGTTGAGTATCAACCATTCATCGCAATAATAAGACAAGCACCGCTGGAAACGGGGAACAAAGGGGAACCAATCTCCGAAAAGAAGATTCTTTGCAGGATCGGGTCTTTGCATCCTCACATTGTCCACCCGCTCATCGTGCAAGCCACATTTCAAGGGATCTCCCCCAAGAGACATTCCGAGAGAGGCTCTTTCCCCACGTCTTTCCTTTCGGGTGCGAGTGGAATCCATTCTCTTTAACATGACAACATCCTCCTTGATTTCATTGATTTCATTGTTTTCTATTGATGCATGCTAAAAAACCGCGGGACAAAATCCCGCGGCATTATACTGATATAATATTAAAAATTCTTAATACTTAAAACAGATGTTTATTCCACCACATGTGTCAGTTCACTTATATTTTTGCGCTTTTTGGGCCGAAGGACATCCTCCTCCCGAGAGTAGCCGAGGGTGATAACAAGACGAACGGGGGCGTCGAGGCCACAGAGAGCACGAATAGGCTCATCATCCAACCAGCCGAGGATACATGTTCCCAGCCCTTGTGCGGTAGCCTCTGCGGTGATATAGGCGGAAAGAATGCCGATATCAATGGAACGATAATCGTTTTTCTTGAATTTGGCGCCCAGCGCCGCCGATTTTACATAAGGTTTCTCCGACAAGACCAGCAGGATCGGAGCATCGGAGGCGAACTTGTTCATTCCCATTCCCTGCACAGCTTTTGCCACCTGTTTTGCCGCGTTCCCCTTACAAACGGTAATATGATAGGGTTGACCGTTGCAGGCGGAAGGTGCCAGGCGAGCGGAAGCCAGAATGCAATCCAACTTTGACTGCTCCACCTCACGGCTCGGATCATAACTGCGGCAGGATTGTCTGTTTTCGGCAATTTCGGAAAAATTCATATACAGGCTCCTTTCGGGATGTTTTTTCGTGTCATTTCCGTTTTTCACTTCTGTAACCAGTATACCACAAATCAAAGGGAAAGTCAATAAAAAAGACAAAATAATCCCTGCGAAAAAGGAAGAATAAGTGCATTTTATATGTTGACAAACCACGAATTTTGTGGTATACTGAAAAAAAATAAAAAGAGGTTACTGAAATGAAATCCATTTGCGTTTTTGATCTGGACGGAACTTTGGTGGATTCCATGCCCAGATACACGGCAGGCATGTATAAAGTCTTGGATGAGGACGGGATTCTGTATGCGCCTGACCTGATCAAGATTCTGACGCCTTTGGGGTATACAAAGTCTGCAGAATATTATATCAATGAATTGGGCGTGCAGGGAACGGTAGAATCCATTGTTTCCCGCATGGAAGAAAATCTTGTTTATGAATACACAAACAACATCAAGCTGAAGCCGGGTGTGGAAGCCTATCTGAAGCAGCGGAAGGAAGAGGGGGCCTCCCTCTATGTGCTGACCGCCAGCCCCCACATTGTCACCGACCCCTGCCTGAAGAGCAACGGTGTCTTTGATCTGTTTGACAAAATTTGGTCGGTGGAGGATTTCGGTCTTTCCAAATCGGGAACAGAACTGTTTTACAAGGTAGCCGAAACCTTAGGGTGCGAGACCTCGGACATTGCCTTTTTCGACGATCATCCCGTTGCTCTGGAAAATGCAAAGGCCTCGGGCATGGAAACCTATGGGGTGCTGGACCGTCAAGCCGAGGAGGACGTGAAAAAAATCAAAGAAATCGGTGACTATTTCGTACAGGGCTTTGACATTCCCTTCCGCAAAAAACCCGACGGAGAAACGGCCATCTGCAGATTCTGCGGCACCGAAGTCTCGGGAGGCATCAAAAACTGTCCAAAATGCGGGGAACGGGTGTTCACCGATGCGGAACGGCAGGCCATGCGGGAACAGGAAGAAGCACGCAGACAGGAAATTAAAAAGAGAAACCGCACCATGACATTCTCGATTCTGGGTGTTGTGGTAGGATTTTTACTGATTACAGTGCTCCGTTACTGGTTGGACAGCAGACAATTCGTGGCAGGCGGAAGCTGGAGCTCGGACAATGTGTTCACCATGAAGGAGGCAGACCTTCGTCTTGAACTGCCGAAGGGATATTACAACCTGACCTACATGGTTGAGACCGAAGAAGATTCCGCCATGGACATGGAGGCAATTGTTGCCAGCGAATCGGGCGCCCGTATTCTGTACATCGCCCGCACCACCGAAAAAATGACAAACCCCGACGGGTCTCCCCTTTCCGATGTTGAAGTGCTGGAGTATTATACGGAAGGCGATATGACCGGAATGCCGGAGGGCTCCCAGGTACATCAGGTAGGAACCTCCGACGAAGAGGAGTTCCGCGGACATATTTATCAAAGAGCCTACTTCAACTTTACTGTCTCGGGAGAAGGCGGATACATGAAAATCTTGGTCCGCAAAGAAAAAGAATCCTTCATCATGATCATGGCCATGTATATCACCGATGCCGCGGAAAAGGATGGAATAAGAGGGCTGGACCAACTGACCAACATGATCACCGCTTACGATAAAGAATAAAAGGAAGCACTTTTATGGATCTAAAATCGCCTCTGATCAAACCGACAAATTCCCCTTATTGGATGATTTCCGCAGAATCGGAAAAAAGCCGCATGCTTTTTGTCAACGGAGCCTTGATTTTTGTCTGCGCTCTGTTGCTTCTCATGAGTGCAATGCTGGCCGTTGAAACCTTCTCTTCGGAGGATGATAAGCCGATCAAAAACCAGGAAAAAATGAATTTCATCGCTCTTGACAACAATACGGAGTATTGCTTTCGGGAGATGATTGTCATCGATGCCTACACCTATTACGAAAATCCTCAAACCCATCAGATTGGAGCACAGTATTATCTGGTTTGTTTCTACGATCGCAACCTGGAGTTGTGCTATGCTTCCCTGCGCGTGGATGCAGATTCAGCAATTCGCACCCAATGCAACAACTATCTGATGAACGAGAACGCCTATCCGGGAGACCTGACATTAAGCGGCTGTTTTTCCTGCTCCGATCTGAAGGATCAGGAATCGATTCTGCAGGAAAATTACAAGGAACTAATGGAAAGTTATCGGAAGGAATGGCAGGGAGAGGATACGGGAAAACACTTTGTTTTTGATGCAAAAACCGAGGCAGAACTGCAACAGATTCACCAAAAGAACGCCTTGACGGGATATTTGAGTGCAGCTGCTCTCCTTCTTGTCGGAGCCGCAGGCTTGACTGTTTTAATTTGGTGGCGTAAGAAGCTGACAAAGCGCCCACAAAACAATACCGCCTCGCAGGGCTCTACACCTGTTCTCAACGGGGAGCCTGCGGAAGGCAACGAAAAATAATATAGACCCTTGGGGGGGCACATTCCTTACGGAAGGTGCCCCTTTTGACCGAAATTGCACATTTTCTAAACAAAAATGCATAGAAAACAGGATAAATTTATGTTATAATAAAAAACAGAAAACACAAAGGAGTGTGTCTTATGGATCGAATCATTGTTGACTTTGCAAAAGAATGCGGCAAGGTCAAACCCATGCACAGCACAAACAATGGCCCTGCGTATAAGTTTGCATCAGATCAAAGAATCACAAATTTGCATCATTTTCAGCGCGCGGGAATTCCCTACTGCCGCACCCACGATGCCGCCTTTTATGCCACCTACGGCGGAGAACATACAGTGGACGTGAATAACATCTTCCGTGATTTTGATGCAGATCCCACCGATCCCGCCTCTTACGATTTCCAACTGACCGACGAATACATGCAGGTCATTGAGCTGGGCGGAGGGCATGCTTTTTACCGTCTGGGATCAAAGATTGAACACTGGTCGAAAAAATACAACACCCTTCCTCCCAAAGATTTCAAAAAATGGGCGGTGATCTGCGAGCATATTATCCGCCATTACACCGAGGGATGGGCCGACGGCTACACCTTCAATATTGAATATTGGGAAATTTGGAACGAACCCGATCTGGACACCGATGATTCCACCCATAAGCGCTGTTGGGGTGGCACAGCGGCAGAGTTCTATGAATTTTTCCGCATTGCGTTGGACCATTTAAAAGGGTGTTTTCCCCATCTGAAAATCGGAGGTCCCGCCTGTGCATCGGTAAAGGAAGAATGGTGGAACGGCCTGTTCCAAGCCTTGGGAGAGGTAAAACCCGATTTCTTCTCCTGGCACGTATATGCCAGCAACATCGAAAAGGTGCAAGAGAAAATCCGGAAGGCCCGTCAAATTCTGGATGCTGCGGGATTAACCGAATGCGAGAGCATTCTGAACGAGTGGAACTACGTCAAGGGATGGCGGGACGAGGATTGGGTCTACTCCCTCGACACGGAAAAAAAGCTGAAAGGGGCTTCCTTTATTGCGGCAACCATGTGCATGAGCCAAAACGAAGCCTTGGATAACCTGATGTATTATGATGCTCGCCCCGGCGGAATGAACGGCATGTTCGAAACCGCCATCACATCCCGCACCCTGAAGGGATACTGGCCCTTTGTGATGTTCAACGATCTTTACAAACAAAAGACCGCAGTTCCGATTATACGGGAAAGCGCCGATGTCTGGGCCGCCGCAGCAAAGGGCGAAGAACAGAATTTGATGCTTGCCTATTACAACGATGACGATAATGCCCCCGAAAAGGACATCAAGATTGAATTCAAAAACGTCAAAAACACAAACAAAGTCAAACTGGAATACTATTGCGTAGATCAAGAACACAACCTGGATATTGTGCGGGAAGAGATCTTCACCGCAACGGAATTTGCTTCCTATCTGAAAATGCCCCTTCATTCCTCATGGTTGTTAAAAATCATTCCTCTTGCATAAAAAAATCACCCGTGCACGGAAAAGCGCACGGGTGATTTTTTATCATTTTGCGTTTTTTGCTTCTTTTGCGATTTTGTAGAGCTCTTCGGTTGCGATGCGGGCTTTTGCCACCGAGATCCCTTTATCCTTGGGGAAGCAATAGTAGAGGCAGTTGCGATCCCCAATGGAAATCACATCCCCTATCTCATACCAAAAGTAGTCGGAGTTGAGGCTGTAGGAGAAAATAGGCGGTTGCGTATAATGAAGCTTGCCTTCACATCCGGTCAACACAAATCCGTCGGCGGAATGGGACAAATGCCCATCTCCCACCATGTAAAGCGCCTTATGATCCACCAAAAGCCCGATTTCAACATCGGTCTCCAGGCGATAACAGCCTTCCGCAATCTCTTTACGCACCTGCTCTCGCTGCCAGTCGTACCAATCGGGGACATGGGAAAAGCGGGTCTCCCCCTCCACAGCAGAAAGAAATCCGTTTTCGGTCAACTCATATTGCTTACCGCAGGCATGGCAGGTCCAATGGATTCCTTTTCCTTCGCACTGCCCCTCCGTACCGCAATGGGGGCACTGATACAAAAGACGATGCAGACCATCCGCGCGGAATGGCTCATCAATGATCACATTGTTTTCTTGTTGCCATCTGAAATTATCAAACGTAAAGACATCGTCCAGCATGCGATCCAGCTCGTCCACCGATTTCTCCCGAATCTCTTCCGGGGTCAAAAGGCATTGCACATGGGCAGACACCTTCACCTTCCGCAGCTGAAGACCGTTGTAGAGGGGATCCCGAGCAAAGGCACCCTTTGACGTGATCGTAACCACAGGAACGTC
>JAGAOU010000010.1 GCA_017623595.1 Clostridia bacterium
CTGCCCTTCGCAGCTATGAGCGTTCTCGCTCTGGTTGGCCTCGCTGCTGTTGTTGTTCTTCGCAAGAAATTCAACTGAGTTTCTCCAAAAGCATAAAGCTTTAGAGTGTCATTGAAAGGACGCCCCTCTCCCGAGGGGCGCTCTTTTTTTGCATAAAAAATACCGACGGCGTTCTTCTCCGTCGGTATTGTATTATCTTATTGCCTTTCTTTAAAAAGGTCTGTGGAGAGGTAGCGGTCTCCTGTGTCGGGCAGCAGCACCACGATGGTTTTTCCTTCATTTTCGGGCCGCTTTGCTTCTTCTATTGCCGCCCAAAGAGCCGCGCCGGAGGAAATCCCAACGAGGATTCCTTCCCTTTTTCCTAAAAGCCGTGCCGTTTCGTAGGCCTGCGCCTCGGTGACGGGGACGATGGAATCATAAATATTGGTATCCAATACTTCGGGGATGAAACCTGCTCCGATGCCCTGCAGGCCGTGGGCTCCTGCCGCGTTCCCCGAAAGGACCGCCGACGTTGCGGGCTCCACGCCGACGACGCAAATGTTTTTGTTTTGTTCCTTCAGGTAGCGCCCTGTCCCCGTGATGGTTCCGCCCGTGCCGATGCCTGCCACAAAAAGGTCAACGGTGCCGTCGGTGTCCTCCCAAATTTCGGGACCCGTGGTTTCGTAATGGGCTTGCGGGTTGGAGGGGTTGGTGAATTGGCCGGGAATGAAGCTGTTGGGGATTTCTTTGGCCAGCGCTTCCGCCTTTTGAATGGCGCCCGTCATTCCCAACTTGCCGTCGGTCAGCACCAGCTCTGCGCCGTATGCGGTCATAAGCATGCACCGCTCCGCCGACATGGTGTTTGGCATGACAATAATGGTGCGGTATCCCCGCGCCGCCGCAACCGCCGCAAGGCCGATGCCCGTGTTGCCGGAGGTCGGCTCAATAATTACCGAATCGGGGGTCAGCCGTCCCGACGCTTCTCCGTCGTCAATCATTTTTTTTGCAACACGATCCTTGACCGAGCCTGCGGGATTCAAATATTCCAGCTTTGCAAGAAGCTTCGCCTTCAAACGGAGGGCCGATTCGAGATTCTTCAGCTCCAAGAGGGGAGTATGTCCGATCAGTTGATCGGCAGAGGTGTAGTATTTCATAGAGATGCCTCACTTTCTTACCTTATTATAATAGCACACTTGTGACGATTTGTCAAGCCTATTTCACAAGATCGACTTTTTTCGAAAAAACATTGAAATTTACCCCTTTTTTTGCTATCCCGCATTGACAAGGCGGGGGCAGTTCTGTTATAATGAAGGGGTAAAGGAGAGGTGCTTGCTATGATTTGGTATGTTTGCTTTTTGCTTGCTTTGGGACTGTTGTTCCTGGCAGGGGTCGCGGCCTTTATTCGCCGATTGGGGAAACTGCGGTTTTTGTTTTCCATGGTGGGGTGCGCCCTTGCGGCATATGTGATTTATATTCCTCCCTATTTTTTGCAGTATAATTTCTTTTCGGCGCTGATCGGGAATTTGATTCATACGTTGCAATTGATTTCTCTGGACGCCGATTATTTGGACTATCACGATTTTGTGGAGCAGTCGCTCTCCACGGAGTTGGAGGTGGATGTTTACTGCCTTGGGCTGGGGGCGGTTCACGTTTTGCTCCCCGTGGTGTTTGCCATGACGGCGGTTGCGCTGGTTTTGCGGTGTCTGTCCTATTTGCAGATGTTCCGCATGAAGCACAGAAAACGCCCGATTTTTGTCTTTTCACAGATCAATGAGCGCTCCGAAATGCTGGCGCGGGACCTGCGCAGCAAGGATCGCCGCAGCGATATGCTTTTTCTGGCCCCTCGCAGGGCTTCCAATGACTATGCGGAATTGCGCCGTGATTTGAATTGCATGGTGATGGATTGGAATATCGGCGGGCTGAATCAACTGCTTGCAAAGCGGTCTGTGAGTTATTATTGCCTTTCCGACGATGAGGAGGCAAACTTGAACGATGCTTTGGCATTGTTGCGCGATGCGCCCGGTAACATGCCCGAAAAGAAGGCGATCTTTTTGCGCTCCTCCGATCCTACGGCGGAATTGTTGTTGGATTCGGTGGAGAAGCGGATGGAGATTCAGATCATCAATGAGGAATTGATGGCGGTGGATCATCTTTTGGATCGCTATCCCTTGCCTTGCTACGGGAAAGACGGGAAAATTTCGGTGCTGATCACCGGGTTTACCCGTGCGGCGCAGGAGGCTCTGCGGACGGTTGCATGGATGGGACAGGTTTGGGGGTTCCAATTGTCCATCACCCTTCTTGCTAAGGATAAGGAGAATGAAATTTCGGATTTTGAAACCGCATATCCCAACCTTTTTTCGGGGAAATACGATTTTCATTGCTTCAATTACAAGACCGAGCAACAGTTTGCCGCTCTTGTTGCGACCCATTGTGGGGAGGCCAATTATGTCATGGTTTGTGACGGGGAAAAAGAGGTGGTTTCCCGTGCGGTGGCTCTGCGGCGGTTGCTTTACCGCTTGGATGGCACCTTCACGAATGCTCCCCCGATTTTTGCTTATGTGGCGAATCCGACGAAGACGGAGGTGGTATCTCTGTTGCAGGAGGTGGATCCTTATGCGCGCGCCCATTCCTATGAAATTACACCCTTCGGACGGATTGACGAGCTTTATACTGTGGAGCACTTGCCCGGTTCCTATCTGGAAGCCTTGGCGAAATCCACCAATTTGGTCTATTCCGATGTCTACAGCTCCGGTGATCTGGATGTTGGTGTGGCGTTGCAGCAGTACAATGCCATGAATGAGGTCTCGAAAAAGTCTAATCGGGCGAATGCCATGCATATTCGTTATAAACTGCTCTCTCTGGGATTGGATTATACCGATGACCCCGAAGCGGAAGCGGTGCTTTTGGAGAATTATCTTACGCCTGAGGTTCTGGATGGTCTGGCGCGGGCGGAGCATGATCGCTGGCAGGTCTTTTTAGAGAGCGAGGGCTGGCAGACGCCCACAATAGAGGAGGCGATTGCCTACCGTGCTTCCGGAATCAGCAAGGGACGTCACCAATGCCAGCTGTTGAAGCTTCATCCCGATCTTTGTTCCTACGACGAGATTGCGGAGCGTTGCAAGGCCTTGGGGCGCAACGATTCCACGGTGTATGATGCGATCCTGGTCTCCCGCATTCAGGACATGCTGAGCGACCGTTGGCACGTGACAGGGAAAGAGTACAAGATTATTAAACGAAAAGATTAAACGAAAAGCGGACATCCTCGGATGTCCGCTTCTTGCTCTGCAATTTTGTTGATGGTTACGCTTTTTTCTTTTTCAGCACGAAGAACACGGCAACGGCGGCCACAGCGGCCACGGCGACGACTGCCACCACAATCCACACCGCAGAAGAGCTTTCCTCCTGCTGCACCACATCGGTGGCGCTGCCCGTCGACACATCGGTAACCGCATCGGTGACCGTTCCCGTAGAAACATCGGTAGCGGTGGAAGTGTCGGTATTTTCCTCTTTTGCAGAAGGATCAATCACAGACAATGGGATTTCCTTCCCAGCCGTTTCCAACTCGGTCTGCGCCCAGTAATAGGTGCCGTCCCCGTTGGGCTTGAAGGTGTGCTTGTAAACGGGCAGATATTCGTCGAATTCGCCACCACGAATCCGAGATTCCACTTTCGTATAAAAAGGCGGCTTTGTTCCGGTCTTTTCTTCCCATGTTGCAAGGGTGTTGTAGTTTCTTTCTGAAAAACTATTTTCCACAGAATATACAATCACCGGGATTTTTTGATCGGATCCTGTTTCTCCATATTCCCATTCCGCATAAACAGAACGGATAATGAGATCTTCGCCTACAACTTCGGAATCAAGTTGTTTCGAATAGTACAGAAGCCCCGAGGTGCCCTGATAAATTGCCGGACAAAAGGCGTAAGCATCTTCCTTTTCCAGGGGAAAAAGATCAAGTTCCGGTTTCATATGATGAAATTCCTGACCTATGATGGCTCGATCTCCGGCACCCTTGCCGTAAAGGCGATCTATAATATTTTTCAACTCCGAAACGGGAATTTTTAAACTGGAAGCCAATTCTTCTTCCGAAGGGTAATGTTGAAGTACTTTATAATTCTCCGGAATGATGTTCAAGCGAAACAGTTCATCAAAAAGCATGGCGGTAATTCCGTAACGATAATCGTGCAACAGTTCTTGCGGAATTTCCGTGAATGAGGTATACCCATGATATGCAGCAAGGGGAATCGTAGCGAGATAATCTGTTTCTTCTTTTTCCTCCGCAAAGCCGGTGATACAAAGGCCGCAGAGAAGGGCGGCGAAAAGAAGGAGCGTGAATATTTTTTTCATCGTGTGTTACCTCCGATATATGAGTTTAAAATGCAACAATTTGTCCGAGGCAACGGCAACACGCTTCAGGGGCGCTCCCCAAGAGGGA
>JAGAOU010000067.1 GCA_017623595.1 Clostridia bacterium
GGCAGTCATCGGCGCACCCGAAGGGGTTACCCGCGTAGCGGAAGCCCATCCTGACGTGCACATCTTCGTCTCCACCCTGGACCGTTGCCTCAACGAAAACGGTTACATTCTCCCCGGGCTGGGCGACGCAGGCGACCGTCTTTTCGGAACCAAATAAAAAGCATACAAGGAAGCGCACCGATTTTCATCGGTGCGCTTTATTATTATAAGAGTCAGATTCCCTCGGTGACACGGTCTCCCACACAGGGAATTGCAATCGGTTTCATAATCCTTTTCTGTCTTACTTTCTCTTATGAATCGTAAAATACCAAACCAAAATTCCCATTGCAATCAGGACGACACCTCCTGCAATGCAGACCCAAAGGATCCCGTTGCTCCCCGATTCGGGAGCAACATCCGTTGTCGAAGAAACAACGATTTCGATAGGAACCGTGGGAACATACACATCGGAAGAGGTAACGTCTTGATCGGTGTCGGTTTGCGCAGTACCGTCTGCAGAGCTGTCGGTTGCAGAATCGGAATCAGAGTCCGAAGCAACGTCGGAGGAAGAGGTGTTGGCGCTTGTATCGGTGGAAACCGTCTCCTCGGAGGGCTCAATCATCTCCACCTTCTCGGTAGCATTTGCCGCAGTCAGCCCCGCCACACCTTCAGAACAGAAGGCGTTGAATATATACTCCGCCATCATGGCCTGCAGGGTATCATCGGGATGAACCCCATCGGTATATTTTGTAGAATTATTTTTGGTCAAGGTATTCAGATCAATGATCTTCAATCCCAACTCGGCGGCAATATCGTCCTGGATGGGCATAATCTCGTTCTGAATCACCGTGCGGCGGCATCCCGTCTTGGACTGATCCGCTACATAGGTGGTATAAAACAGATAAACGGTGGGCTTGGAGGGAAGGTTGATGTATTCGGAAATCAGCGCCTTGTAATCGGCCTTATACTGCGCCGCATTCCAGTTTGCGGTCTTGGAATCGTTGGCACCAAGACAAATAATGACCACGTTGGGATTGCTCTTCAAAGAGGTGGCATATTCGGCCGATTGTTTATAAGGACGGTCCCCCTTTACCAAGGCAGTGGTTGCAGATTTGCCACAGTTGACCACCGTAAAGTCGGCAAGGCCCGTCTTATCCAGCAGCCCCTCCAGCACATAGGGGAATGCATTCACGCCCTTAAATCCACCGGTAGTGCCGTAACCTTCGGTGATACTGTCACCCACGCAGGTGATGGTGAAGGAGGGTTTTTCGGGCTCCAGATTGGCACCGGACAGGTACTTAACCTTCAACCCGCTGAAATTCACCCCGTCACTGCCGGAATTCCCCTGAGAACCCAACATCAGGCGCAGAAGATCCCCTTTCTGAACCTCTGCGGTCACGGCAAGGGAAAAGGCAGATTTGCTCTCCAGCTTATGTTCCTCCTGCCCATTGATAGGAACAATCGTATCGTTGAGCATCACGCGGACGGTGTTTCCGTCGGGATTGGGATTGTTCTGCCGCTGCAGATTCACGGAAAGCTCAACTGTTCCGCTTTCGGGACAAACAAAGGTCATTACCGCATCGGCCTGTGCACCGGGGTGCAAATTGGTCCCGTTGGAACGGACACGGCAATACCAATGGGTATCGGAAGCAGCAGCCGTTGTGAACTGAGCTTCATAATAAGACCCTGACGCATTCCAATCCATTGCGGCAAAGGTCTGAGTTTCCCGAGCAAACCACTCGTATCTCCAAAGGCCGTCGGCTGTAACATTGTTCCCCTTTCCCCAGTTGGGATCGGAATAGGCAAACACCTCGTTGACCGACACAGCCCCCGCTGAAAGCACGAGGGAGAGAACCAGAGCAATTGCAAGAACTGATGCAACCAAAATTCGTTTCATAACATCCTCCATTTTGATAATTTGTAAAAACAACGTGAAAAAAGAAGCGACACTGCATCTTTTCCCAAACAGAATCGGAGTTACCGAACGGCGTTACTCCTGATTTTCTTCATTATATCATAAACCAAGAAAAAATGCAATCTGTTTTCTGCAAAGAAACTTTGAAATAAAACGCCGACAACCAAAAAGCGAAGGACGACATTCTTCCCGGCATTGATTTTTCATATGCTATTTTTTTCTACAAAAAAGCCGCGAGACAAATACTGTCTCGCGGCTCTCTACAAATTTCAATAAACGCACATTAACAAGGACAAGAGCCAACATCGCTCAAATCTTACTTGGAAGCGTTTGCTTTCTTTTTGAAGAAAATAAATCCAACAACTGCTCCGGCAACAACGACAACAGCGCCGACTACAAGGCCGATTACAAGGGCAGAAGACCCTTCTTCGTCATTGACATCCGTAACATTCGAAGTTGCATCGGCTGTCTCGGTCACATTGGAGGAGTTCGTTGCAATATCGGATGTGGTGTTGGGTGCAGTATCGGTGGTGTCATCTGCGGAGGAGTTGGTCGAAGTTGCGGTGGAAGAGTCGGTAGAGGGATCGGGATCCTTCGGAGCTTCGTCCAGGAGGCGCAACTCGGCAACAAGCATGTTGTGGTCACTCAACTCTCTGCGATCACAGGACACCTTCAAAATTTCGATATTGGGGCTCACGACAATATTATCAATTGCCGTATTCCCCCAGGAAGAATCTTTCCCGAAATTGGTCCAGGTTGCAAAAATTCCTTTCTTGCCGCCGTTGGCAATGGAATACCCTGCATCTGTAAAGTTCTTGAATTCTCTTGTCGTATAGGCATTGAAGTCCCCGAAGACAATTACGTATTCCTCTTTTTCCATTTCTCTCAGAAGATCTTCATATTCCGCCTTACGGTTCACATCAAAGGAGGGTTCAATGGAAAGATGAGCATTGATCAGACAAACCTTTTTTCCGTTGATTTCGGTATATGCTTTCGTATATCCGCGGGAAGCATTCTTGGTATGTGCGATATGGGTAAAATCGGTACAGGGGAATTTAGAAACCATGTTTTTCATGGTGCTGGCAGTAGAGAACTGATACTTATATTTATAAGCAAACAGGGCATCTTCTGCGGCAACTTTTCCGCTGCGGTCGAAATGCTTCAACCATTCCTGGCCGCAAAGGATGTCAACATCGTTGTCATCCAACATCTTTTTCCATGCGGCAAGCACGCCATCAACCTTACTGTCCTCGACGCCTTTCGTCACCCCGTCGAACCAAAGCCCGTAGTTCATGGTTGCAACCTTGATATAGTCGGACTCCTGCGTGCAGGAAACGTCAAAGGTCTTCCAGGCGGCCTCGGAAATATCTCCCCCCGCGATGGGATAAACAGAAATGCGCAGCTCGGTGGGAATTCTTCCGTTTTTCTCCTCGATCTTGATCGTCTTATCATCGGTGATCTCGGTATACCCAAAGTCGGAAATCTCGCCGTCTTTGTCATAATAGTAGACCCAAAGACCAAAATCTTTTCCCGTGAAATCAAAGGTAAAGGTATCGTTCAGGTTGCAGGGGAAGAAGGCATGACGACGGTCGGCACCGCCATGAACGGCATTACCGTAGTAGGAACCGTTTTTCCATTCCGCGGTCCGGAAAAGGTTGTAGTCAGCAAGCATAGCAGAGGTCTCTCCACTCGAAATAAAGCATTTCACGTCGAAGGTTGTCCAAGCAGCATCGGTAAGCTGTCCGTCGGGATTGGGACAGACAGTAACCCGCAGCTTGGTGGGGGTACGGCCGTTGATCGGCTTAACCGTATATTCCATACCGTCCTTCAGTTCAAACCAATCCCCGCTGATGGAGCCATTTTCATCGGCAGGATAAACATACAATCTCCAGTTGGTGGTGGGCATGCTGAAGGTATAAACCGTTCCTTCCTCACAGGAGAGAACCGTATAGCGGCGGGTGTTGACGTGAGCAAGATTGGGCTCAGCCCCATCATAAAAGGACCCACGCTCCCAAGTGGCTTTTGAGAACAAATCTTCCGCAGGGTCAGAGGGGGCTACAGTGAAGCATTCCACATCGAATTTCGTCCACATGTCATCGGTGATCACTCCGTCAGGACGGGGGCAAGCGGTAATCCGCAATTTGGTGGGAGTCCGCCCGTTGATGGGTTTGATCACGTACTGCATCCCGTCTTTCATTTCAAACCAGTCGCCGTTGATAGAGCCCTGGTCATCGGCAGGATAAACATACAATCTCCAGTTGATGGTAGGCATATGGAAGGCAAACACGTCTCCCTCTTTGCAGGAAATCACCGTGTACCGACGGGTCGTCGACAGGCCGGTATTGGGTTCCGCCGTATCATAAAAGGCGCCGAGGTTCCACGTAGCATCGGCAAACAGATTCTTGTTTTCTTCTGCCTCGGTTACGGCAGGAAAACATGTCAGCAGACCAAGGGTCATGAACAGCGCCAGAAGAAGCGAAAACAGTTTTTTCAAAGAAAAGACCTCCTTTGGGGGAACATCCCATGTTATATATTTATAGTACAAAAAAAACAAAAAGATTTCAAGAGACAATGTTGTGTTCTTTTCGGACAATATTGACTTAAATCATGTCACGCAAGGGGGTTCCATGGGAGGATTTTTTCAATTTATTCTACAATCTTCAAGTCTCGCTTTTCAGAGCAATCCAAAAGATGTGCAGAATTGTTTTCCGGGCTGCAAACATCAAATTCGAAAAGCAGAAATATCAAACCAAAACAAAAAACCCACCACAGTTTCCCGTGGTGGGTTGAAGAGTTGTTACACTCAGTTGTTACCGCCGGCCATGGCAGCAACTTCGGCAGCAAAGTCGTCCTTCTTCTTCTCGATGCCTTCGCCGCGTTCGAAACGGGCGTACTCAACAAGAGAGGTGTTGTGGGAAGCGATGAACTTGCCGACAGTGGTGGTTTCGTCCAGGATGAATTCCTGTTCCAGCAGGCAGTTTTCGCTGTAGAACTTGCCGAGCTTACCGGAAACGATCTTTTCCAGAACCTGAGCAGGCTTGTTGGCGAATTTGGGATCCTGCTGCATCTGAGCGACCATGATAGCCTTTTCGCCTTCGATAACTTCAGCGGGAACATTGTCCTTGCCGAGGTAAGCGGGATTCATGGAAGCGATCTGCATGCAAACGCTCTTGCCGTCGGCAGCATCCATAGGAGCAGTGAAGTTGGCAACAACGCCGATCTTGCCGCCCATGTGCAGGTAAGTGGCAACATTGCCCTCCATACGGGCGAAGCGACGAACGGTCATATTCTCGCGGATGACGGCAACAAGGCCGGTGCGAACTTCTTCAACGGTCTGGCCGTCCTTAAGAACGGAAGCGTTGAGGGTGTCGATATCAGCGGGATTGGAGCTTGCAACCAGAGCGGCGATACCATTAGCGAACGCAATGAAATCGGGGTTCTTGGCAACAAAGTCGGTTTCGCAGTTGACTTCAACGATAGCGGCAACCTTGCCGTCGTTGTAAACACCGATATAACCTTCGGCAGCGATGCGGGAAGCCTTCTTGGCAGCGGTAGCCAGACCCTTTTCGCGGAGAATGACAACAGCCTTTTCCATATCACCGTCGGTTTCGACGAGGGCTTTCTTGCATTCCATCATACCGCATCCGGTCTGATCACGGAGAGCTTTAACCTGCTGAGCAGAGATAACAGCCATTTTTTGTTCCTCCTAATATATTAACATTTAAGGTAGATTATTCTTCAACGGGAGCTTCGGCAGGAGCTTCTTCAGCGAACTGTTCGCCCTGCTTGCCTTCCAGAACAGCGTTAGCCATGGTGGAAGTGATCAGCTTGACGGCGCGGATAGCGTCATCGTTGCCGGGAATGACATAGTCGATCTCATCGGGATCGCAGTTGGTGTCAACGATAGCGATAATGGGGATGTTCAGCTTGCGGGCTTCGGCAACAGCGTTGTGTTCCTTCTTGGGGTCAACGATGAAGATTGCAGCGGGAAGCTTCTTCATTTCTTTGATACCGCCCAGGTTTCTTTCCAGCTTTTCAGCTTCGATGGAAAGGTTGACAACTTCCTTCTTGGGAAGCTGATCAAAGGTGCCGTCTTCGGCCATCTTCTTGAGCTGATCCATTCTCTGGATGCGCTTCTTGATGGTGGAGAAGTTCGTCAGCATACCGCCGAGCCAACGGGCATTGACAAAGTACATACCGACGCGTTCAGCTTCTTCCTTGATGGATTCCTGAGCCTGCTTCTTGGTGCCGACGAAAAGAATTTCGCCGCCCTGTTCGGTGATTTCACGAACAAAGTTGTAGGCTTCTTCCACCTTCTTCACGGTCTTCTGAAGATCGATGATGTAGATACCGTTGCGTTCGGTGAAGATGTATTCCGCCATTTTGGGGTTCCATCTTCTGGTCTGATGTCCGAAATGGACACCTGCTTCGAGCAGTTGTTTCATGGAAATGATAGCCATGATTTGTTTCCTCCTTCGGTTGTGCACCGCCACAGCGCTGTCCCGTTGCAGATCCGCCACGCGGACCACCGGCATAAGGAACGCTGTGTGTGTAATAAGATTATAATGTCACGCATTTTGCGCGCTCGATTAGTATACCATATTATAGTAAAAAAAGCAAGAGGGAAATGTGAATTTTTTCCTAACTTTTTCAAATTGGCAGGTTTTTCCTTACATACGAGCCTCTTTGACGCACAAACTACGGGTGGTGATGAGGCATGGATAAGAAAAAAAATTCTTCGGCGCCTTCAAAGGAAGAGCGCAAACGGCCCGATCCGATTTCCCTGGCAAGAGAGTTTCGAATGACCCGTGATGACGGAATTCGATCCGATGTCTTGGGAAGCTATACCGGCGTCACGCGCGAGGGGGATACCCCGATCCAGGACGTCGATGATTTGTAAAAACGAAGAATGACAGAAACGAGGCGACCATCGGAAACGACAGTCGGCTCTTTCTGTTTTTCGGGGAAAAAGACATCCGCAGGATTCTATTTCTAACCTACGTCAAACTGTTGGCGGAGGATCTGAAGGATTTTCTTTTCCTTACGGGAGACCTGCACCTGGGTCAATCCCAAAGCATCGGCGGTCTGCTGCTGGGTGCGGGCATAAAAATAACGAAGGGTGATGATCTGTCGCTCCATCGGTGGCAAGGAAGAAATCCCCTCCTTCAAGGCCAAGCGGTCGAAGGTATCCACCGAATCCACAACGGGCACCGTATCCCCCAGAGCCAGATTCCCATCCTCCCCCACGGGAGATTCCAGAGAGACGGGGCGGGAAGCGCCCTCCAAGGCCTGCAGAGCTTCTTCCCTGCTGAGCCCCGTTTCCGCGCACAACTCGGACAGGGTGGGAGACTCTCCCATCTGCTTGGAAAGGGCTTGCTCCGCACGCCGCAAACGAATGTAATTTTCCTTCAAGGATCGGCTCACCTTCACCGCATTGTCGTCCCGCAAAAAGCGGCGAATTTCCCCCAAAATCACGGGCACAGCGTAGGTGGAAAAGCAGAGTCCGCGGCTTTCGTCGAAATTCCGCACCGCCCGCAGCAACCCCATCATGCCCACCTGACAAAGATCCTCAAACTCCTGCCCGCTGTACAAAAACCGCGCCGCCAAAGAGGTCACCAGACGGGAATGGGCCTTGACCAAATCCTCCTCCCGCGCCGAGATGTCCTCAAGCATCGGTCTTTTCCTTTCGGCCGCCTATGTATTTCTCCATCACAACGGTAGTACCCCGCCCCGGAAAAGAGCGCACACGAATTTTGTCGCTGAAGCCCTGCATGATAGAAAAGCCCATTCCTGCCCGATCCTCGTTCCCCGTGGTGAAACAGGGGGTCATGGCCTGAGGGATATCGGGAATTCCCTTTCCTTTGTCGGAAACCGTAATGCGGATCCTTCCACCTTCAAAAATCTGCACCTTCATGCGCACCGCCCCCGGCTTGTCTTCGTAACCGTGCACGATACAGTTGGTCACAGCCTCGGAAACCACGGTTTTGATCTCCGCAATCTCCTGCAGGGTGGGATCCAACTGGGCCAAAAAGGCCGCCGCCGTCACTCTCGCAAAGCTTTCATTCACCGAGCGCCCCTCAAACACAAGGGTCATTTGATTGATTTCTTTCATATTACATAGATTCCTTTCACGAAAAACGGTTCTCGCTTTCGAGCCTTACCCAATCTTAACCAATCGTTTCAGATCCGCCATATCAAAAATGTGGCTCACATTTTCGGGCAAACGGATCAGTTCCACCTCGCCTCCCAGGGACTTCATCAACCGATAGCGCCCCAATACCAGGGCAATGCCGCTGCTGTCGCAAAAATCCACACGGGAGAAATCCAGAATCAGGCAGAGGGGAGAATATTTCCGCACCAGCCCATCAATTTCCGTGCGCAGACCGATGGCGGTATGATGATCGATCTCCCCAAGAATCGTCACGGTCAGGATTCGCTCGCTCACTTCATAATTTATCATTGTGTTCACCTCTCCCCCATTGTAGTCTTTTTTTTCTTCGGATTCCGTCGAATGGCGGAAGATTTAAAAAATTCACAATTAGTTTACAAATACCCCCTTGACGAATCGCATAAAATATGGTATAATACAATCAAAGATTAGGAATCATTCCTAAAAATAAAAAGCGTATCAAATGTATAACGGAGGTATTTGAATTATGAAAAAGTTTGTATGTGGTGTTTGCGGTTATGTTCACGAGGGAGACGCTGCTCCCGAAAAGTGCCCTGTCTGCAAGGTTCCCGCCGACAAGTTCAAGGTAATGGAAGAAGGCGCCAAGCTGGCCGCCGAGCATGAATACGGCGTATACGGCAAAACCGTGAAGAACAACCCCGACATCAGCGAGGAAGATAAGAAATTTATCTTTGACCAGTTGATGGCCAACTTCAACGGCGAATGTGCCGAAGTGGGTATGTACCTGTGCATGGCTCGCATCGCTCATCGGGAAGGCTATCCCGAAATCGGTCTGTACTGGGAAAAGGCTGCTTACGAAGAAGCAGAACACGCCGCTAAGTTTGCCGAGCTGCTGGGTGAAGATCTGGAGCCCAACATGAAGGCCACCACCAAGGACAATCTGAAGTGGAGAGTCGATTGCGAATACGGCGCCACCGCCGGCAAGTTCGATCTGGCCGTCTGCGCAAAGAAGAACGGTCTGGATGCTATCCATGACACCGTCCATGAAATGGCCCGCGACGAGGCTCGTCACGGCCGCGGTCTGGAAGGTCTGCTGAAGAGATACTTCAAATAAGAAAAACCAAATCCGTAAAAACAAGAGGCGTTCCCTTTGCGGGAACGCCTCAGACTGTCAAAAAAGTAAAAAGGGAACGTGTTCTTCTTTCTTTTCAGGAGAAAAGAAACAAGAACCAAGAAAGAAAAGCCATGTGCTGACGAATTACATTCGTCGGTAGGATATTCGTAAAATAAAGTGCAAAACAGGGTGCCACCCCTCACGAAGGCGGAACCATCATACAACACACAAAAAAGCGGAGGCCTAAACCTCCGCTTTCTTTCGATTTTATTGTTCCACATATTGGAATTTGTTGATTATATCGGTGTTCCTACTTCAATTAAGTTACCATCCAAATCATAGAATCTGACCACCTTTTGTCCCCAGCTGTGCGTCATCAAGGGATTGACATATTCGATTTCAGGATAAAGCATTTCAAGACGCTCTACAAATTGCTCTATATTAGGCTCTTCAAAATACAACTCAGATTGATTACTGTTTGGAATTACTCTCCTTTTTGTGAATTGTTCCCAGTATCCCAATTCCTGCAAATATAAATTATTCGTCAATTCCATATTCCCATCGTTGTCTTGAAGCAATTGGAATCCAAACATATCACTATAGAACTTTAACGCGCGGTTACAATCTTTAACAACAATAAGCGTCCCTTTGTATTTCATATACATTTCCCTCGTCAAACTGAGTTTTATCGACAGATGCGCTCTCGTACGCCCCTCGTCATGATGATCGCACGAATCTTCTCACAAAAACCGAAGATTCTCAACATCATCGTCAAGGGTAAACCCATGCGCAATAGCATCCTCTTTGGAGCGAATCGGATCCCCGAGAACAGTAAGATTTTCAAAGGTAATATTACGCGTCACACGGGGCTCGGGATCTCTGGGAGCATGGGCGGACACCTTGGAGGGACGGAGTTCGCCACCGGCCAGGGTCAGATTGCGGATAGTGATATTTTCCATGCTTCCTCTGCCCTCCCCCCAGGAGGGCTGGAGCATATGAGAGATCTGTACAAAATTTTCGTCGGTGCTTTCAGCATAGATGTTCTCATATACAATGTCGCGAATAATGGCATTTCCCGAGTTATGGATGGAGATAATGCTACGGTGGAATTTGTTTTCCTGAGTCTCCCGGTGAACGACGTCTACGTTGCGAAACACAATGTGCTCAATGGTGGAATTATTGGTCTCATAGCCGATTTCGATGGAATTGCCTCGGGGGCCGCTCCAGAAAATGCAGTCCTCCACAAGCACATTGCGCACGTCAAAGCCTTTGAAGCCGCCACTCCTGGCAAAGGAGGACTTGATGCATATACAGTCGTCCTCATTCTTGACGAAAATGTGGCGAATGAGAATATTCTCGCCCCCCACAAGGTCAATACCATCAGACCAGGCCATATCGGCCAAGATCTTGAGATCCTCTATCACCACATTGCGACAGGCGTTCATGCGGAAGTTCCAGTGGTTCTGTCCCTGAATTGTGATGCCGTTTACCTCAACGTCCTCGCAACGCTCAAGGTTAATAGGCATATGGCGGTCTTCCGTCTCGCCAACGAGGTACAGCATTCCGTTCCCGAGAATGCGGACTTTCTTAACGTCACAGCCGCAAACATAACCGTTGACCACTACGCCTTCTCCAAAATAGATAAGCATATTGGATTCCAGCGCAATCTCACCCACTTTGTAGAAGCCGGGCTCGGTGAAGGCCAGAACCTTGTAATCATTGCAGGTCAAAAACGGCTTTGGCTCGTCTGCAAACAGAAGCAAAGGTCGCTCTAAGTCTCCGTTGAGTTCAAAACAATAATAGTCACCCCGAGCAAGCGTCAGCGTGACGGTGTGATCGTCCACGAGAATGTATTTCTTTCCCCTCCGTGTGGGACGAAGGTCAACCTTTTCCACCTTTTCGGTTGTCTCAACGCGAACCTCAACAAGATCGGTGGTCAGCATATGAACATAGTCAAAATCAGCGCCGCAGTATACGGCAAGCTCCTGACCGTCCGAAAATACACGGAATTTTTCGGAACGGGAGATTGGAATGTCTTCACATATATATGCCATCATGGTTGTCCTCCTCGAGTGTTTTTCTATTGACACGTCACATTAAATGGTTGATTTATGTTTTTTTGATTTGTGTTTCAAATTTCATTTTTATCGATCGGTTTTCACATGTCCAGTATATCATAAGCACGCCGTTTTTTCAATCTGCGGCACTGATAATTTACAATTTTGTTATGAAATGCTGCAGAAAAATTTGCGCAACATATTGAAAACACAGGGGTTTTATGATATAATAAAATTGAACAAACGCTTATTCGACACAAAAATCAGGGGCAGAAATATGAAAATCTTTTATGCTGTTGTTTTTTCGGGGATTATTCTGATCGGCCTGTGGAATTTAATGATCGCCGTTCTTGGGTGCTTCCCCAAATTCCGCGCCACCGTTGTGGCCGATCTTGCCGACACAAGCACCGTCAGAAACCTTCGCGCCCGAGGCGGGCGCATCATTCCCCGTATAACACAATACCAATACATTCACACCGTCAAGGGAAAACTTTACCGCTATTCCGATGAAAATTACCGATCAAAGCGCCATTTGCTTCCCAAAGCAACCTTGGTATACGTAAAAGGCTTTCCTCGGCACGCTTATCGAAACAAATTCACAGGCTTAAAAGAGTGGTTTTTGGGCATCCTCCTGCTTCTCCTTGGCGCCATGCTCCTCTACACTGCGATTGTCACCCCACAGTAACTTTTTCGCCGCCCGATTACAAAATAAAGACACGGGGCATCCGAACTTCCATCGGATGCCCCTTAATTTCTATGTACTTATAGTTCTTTTCCAAAAATCAGTAAAGCATGTTCCGATTTTACTTCAGTTTTTTAGAAAAATAGAGCACCAAATCGTCATCGTTGCAGCATTTTTCATACTGGGGCAGATTCTGCTTCCCGTACCAGACACCGGTGCCGTCGGGGAGATATCCCCGCTTGACATAGATGCGATGTGCACTACCGTAACCGTTATGAAGCCCAACGGAAAGCGTGACGGTGTCGGCATAATTCTCCGCAAGCTTTTCCACAGCATCCATCAGCCTGTTGCCAATGCCCTTGCGGCGATATTTGACAAACACACCGAAGTCCACAATTTCGGGATAACCGAGTCCGAGGAAGGGGCCGGCAATGACCTTAGGATAAAGATTCACGTAGCCCGCCACGTTACCCCGATATTCCGCCACAAGCGAAATGCATCTTCCGCCATCCCGATCCTGCAGACGGGAGAGATATTTCTCCACCGACTGATGCCATCCCTGAGCGATTTCTTCGTCCGTGATGGTCTGTGCATCCGCCTGCTCCAGATCCCGAATCAGAATTTCGCCGTCGTTATAATAGACCATAATAAAATCCTCTTTTTGCTTTATTATATCAAAATTTCCCGCAGAAGTCAATTATATAAACGTCAACCATCCGTTGAATAATTATCGGCCGATATATTTTTTTGATAACCCCTATGCTGTATTTTTAATCTACAACTCATATATGCATCCTCGCCGCAAGCGGCCAAGGACAGGGACATCACTGTCATTATAAGAACTGCAATCGGTTTTTTCAGAACAAAGACCTCTTTAAATGTGTGATGCTTTATTATACCACATTTTTTCGCAAAAGTAAAGGGAGCAGAAGTAAAAAACGAAATAAAAAACGGCTTTGAGAGCGACTAAAAAAGGACAAAACCACAACATTTCCGACGTTCGGGACAAAATATGTTGAAATTCGTAAAAAAATAGAGTATAATGAATCGTAAATCTTTTTTAGGAGGAACACTATGTTTAATAACATCGGGAAAAAGCTCAAAGCACTGGCAACCACCATTTTTGCCCTTTTCTGTGCGGCAGGCCTCATTGCAGGAATCGTATGTCTTTCAATCGGCGCAGAACCTTATATCGCGCTGATTCTTATACTGCCCACGCCCATAATCGCCTGGATTTCGGCTGCCTTTATTTACGGTTTTGGTGAACTCATTGAGAAAACCGCGGAAACCGCCCGTAATACCGCCATCCTTGCCCTCTCCGATTCCAAGAAACCTGCTGCGCAACCTCCTGTGCAAACCTATGCGCAGCCCTATACACCTGCGCAGGGGACATCTCCGGCTTACACCTCTCCGCAACCCCAACAACCTACTTACACACCTCCCGCACAGACCCAGCGTCCTCCCTACGCACCTCCTGCGCAGGCCCAGCGTCCTCCTTATACCCCGCCCACACAGACACAACGCCCGCCTTACACACCTCCAACGCAGGCTCAGCGTCCTGTCTACGCACCACCCGCACAATCGCAAGCTCCTGTTTATGCACCTCCCGCACAATCCACAACCCCCGTTTATGCGCAGCCTGCACAAACGAATCAAACTGTTTCTACGGATGACGTTGTCAACTGAACACGAATAGACGGTTCCCTCCGACGGTCCACTGAGCGTCGGAGGGACTTTTTATCGCCACATCACACTATTTTCATGCTGAATTGCAAAAAAAATGTGTCTTTTTACGCTTTCCTATTGCATTTTTCGACAGCATGTGCTATAATGACTCCAACTTCATATTTTTCTAAGTGACGTTTGCAGAAAAGCACGGAATCGTGCGCCGAAGGAGTAACACTCTCAGGTTTCCGCAAGGATGAAGACTGTAAACCGATAGGACTTTGGAGAAGCCCGTTTGACACGGGTGCCGAAGGTGCAAGGCGATTTCGCTCAATCTCTCAGGCAAAAGGACAAAGTTTTTTCCCTTATTTTCAAATAAGGGAGCTGTTTTGTTTTTTTGACAGATCGCATTGCATGTTGCGGTCTGTTTTTTATTTTATTTTTTATTTACGGGAGGAACCTCATGAACAAAATTTTTGAGGCCATTGAAAACATCAACGGCGAAATTAACGGCTTTGTGTGGGGCTGGTTCGGGCTGGCACTTTTGGTGGGCACAGGCATCCTTATGACCATCGTCACAAAGGTCTTCCAGATCAGTCATCTGGGCACTTGGTGGAAAAACACCCTCGGCAGTCTCTTTAAGAAAAACGTAATCGGCCACCGCAAGGAAAAGGGAACCATCTCCCCCTTCCAGGCCCTTTGTACCGCCCTTGCCGCCACCATCGGCACGGGGAACATTGCAGGCGTAGCCGCCGCCATCTGCATCGGCGGCGCAGGCGCTGTATTCTGGATGTGGGTTGCGGCCTTCTTTGGCATGATGACCAACTATTCCGAAAATGTTCTCGGTATCTATTACCGTCGCAAGAACAGCAAAGGCGAATGGTCGGGCGGTGCCATGTACTACCTGAAAGATGGTTTGGGCCGCAAAAAGGGTATGAAAATTGTAGGATCCGTTTTGGCGGTTATCTTCTGTATCTGCACCCTTTTGGCATCCTTCGGGATCGGCAGCATGGGTCAGGTTAACAAGATCGTTGCAAATGTTGTTTCTGCCTTTAATATTTCCTCGCTCTCTTCGGTTCAGGTTTTTGACGGAGTCTCTCTGTACAGCGTGATCATCGGCGCTGTTATCATGGTACTGGCCGCAATGATCGTTCTCGGCGGTCTGAAGCGCATTGCCAACGTTGCAGAAAAAATCGTTCCTTTCATGGTCCTTCTCTTTGTGGGCGGAAGCCTTGTGATTATTGGCATTAACTACGCCAACATTATCCCTGCCTTCAAGGCGATCTTCGTCAACGCCTTCTCTCCCGAAGCCTTTGTCGGCGGCGGCATCGGTGCTGTCATCAGCAAGGTTGTTACCCAGGGTTTCAAACGAGGCGTCTTTTCCAACGAAGCAGGCCTCGGTTCCTCGGTCATGGTGCACTCCAACTCCAGCGTCCGTGAACCGGTCAAACAGGGCATGTGGGGTATCTTTGAAGTCTTTGCCGACACCATGATCGTCTGCACCATGACCGCCCTGGTAATTCTGACCTCCGGCGGTCTGAACGGCGGTGTGTTCAACGCACAGACCGGCGAGATCGCCGCCG
Source organism: Clostridia bacterium (assembly GCA_017623595.1). GTDB lineage: Bacteria > Bacillota > Clostridia > Oscillospirales > UBA644 > RGIG995. The sequence goes on from JAGAOU010000067.1 coordinate 15,126, forward strand.
GTTATACCGACGCCACCTTGGTGGGCGGTGCCTTCAATGAAGTCTTCGACTTCGGTATCGGCTTTGGCGAAAAGTTTATCGCAATCGCCATGTTCCTCTTTGCCTTTACCACCGTTCTGGGCTGGTCTCACTACGGATCAAAGGCCTGGGAATACCTCTTCGGTGCGAAATCCACCGTGGTCTTCAAGGTCATCCACATCTGCACCATCATGTTCGGTGCCGTCCTGACCTCCTCTTTGGCCTGGGATATCTCCGACACCTTCAACGGGCTGATGATGATCCCCAACCTCATCGGCGTGATTGCCCTCTTCCCCTTGGTCATGAAAATCACAAAGAACTACGTCAACCGCAAAGTTAAAGGAATGGACGAAAAACCCATCCTCTCCTACGACCCCGAGATTCAGGCAGAGCACGAAGCAGCCCTCTCGGAAGACGACTGACTTTTTTGGCAAGAAGTTCACATCCCCCTCTCGCGAGAGGGGGATGTCTCAGCTTATCGATAAAACATAAACAGAAATTTCTATCGCCGCCGCAAATATTTGCGGCGGAAATTTTTGGGTTCATTTTTCATCAAAGAAAACCTCTTCCACCGCCACGCCGAGCGGCGGCGTGACGCAAATCAGACGGCGAAAGTGAGGGCGCAATCCCTTCAAAGGGTGCTAATAAACATATTGAAAATCAATTATGTCAGGTGTTTTATGAGGGTCCCGCCTGTGGGCGGGACCCTCAGTTTGTCGACAAACCAGAAAA
>JAGAOU010000068.1 GCA_017623595.1 Clostridia bacterium
AGCCATCTCGATATCGAACAGGTGCGGAAAATCCGCAACTTCCTGGAAGATTCGGGGATGGAGCCCATTCTGTTCTATCTTCGCAGCATGGACTGTGAGGACAAGGAAAAGCTGAAGACCCTCAAACGCCTGATCTTTGATGAAATCGATGCCCGCGAGTTCTTTCTGTATGTCAACAGCAAAAACGCCCAAGTGTCCGAATGGGTTCAGGAGGAGCTTGCTTACATACGGAAAACCCATCCCGACCGAATCACCGTTGTGGATCTTTCGGACGAAAGGGATGAAACCGAAAAAACACTTTCCCGCATGATCCGCGGCATGCGAATCTTTATTTCTTCCTCGGAGCAGGATCGTGCGTTGGTGAACCGCCTTTCCGATGCCCTTACGCGGCATGACTTTCGCGTGTACGATGTGCGCGATGCGCTTTCGATCGGCGATGCTTGGCACGAATCCGTATCCCACACCATTACCGATCTTGCGGGCGAGGGTTTTGTGATTGCCGTCATCTCGCGGGGAAGCAACCGATCCCATTTCTTTCGGGAGGAATTGATTTGTGCTTTGGAAAACAAGGTGCCGATTTTGCCCATAGTCCTGGATGATTATAACGCATTGTGGGAGCTTTTTGTTGATGTCCCCGCACTTATGAATATTAACTCGGAGCTCATTTCAAGCAAAGCGACGGACGAGGAGATTGAACGGGTTGTCCGTGATGCAATCCACATGCAGAGACGGTACTTTCGGTAAGATTGAACTTATGCATACTTCAAAGGAGAAAGGATTTTATTTGACATGAGACCTGTGATCGGGATTCTTGCCGACACGCCCCTGCATGGGCTGATGGGCTGTGAGGAGATGCAGGCCAACAGCTTCCATCATCAGACCATCAAGGAATTGGGGCAGGGTCTTGCGGTGATGGCGGTGGCCGCCGACGGACAAAATCGCAGCATTTTTGAAGATTTCATTCATGCTTGCAGACACAGATTTTTTTGAGAATTCTGAAAAAAGCCTCGGTTGTGTATGTTTCCGATGCGGAGGACGAGATGATCCGTTCACTCCACATGATTCCCGCCCACAGTATCGAACAGGCCCTTGTGCTGGCAAAATCCATGGTGAAATCGGATAATCCCTCTGTTACCGCTATTCCCGACGGGGTTGCGGTCATGGTGGTTGCCGATGGCAATTCGTGAGTTCTGAGGCGGCGGAAAAGTATAACGACGGATCGAAGGGAGCGTTTTTATATGTTTTTGTTTGGTAAAAAGGAAATGGACAAAGCGGCCGCAGAGGTGTTTTGGGCATGGTTTGAGGAGCGGGAGGCGTGGATTATCGAATGTCTCGACAAGCGTGACAGCGCCTTTATTTGGGCGATTGATGAAAAACTGAAGCCCGTGTTCCCTTATTTTAAAAAAGAGCTGGAGTTTCAGTTGGGATACAACAACGGAGTGGGCGAATTCTTTTTCTTTCATTTCGGAAAGAAGGATCTGATGCGGGACGCAAACGCTTTGGCGGATAGGATGCCTTCTTCTCTCAAGGAAAGATGGCGCTTTATTTCGGAAGCGTAACCGAAACGAATGTATTTCAGGGAGAAATCATAATGGAAACGAAATATATGTCTTTTGAACAACTTCTGGCGGAAAAGTTTACCGTCATCGAGCGGGAAAACCGTACCGATCTCCGCTGGTGGATGGCGGCGGGCACCCATACCGACGAGACCATCAAAGAGGAGCTGAAGGCCATGTGTGATGGGGGCTTCAGCGGTGTTGAGCTATGTCAGCTGGCCGATCGGACCTTGGATGAGAAAATCTACGGCTACGGAAGCCGTCAATGGGAGCATGACGTAAAACTGATTCTGAACACGGCGCTGGACCTCGGCATGTCCGTGTCTCTCACCTCGGGGGCGGGCTGGAGCACCGCCAACGTGCCGGGGCTGGACCCCGACTGTCAGATGGCCAATCAATGTGTTGTGCTTCTGACCGAGGAGATTGCCGCAGGGACGGGGCGGTCAGGCCCTCTGCCCACTTGGGAGCGCCTGCGGGAAAAGGCAACGCTGATCGGAGTTGTGGCGGTGGCAAAGGCAGGGGAGAAGGTCTATTCCCCCGATGATTTTGTCGAGCTGACTTCCCTTGTTTCGGAAGGGACGCTTGATTGGACCGCGCCCGCCGATCGGGATTATACGCTGATGTACTACTTTGCTCAAGGGACGGCGCAGGCGATTTCTCCCGCTGCACAGCCCTCCTATACCATCAATTATTTCGACCGTCGCGGCGTTGCGGCGCTGAAGGAATATCTGATGAACAACGTGCTCAACGATGAGGACATGATCGGGAAGATCAAGGCGGGGGACGTACAGTTTTTCATGGATTCGCTGGAATACAACTGCGGGGCGGGAATCACCAGCTGGACCGAGACCTTTCGGGAGGAGTTCAAGCGTCGCAAGGGGTATGACATATTGCCCTATCTCTACCTTGCCAAGGATGCTCCCAACACCTCCATTTGGGGATGGAGTAACAATGAGGATCTGCAGGGCTGCTATGCCCTCACGGACCGAGAGAAAAACCGCACGATCTTAAACGATATTTACGACGTACAAACAAAACTGTATCTGGAAGAGTTTATCGACCCCTTCCGAGCATGGCTTCATTCCTACGGCATCACCCTGCGGGTGCAGATTTCCTACGGGAAGAATCTGGAGATCTCCGAGCCCATTGCCTCTGTGGATTATCCCGAGGCGGAAAATCGGAATCAGAACAATCAGCCCGACATGTACCGTCTGTGGAGCGGCGGCGCCCATCTGCAGAACAAGATTCTCTCCTCCGAAACGGGCGGACTGGATCATTCGGGTTATGCTTACACCTATCAGCGGCACCTGCAGGAGGCATATGCTCTGTATGCCTCGGGGTACAGCCGCATCGTTTGGCATATCTGGGCGGCGCCCTACGGCCCTAAGCCGGTGTGGCCCGGCTATGAGGGCGGGGATCGGAAGGAGATCTATTATAAGTTCGGCACCCGTGAGCCCTCCTGCTCCGATTATCCCCGCTTCAACGACCATTTGGGACGGATTCAAAAGCTGCTCCGCCAAGGGACGGCAGGCGTGGATTTAGGTATGCTCTACACCAAATACGGTCAGCATCTGGTCTATCGGGACGCAAAGGATTGGTTGCGTGACCATGAGCCCATGTTCTTCCCCTCTATGGTTTTGCAGGAGCATGGATATACTTATGATTATCTTTCCCCCACTCTGCTGAAGGGAGAAGGGGTGCATTACAATAAGGAGACCAAAACGCTGGAAGCCGCAGGCTATAAAGCGCTGGTGCTCTGGCAGGAGGATCTCTCCCTTGCGGGAGCGCAGACCGTGTTGAAGCTGGCCCGCGAGGGGCTCCCCGTTCTTTTCGTGGAGGGCGCGGCCTGCCGTTCTCCCTATTGCAATGAGGATGCGCAGACTCTTGCCTCCATCGTGGAATCCCTGCGGGAGCTGGACAATGTGGTGACTGTTTCCTGCGCGGATAAGGTGTTGGAGGGGCTGCAGACCTTGAACATTGCGCCCTACCTTGGAGTTTCTCAGCCCAACCGTCAGCTTCTTTCGCAAACCCGTCGGGTGGGGGAGAACCGCTATGCTTTTGTGTACAATTATCTTCAGAAGGATGTGGAGGCGGAGCTTTGCGCCGACGGAATTTTCCGTCCCTATGCCATTGATCCTTGGACGGGGGCGTTGGAAAGGATCGGGTTCCGTCATGATCGGGGAAGGACCTTCTTCTCTCTTGCCCTTTCGGCGGGGGATGTGGCTCTTTTCGCTCTGGAAAAGACCGATCCCGCAGCACAGCCCGTGGAGGTTGATCAGATTCTTATGCAGACTTCCGAAGAGATTACCGATTGGGAATTGACTGTGGAATCCTGGACGCCCTCCGAGGAAATTCTGACCCGTACCGAGACCCTTTTTGGGGTGACCACCGAGGAATATGGGGTCAAGACCGAAAAGCGGAAAATTCATACCTTGCTCAAAACCCTCACCACCTGGGACAAGATTGATGCCGTGGGCGCGCATGTTTCGGGGAAGGGATATTACCGTTCCGCCTTTCATTGGGACGGCACCGCAGAGGGGGCTTTCCTGGATTTCGGGGCGCTGACCCAGAGCATGAAGGTGTATATCAACGGCAAATGCACTGCAAACGTGAACCTGAACCATCCTCGGGTGGACATTACCTCCCTTTTGCAGAAGGGGAAAAACGTGGTGGAGATCGAATACAGCTCCAATCTCAACAATCTTCAACTGTCTCGCGGGGCGATCCGCGAGGGGGTGCTGCCTTCCGATTTTCTCGGTTATGAGGTTCGTTATGAATCCTACGGTCCTCATCGGGCCACTCTTTGTCCTTACTGTGTTAAAAAAGTGTGAGTGGAAGAAGGTTCGTTATGTATATTGAGCAAGCGAGTCGTTACAAGTCTTGGGGTGGATTGAAGAAGCAGATGAATGATTTGCTTTGCGATTCATTAAAAGGACGAATTACTTACTTTTATACAAAGTGTCGAGGTAATGAATTTTTGCGTGAGGATGGTAAAGCGGCAATTTGCTTGGATGGAACGGAAATTGCGGTTTTTTCTTCTTCCGCAAAAAATAAAATTCAAGTGCCTGATGTTTCTTCGCGTATTGCGGAATTTGTCGCGGAAGGTAAAGATGTTTTTGACGTATCGTATAAAGACATCGCTTCGGAACTTTTGAAGGAGAAATGGATGATCGATGGGGCTCTTTGTGAGGAAGATTTCGTAGCGTCAATTACTATTTACCTTAAAACTGAAATTACTGCAGCCTTGTGCTCCGATAATTATCTTTTGCGCATCTTTGCTTTTTTGGATAGGCGAGTCGGTAAACGAAAGTTGATTGAAATGAGAGATGAAGCGTTGTCTTATCCTGAGTGGGTCAGACAATTTTATGAGATTCGTTGCTCTGTGGAAGGTATCGCTTTTTTCTCAGGTGGTAAAGTGTGTTGAGTGAACCGGATTGCATTGGAATTGTTCTGCTGATAAACAGGGGAGGAAGCCCATGAAAAAGAACGTGGATCTCAAAAATTGGACGATGGATGTTCTGTGTGCTGTTTTTGCGGGGATTGTCGTGGGATCGGCCTATTACTTTTTCCAGAACAGCAACGGATTTGCTCCCGGCGGCGTGGGAGGACTTGCGACCATCACCCATTATTTGCTTTCGGATGCGGTCAGCTGGTCGGTGTTGATGGTGGCCTTCAATCTGCCCATCTTTGTTCTGCTGAGCGCCGTCGTGAACCGAAAATTGGGGTTGATGCTGATTCTCTATATGCTGGTGCAATCGTTTATTCCCTATGCCTATGAGTTTTTCGGCGCAATGCCCTATTGTGTGGAGAACAACGGGGAGGACTTCAACATTGTCTTTGCCTGCATTGCTACAGGTGTAATCTCGGGCTTTGGATTTTCGTTGATGCTCCGACGGTTTGGGGCCAGCGGCGGCACATACGGCATTTCCGCATTGATCAAAAAAGCAAAGCCCGCCATGAATATCGCCTATGTGTCTTTCATCATGGACGCAAGCGTTGTGTTTATTGCCTTCTTTGTCTACGGTATGAAGGTGACTCCCGTTATGTGTACGCTGCTGAACCTGTTCATTGCCAACATTATTGTGGACAACGGTCTGAGCGGCATCAAGAACGGATATAAATTCGAGATTGTAACGAGCCGACCGACGGAGCTTTCCGCGGAGCTGATGTCCCGTTTGAAGCACGGTGTGACCGAGATAAAGGTGCACGGGATGTACTCGGATACGGAAAAATATATGCTTGTTTGTATCATCAACAAGCGGCAGATCGGCGAGATGATGAAAATCATCAAAAGCTATCCCGATACCTTTGCCAGCTTTGAAAAGGTGAACGAGGTGTTCGGGAACTTCAAGCGGAAGGTGTAAAACGGAACCATAAACCGTAAAACGGTTTTCAGGAGGATGGATATGAAAAAGTTCAGAAAGTTAAAGATTCTCGGAATCATTCTGGCGTGTATTGTGCTGTTTTTTGCGGTGATCAACATCATTCCCCCGTCGAAGGTGATTGAGGACAATCCCTTTGTGGTGGAAGAGGGGCAGTTGCCCATGATTGCGGCTCATCGGGGCGGCGGCGACTGTAATCCCGAAAACACCATGCTGGCCTTCCGTGAGGCGGTGAAGACCTACGGGGCTCAGATTATCGAGAGCGATCTGTACTTAACCAAGGACGGCTATCTGGTCTATAATCACGATGCCTACATCGACGAAACCTGCAACGTCAACGGGGATCTTGCCCTCGATGCGGTGAAAAAGCTTTGCGAAAACGAAGAAAATCGCCATTATATTGAGGATATGACCTTGGCGGAGCTGGAACAGTACAATTTCGGTTACTATTTCAAGAACAAAGAGGGCGTCCGTATTTATAAGGATGAAACCGACCCTGCGGGAAAAGGAATCCGGATTGCCACGGTGGAAAAGCTTTTTGCGGAATTCTGTCAGACCAACCCCGACCTGCTCTTTATTGTGGAGATTAAGGACGAAGGGGATCGGGGACGGGAAGCCTGCCGTATCCTCAGCGAGACCCTGAAGCAATATCCCGTATATGCGGATCGGATTGTGGTCGGTACCTTCCATGACGAGATCGAGGAAGAGCTGAAGATCAATTATCCCCATCTTATGCGGGGGGCCTCCACGGGATCGGCCCGAGACTTCATTCTGACCCAGCTTTTGGGGGTCAATCTGTTTAATTCGGGGGATTTTGTCTGCCTGCAGATCCCCATGGAATATGACATCGGCTTTACGTTGCCCCTGGATCTTGGCACCCTTATCTCCCGTGCCCATCGCCGCAACATCGCCGTGCAGTATTGGACCATCAACGATCCCGACGAAATGCGTACCCTCATCGAACTGGGCTGCGACTGCATCATGACCGACAACCCCGAGCTGCTGCGGCAGGTGTTGAACGAATATCAGCAAAAATAATAATTGTATAAAAAGGAGATTTTTTTATGACACGTATCAAGCGTTGGATGCATACCCCCTCCAACATGGCCGCATTCTTTGTTTCTCTTGCCCTTTGCCCCATCTTCGGCGTTGGGGTATGGTTTTTTTCCGACATGACGGTGTTGCGTATTGTTATGACCGTTGTGGCGGCGCTGCTGGCTCTTTATCTCTGCTTCCTTTTCCTTGTGCTTTATCGGATCTTTGATCGGGTTGTTTTCACCGACGACGGGGTGGAGCATCATTCCGTGTTCGGCAAGAAAACCCTGTACGGCTATGGCTATTTCTATGCCTATATCGGGGAATACACCTCCTCTGTGGAGCGCAAGATCTGCGTGACGCTCACTCCCAAGAGTGGCGGCAGGGTTGTGACCGAGGTCAGTACCTCCAAGTACGGGAATGTGGTGGCGGTCAATCGACTGGGTGCTCTCTATTGCCCTGTGGATGAGCATTTGCGCCGTTTCCTTCTCTCCCGCAAGGATCTGGAATGGATCGGAGAGGAAAAGTCTTCCCGCAGATATTGAGCAAAACCAACCGATTGACGGGAGCATTTGATATGAAAAAGCAAGTTTTGCTGGGGACCACAAATCCCTCCAAGGTGAAGCGGTTTCGGGATCTTTTGGCGGGGTATGAGGTGGAGTTTTTCACCCTTGCCGACCGACAGATTACTCAAGAACCTGAAGAGACGGGTGCGACCCCCGAAGAAAATGCGAGAATCAAGGCCCGCTTTTACGGAGAATATTTTGATGCGGTGATCTGCAACGATTCGGGGTTGTATTTCGCCGATCTTCCCCTGAATGATCCCCGTCAGCCGGGGCTGAACATCCGTGCACCCCAAGGCCGACGGCTGAACGACGAGGAAATGATTTCTTATTATGCCGATCTCATCGGTTCTTTGGGCGGTCGGGCGTCTGCCTTTTATCTGGACGGCGTGGCGGTGTACAACAAGGGAAAAATTTATTCCTTCATGGATCCCGATACGGCACGGAAGCGTTCCTTTGATATGGTCAGCCAACCTTCCGAGGAGCGCAACCCGGGATGGCCCCTCGATTCTCTCAGTCGGGACAAAAGGACGGGCCTTTCCTTTACCGACGGCAAAAAACTTACTCCCGGTACCACCGAGGAAAACGTGATCTTAGGTGCCTATCGCAAGCGCCTTACCGCCTTCCTCGCACAGACACTGGGACTGAACAACAAAGAAGAATAAAAAATGCCTATAAAAAGGAGAACTTATCATGAAAAAAATTCTTTTCGTTTCCAACAGCTTTGGTGTGGATTCCACCCGCTATTTTTACGGTGTCAGCCGCGCAGTAGGGAAAAAAGTAAAGGTTGCGACGCTCTACATCGGCGGTTGCAGCCTGTACCGTCACTATCGCAATATGCTTAGCGGCGAGAAGGCTTATGCTTATTACATCAACGGGATGGAATCCGGACTCATGGTTTCGCTGAAGGAAGCATTGCTCTCCGACGAATGGGATGTGATCGTCACTCAGCAGTGCAGCCCCGATTCGGGAAATTTGGATTCCTATTTCCCCTTCCTTCCGGAACTGGCCGCATTTTTCCGGCAATGTGCTCCCAAGGCGGAGCTTCATATCCAGCGGACCTGGTCCTTTGCCGAGGGGTGCCCGCGGTTCGGGAAAACCGATTTTGAGACCCGAGAAGAGATGATTCCCGCGGTGCGGGAGGCCTATCGGAAGGCGGCGGAAGCTGTTTCTGCCGATGGGATCATTCCCGCCATGGATGTGATGAACAAGCTTTACGATGCGGTAGGGGATGCCACCTATCGGGACGGATTCCACGCCTCCTTCGGATTGGGACGTTATGCGTTGGCCTGCCTTTGGCTCCGCTATTTCTTTGGTAAATCGCCGTCGGGGAATACCTTCCGTGATTTCGATGTAGAGGTGACGGAGGATGAGGTCCTGCTGGCCCAGCGGATCGTCGACGAGGTCATGGAATGCAACGGCTGAGAGAGACCGTTGACCGACTTTTCGAGGAAAAATCCCTTTCTCACCTTGGGGTAAAGGTCGCGTTGGGGGATTCGGTTCTCTGCGAATTCTATCGGTCCCGCGAAGGGACTTTGGATGGGCGAACACTCTTTGACATGGCTTCGGTGACGAAGATCCTCTGCCCCACCATGCTGGCGCTGATTGCTGTCGATGAGGGAGCGTTGCGCCTTTCGGATCCTGTGAGTAGGTTCTTTTCGGTTTCATCCGAGAAGGAAGGGTTGACGGTGGAGCACCTTCTAACCCATACCATGGGGATCGGACACAAGAATCTGACCGAATTTTTCCAAGGGGAAATCGGGGAATATATTCTTTCCATACCTTCCGACTTTCCTATCGGCACCAAGGTTCGATACAGTTGTCCCGGTTTTGTTTTGTTGGGGCGCATTCTGGAAAAGGTTTTTGCTCTTCCTCTGAATGAAGCCTTTTGCCGTTGGGTGGCGGCTCCCCTGGGCATGAACGATACGGGATTTTTTCCGAAAAGAGGGCTTGCGACGGTCAACGCCAACCTGCGAGAGGACCTGCGGGGGACGGTAAATGACTATAACTGTCGACACTTGGGCGGCGTGGCGGGAAATGCGGGAATTTTCTCCCATATGGAGGATCTGACAAAATTTGTTTTCCTTTTACGCCGACGGGGGGAACCTCTTTTTTCCGCCGAAACCTTTGCTCTTGCCCGACAGAACCGCACGCGCGGTATGGACGAAAGTCGGGGGCTGGGCTTTCTGTACGTTGACGGTCGTTATGAACAGACCGGCGGTCTGTTTCCTGAGGGGAGCATCGGCCATTGCGGTCATACGGGACAGTCGGTTTTCCTTGATCCGGAGAGCGGGCTTTCCGTGATCCTTCTTTCGGACGCCACCGTTTCAACGGTGAAAAAATACGGACGGGAGCGTTACGGCGACGTAATGCGGATGCGTCACGATTTACATGCGGCGATAAAATCGGATTTGGAGACTTGATATTATGTTGATTGATATGCATGTTCATTCCTCGGGGATCAGCAAATGCTGCAAGATCCCTTACGATGAGGCCATTCGTCGGGCACGGGACGCAGGCATCGATGCCATCGTTCTGACCAACCATTATTTTGACGGCTATGTGGCCGACGGGGACTATGCTGCCTTCGCAAAACGGTATGTGGAGGAATATTATGCCGCCAAGGCCTATGGGGACAGCATGGGTTATCCTGTATTCTTCGGTATCGAGTTGTCTTATAACGCTATGCAGGATGCTCATATCCCCATTTACGGCGTTGCTCCCGAATTCCTTTTGGAGCACCCCACGCTCTTTGATTATGCCCCCGAAATGCTTTATGCGTTGGTGCATGAACAGGGCGGAATCGTGGTGCAGGCCCATCCCCTGCGCCGCGGAGAGACGGTGCGGGATCTGCAGTATCTGGATGGTATTGAAATGAATTGCCATCCCAAATACGAGGGGCCTTTGTATGAAACTCTGGCCCCCGTGGCGTCGGACGGCGGGAAGTTTGTCACCTGCGGCAGTGATTACCACGGAGATGTGCCCTTCCGCCCCGTTTGCGGTGTGCAGTGCCCCGAGGGGATCGATTCTGTGGAAAAATTGGTGACATTTCTCACCTCTGCAAAAACAATTAACCTGCATCTCAGCGAGGTGGACGGAGTTCATCGGGAAGAAGTGTTTGAAAGGACGTAACGGATATGTTTCAAGGAAAAATGAAAGCGATCACCTTCAGTTATGATGACGGGGTGACCCAGGATATCCGCTTGGCGGAGTTGTTCCATAAATACGGCATGAAGGCCACCTTCAATCTGAATTACAACAAATTGGGGCAGGTAAAGACCCTTGCGCGGGAAAATTGGTCGGTGAATCACTCCAAAAACGCCCCTGCCGATGTGCCTCACATTTATGCGGGACATGAGATCGCGGGCCATACGTTGGATCATCCCCGTCTTCCCGACATTGCCGACGATGCCGAGGTGATCCGTCAGGTGGAGGAGGACCGTCTGCGTCTGTCCGAGATTGCGGGGTATGAGGTGATCGGCTTTGCCTACCCTTGCGGCGGCGTGAACAATGACGATCGGGTGGCGGAGCTGATCCGCAACAATACGGGTGCTCGCTATTGCCGCACCATCAAAAGTAATCATTCCTTCGACCTGCAGGAGAATCTGTATCGCTTCAATCCCACCGTCTATCATTACTCCGAAATGGATAAGATGTTTGAGCTTGGGGAGCAGTTTCTCGCCCTCAAGGCCGATAAGCCGCAGATTTTCTACGTTTGGGGACATGCCTACGAGTTTGACATCAACAACAACTGGGATCGCTTCGAGGAATTCCTGCAGATGATGTCGGGGAAGGATGACATCTTCTACGGAACCAACAAAGAGGTTTTGCTGTAAAGGAGTTGTTATGGGAAAGAAGCATTCCGAAGTGCAAATAAGCTCGAAAATTGGTCTCGCTTCTCTGTGCCTCTGTATCGTGGCCATGCTCCTGTTTTCCTTTAGCGGAGGCGCTAATTCCGGTGCGGAGATCCTGATCGGCTTGATTTTGTCGCTGTCCTGTGTCGGTGCGGCGGTATCTCTTCACGAGAAGATTTCTCCCGCAGGGGTGATTTTTTTGATCGCCCTTGGGGCGGTGCGAATGCTGACACCGGTTTTCTTTTCCGCGCGGGTGGATTGCGCCGTGGTTTCGGTGTCTGTCGTCCTGTCCTTCCTGTATGCGATTGTTTGTTTTCTCCGATTCTTCATTCGGAACAAACACAATGACATGTTGGAGGCCTTCCTTTCGGTGGGGTTCGGTTTTTTGTTTCTAATGACGGCCGCAGACGGTGTTTTAAGTCGAGTGCATTCTGTGGAAGGTCTCTCTCAGCTCCCTTTTTTGGTCGTGGCGGCAGTGTTGGGGTTGGCTGCGGGAATCCTCCTTCTGTGGAAAGGGCGCAGAGAGCCTTTGAAATCCGATAGAAAGGGGCGCTTTAAATCTCCATGGGTTGCGGGACTTGTGGCCTTTCTGTCCGTCACGGTGACGGTGTTCCTTGTTTGTAACCTTTTGGGGACAATGATGAATTATGCCTTTGATACCTCCGAAGGAAAGCCCCTGGAGATGCAGGTGACGGCAAAGCAGATCGACGTCCATCGCAAAGGTCCCCGCGATTATGAATTGTCCTTTGGTGCGATTCGGGTAGATGTTCCCTCCGATGTCTATGATCGGGCGAAGGTGGGAGACGTGTTTTTGTTCTATTATCATGAGGGCGCGTTCGGCATCCCGTACTACGAACTGTCCCAAGAATATTACGAATGATTTTTTTGAGGAGACGATGGTATGAATCAGATTTCTTCTGCGTTGGAAAAGCACCGCAAACTGATTTTGGATGCGGAGCGTTATATTTGGCAGAATCCCGAAACGGGCTACAAAGAAGTCAAAACCTCCGCATATATGGCGGAGCAATTCGAAAAACTGGGATATTCGCTTACCTATGCGGAGGGAATTACGGGTTTTGTGACGGTGCTGGATACGGGCAGACCCGGTCCCGAGGTGATGATTTTGGGGGAATTGGACTCGGTGATTTGCCCTGCCCATCCCGAAGCCGACCCTATCACGGGGGCAGTTCATTCCTGCGGGCATAACGCCCAGTGTGCCGCTCTTTTGGGAATTGCCGCCGCCTTGAAAGAGCCGGGAATGTTGGACGGGCTCTGCGGTCGCATCCGTCTTTGCGCCGTGCCTGCGGAGGAGCTTTTGGAGATTTCCTATCGCACGGAATTGAAAAAAGAAGGGAAAATCAAGTATTTCGGCGGCAAGACCGAGTTTTTGCATCGGGGTCTGTTCGACGGCGTGGATTTGGCGTTCATGGTTCATACGGGTGGACGGTTGTACCTGCGCAAGGGGGCCGTTGGTCTTGTGGCGAAGAAGATTATTTACAAAGGACGGGCTTCTCATGCGGGTGGCTCGCCCCATCTGGGATGCAATGCTCTTTATGCCGCCACCTGCGGCCTGAATGCGGTCAACGCTCTGCGGGAGACCTTCCGTGAGTCGGATCTGATCCGCTTCCATCCCATTGTCACCAAAGGGGGCGATATGGTCAACGCCATCCCCGAAACTGCTGAGATCGAAACCTACGTGCGAGGCGCTACCTTCGACGCCATCACCAAGGTGAATCGGAGCGTCAATCGGGCGCTGATCGGTGCGGCGCTGAGCATGGGCGCCAATGTGGAAATTGTGGATTCTCCCGGATATGCTCCCGAGTGCAACTCCGAGGGAATGAATGATCTGGCGGAAGAGGCCGCAAAGATCGCACTGCCCCATCGCACCTGCACCCGTTCGGACGCCATCGGCACGGGAAGCACGGATATGGGAGATCTGTCCTGCATTATGCCGACAGTTCAGCCCCATTGCGGCGGCGCAACCGGAATGGCGCACGGAAACAATTATCAGATCTCGGATCCGGAACAGGCCTGCGTGGAAAGTGCTCTTTGGCAGTTGACCATGCTCCGCATGCTTTTGGAAAACGGGGCGGCACGGGCGTTTCGGATTTTGGAGAATTTTGTTCCTCAGTATACGAAGGAGGAGTTCCTTGCGTTGCAGGATTCCCTCAACGATTGCGGGGATCGGATCGAGTACGGCACAGACGAGGCGAAGATCCGTCTGTAAATCCATAGAAAAAGGAGCTTGATGTTGTTGAGCAAGCCCGGATTTTTGCGAGATAAACCCTTTTTGTTTCTGTTCCTGGTTTCTATGGCGGGTGGGATTGTCTGGGGCGCTTTGATGTACCTGTTTATGGGACTGGTCGCAGGCTATGATGTTCAGGATGTTCCGATCTATTTGATCGGCGGTCTTGCCTTTGGGCTTCTGTTTTTCCTTGCCATGTTTGTTCTCTTCGGGGGATATGCCCTTAACGAGAGGTGGAGTCGGAAAAAGCTGGAGCGGGTTCGGGATTCCTTTCAGCCTTATGAGCATGCCTTCTTTGGGACGATTCCGGATGGGAAGAAGGTTCTCTCTGCGCTGGTCGTCTTTATTCTGAATCGGGTGGTTGTGGCCTTTGTCCGCGGCATGCGAATCGGCGTTTTGGAAATTTATTACTGTGATGTGGATTCTGCGTTCTTGTTGGGACATCTGTTCCATCTTGCGCAGGGCGATCAGCGGCTGAATGTCTGGCTTGAAATTTCGCCCGAGGAGCAGGAGGCGTTGAGTCGGTTCCTCGTGGAATACAAGGTGGACAAGGAGATTTGTTTCGCAACGAAGGGAAAGCTCTTTTTTGCGGAAGAAACGACGGGCGATATGCATCATTGGAAGTTCCGATTCCGCCGCAAGGATGGAGACGGAGTGCTTCAGTCGGTGCGGGAGGGATCCCTTTCGGTGCACATGCGGGACATTAACCTACTTATGGAGGAGTATGCGTCTTGCTTTGACCCATCGTGTAGTCCCTTTCACGAAGCACCTTGGACGGCTTCTTCGGAAGAGACCGAACAAATTCTCGCCAAGGTGAAGGAGTTGCGTCCCGTGGGGTGTGACGATCTGATTCCTTGGCTGGAACGGGCGGTCGCGGAATACGATGGAATCGGATTTGATGGAATTTAAGAGGTGAGTATAATGTGGTTTGGTAAAAAGAAAAAAACAGAAGAGATTTTTTTGGAAGCGCCGGAGGAAGGAAATCTTTGGCAGCGATTGGTACGGGATTTTCATTCCAAGGAGCTGAAGAAGCGGTTGAAGGATATGGGGCTTCGTCGTGTGGAGTGCTACTCTGACGGAACGGTGGATATTCAAGGATTTTACGGCGATTTTGCGGTAAACGTGCAGATTGATCCCGATGAAATTGCGCTGGGAATCAACGAGGATGAGCCCGACTGCGACGAAATTTATACTTATGATTCCATTCCCGATGGGGATTTTTACGGGTTTTTGAAGAGGCGCTTGGATTTTTACGAAAAGGGTGAGGCTTTGCCCTCTTCCAAGGAGCCCCGTGAGGGCTTGGAGCCCATGGCGGACTTCTTTGCTGCGCGGGCAGAGGGGTATGACGAGCATATGCTTTCCGAGGTGGAAGGGTGCAAGGAGGGCTATCCTCTTATGGCATCCCTTCTCCCCAAATCCACCCGATCTCTTCTGGATTTGGGGTGCGGCACGGGGCTGGAATTGGATGAAATCTTCAAGCGCTTCCCCGACCTTTGGGTGACGGGAATTGACCTGTCCCGTGACATGATGGATCGGCTGAAGCAAAAACATCCCCAAAAGAATCTGATGCTCATCTGCGGCGACTATTTTAGGGTAGATTTCAACGATCGTTTTGATGCCGCCGTGTCCTTTGAATCCCTTCATCACTTTACCCCCGAGGCGAAGAAAAAACTTTACCGAAAGGTGTGTGAATCCTTGAAGGATGGCGGTGTTTATATCGAATGTGACTACATGGTGGACACTCAAGAGGAGCAAGAGCGTTATTTTGCGGAATATGATCGCCTCAAGGCGGAGCAGAAGCTCCCCGAAGGGTATTACCACTATGATACGCCCTGCACCGTGGAAAATGAGATCAAACTGTTGCAACAAGCGGGGTTTGCCTCTGTGGAGCAAGTCTTTCGTAAGGGCGGCACCTGCATGTTGGTGGCAAAGAAAGGATAATTGATATGAAAAAAATCGTTTTATTGGGCGACTCCATCCGCATGGGGTATGACAAGTATGTGAGAAAATCCTTGGAGGGCTCCGCCGAGGTCTTTTATCCCGCGGAGAATTGCCGATTTACTTTTTATCTGCTCCGCACGTTGCGGGATTGGGTGAAAAACGGTGTCCTGCCCACCGATGCGGATGTGGTGCATTGGAACGCGGGATTGTGGGATATGGCGGTGATGTACGATGACGGCCCTCTTGTGCCTCCCGAGGTGTACGCTCAGACGCTGGAACGGATTCACCGCCGTCTGCAGCTGCATTTTCCAAAGGCCAAATTGATTTTTGCCACTTCCACCTCCGTGCAGGAGGAAAAATACGGTCCCGATTTCAGGCGCACCAACAAGGGTATCGAAGAATATAACGCCATCGCCCGTTCGGTTTTGGAGCCCTTGGGGGAAGAGATTGATGATCTTTATACCGTCTCTCTTGCCGCCACGGCGGAGCATCACTCCGACCTGACCCATTACAACACCGATGCGGGACGGCTCCTTTTGGGCGGTGCCGTGGTGGAATGTCTCTGCAATGCTGCGGATATTCCCTTGGATGCGATCAATTACGGCGCTTTCTCTGCCGAAAATTATTCTGCCAAGGAAATCGGAAACTGAGGAGGGTTGTTCTTGAAGCGAACCTTGATTGCTCCCGATTTGTCTCTGTTTCCCGAAGAATTTCACCCGTTTTTGAGGGCGGGCAAGGTCTATGACAGTTCCTGTTCTCCCGAAGCGCGGGTGTGGTTTCTCGACGGGGATGGGGGATATTATCTGAAATCCTCCCCGAAAGGAACCTTAAAAACCGAAGGGGAGATGACGGCTTATTTCCACCGCAAGGGGCTGGGTGCCGAGGTGCTTGCCTATCAAAGTGAAGAGCGGGACTGGCTTCTGACCCGTCGTGTGGCAGGGGAAGATTGCACCCATGGGGAGTATCTTTCCGACCCGAAGCGCCTTTGTGATTTGATTGCATCCCGCTTGCGGATGCTCCACGAGGTTTCCTATGAGGATTGCCCCGTGCCTGCCCGCATGGAAGGCTATCTTGCCACCGCCGAGCGCAATTACCGCAAGGGTGTGTTTGACGCCTCTCTTTTCCCCGACAATTGGGGATACTCCTCTGCGGAGGAGGCCTTTGCCGTGGTGGAACGGGAGGGGAAATATCTGAAAAACGATACTCTGCTCCACGGAGACTATTGCCTGCCAAACATTATGCTGGACGATTGGTGTTTCAGCGGCTTTATTGACCTTGGAAACGGAGGCGTGGGAGATCGCCACGTGGACCTGTTCTGGGGCGCATGGACCTTGAATTTCAATTTAAAAACCGACAAATACCGCCAACGCTTTTATGATGCCTACGGACGGGATAAATTTGAGCCCGACCTGCTCCGTGTCATTGCGGCGGTGGAAGTGTTCGGATAAAGGAGAATGAATGATGAAACTGTCTCAACTCAACGCGGAAAAGATCCGCACCGAGCTTACCGTAGAGGAGGTCAACCGCATTGTTTTCGGGGAATGGACCGATGACGGCGACACCGCCGATGTGGCCATCCTTTTGGGGGGCAACCCCATTGTTCTGCCCGACCGCGCCCGTGCGGCGGCAAAGCTTTGGAAAGAGGGGCGAGTCAATTACATTATGCCCACGGGGGGTGTGATGTGGGATTCCGATCGGGGTCGCATGAGCGAGGCGGAATACATGGCCCTTTGCCTGAAAGAGGAAGGTATCCCCGAGGATGCCATTCTGTTGGAAAACGATGCGCGAACCACCCATGAAAATATGGTCCTTTGCACCCTTTTGATGATGCGGGTGCTGAAGCTTAAGACTCTGCGCAAGGTCTATGTGGTCACCTCCCCCTCCCATCTGCGCCGCAGTTTGGATTATGCCCGTATTTATCTGCCCCGTGTACTGGAATATGCGGGATATACGGACCTCAATATGCCCGACGGTCCCGAAAACTGGCCCTCGGATCCCTTCTACGCCAACCGTGTTTATCGGGAAGCGGAGCTGCTTCACACCTCGGTCACACGGGGGTGGACCGCCGACATTGAATTTTGATCGGAGGCGCAGATATGGTCAGATTTTTGTTGCTGCGCCACGGGAAAAGCGAAAACAACGGCGCACAGCGCCATTCGGGGCATTATGACACCCCACTCAGCGAGGAAGGGCGCATTCAGGCGGAAAAGGCGGCTCGCTATCTGAAGGAAAATTACGCCATCGACGCCATCTATTCCAGCGATCTTTCCCGTGCGGTGGATACCGTTCGTCCCACGGCGGAGGCCTTCGGACTGGAAATTACTCTGCGAAAGGATCTGAGGGAGCTGGATGTGGGTGTATTCGAGAATCGACCCTTTTCGGAAATAAGGGAATTATATCCCGTGGAGAGCGAGGGTTACCGTTATCACAATGTCCGCTGTCCCGGCGGGGAGTGTTTCGGAGATCTGGGAGAACGGGCCATGAAGGCTTGTGAGGAGCTTGCCTCCCTGCATGATGGGCAGACTGTGCTGATTGCCACCCATGGGGGGTGGATTCGCAGTGTGAAGTGTTTGATGGAATGCGGAGACATTCTTCGGATCCGTGAATTTACGGGGATCAAGAACGCCTCGGTTTCTGTTGTGGAGTTTGAAAAGGGCTGCGGACGGTTTGTGGAAACAAGCATAGCCCATTATTTGGAATAACGGAGGAAGCTTGCGATGTCATTTATGGGCGCATGGCGCCATTTTCGCACCATTACAAAGCATCGACATAAGGTGATTGCCCATTGCTTTAAGGCGGGAATTCCCTGGCGGGGACTGATGCACGATCTGTCCAAATACGCTCCCACGGAATTTTTGGAGGGGGCTCGCTATTATCAGGGCACCCGTTCTCCCAACGAAAAGGCGCGGGAGGAATTCGGTTGTTCCCGTGCGTGGCTTCATCATCAGGGGCGCAATCGGCATCACTTTGAGTATTGGTTTGATTACAACCCTCAAAGCCACCAACGGGAGCCTGTGAAAATGCCCTTCGTGTTCGTGCTGGAAATGTTCTGCGATCGGGTGGCGGCAGGGAAAATTTATATGGGAAAGAACTACGACGACACCCAACCTTTGAAGTATTTTCTCAAGGCAAAGCCCCGTCGGATTATTCATCCCGAAACGTCGGATCTTCTGGAATCCTGGCTTGTGATGCTTGCCGAAAAAGGGGAGAAGGAGACCTTCCGATATCTGAAGCACTTGCGAAAAACAAATCCAAATTACGGAAAAGAGGATTTATGATATGAATGTTGAAATGTTGCTTGATCTTATTGAAAAAACGCCCACGGCATGGCATGCGGCCGCAAATACCGAGGAGATTCTCCTCAAGGCGGGCTTTCAAAAAATTGCCCAATCCGACGTGGATTGTCTCGGGGCGGGAGATTGGTTTACGGGTCGGAACGGAACCTCTCTGATTGCCTTCCGCATTCCCGAGAATATGGACCCGAATACGGTCTGTTTCCGCATTTCTGCGGTACACGGGGATTCGCCCTGCTTCCGCTTGAAGCCCAACGCAAAGAAGGGTGGCAGCTGCGGAAGACTGAACACCGAGCGCTACGGCGGCGGCATCCTTTCCACCTGGCTGGATATCCCTCTCGCCCTTGCGGGACGGGTGACGGTGCGCACGGAAGCCGGGATGAAGACAGAATTGCTTTATGTTGACAAGCCCGTGGCCGTGATTCCCAATGTCGCCATCCATTTGAGCCGGGATACAAATATCGCCACCGCTCTGAATCCCGCTGTGGATCTGGTGCCGCTGTTCTCCGACGGGGACTACAGCCCCGAGGATCTGATTGCCGAGACGCTGCAGGTGAAGAAGGAAGATGTTCTCGGATGGGATCTTTCCCTTGTGGCCCAAGGGCGGGGATTTACCTTCGGGAAGGACGGCGAGTTTGTCACCGCACCCCGCCTGGACGATCTGGAATGTGCCTATACCTGTCTGGACGGATTTTTGTCCGCCACCATTCCCGCAAACACCGTTCCCGTCTATGCTCTGTTTGACAACGAAGAGGTGGGCTCCCTCTCCTTTGCAGGGGCGGCAGGGACCCTTTTGAAGGATGTGATCGCCCGTATTCTGCCCGAGGAGCATCAGCGTCAGGGGGCTTTGGCCCGTTCCTTCTTTGTTTCGGCGGACAATGCCCACGCTCTGCATCCCAATCATCCCGAATTGTATGATGGGGACAATGCACCCAAGATGAACGGGGGCGTGGTGGTGAAATACAACGCTATGCAGAAATATGTGTCCGACGGATTTTCGGGAGCAATCTTCACCGAGATCTGTCGCCGCGCCAATGTTCCCGTGCAGGTCTTTGCCAACCGCTCCGACAAGTTGGGAGGATCCACGCTGGGCAATCTTGCCGAGGCTCAGGTCCCCCTGCGGGGCGTTGACATCGGAGCCGCCCAGCTGGCCATGCACTCTGCTCACGAAACGGCGGGGAGTCGGGATGTAGACTACATGGGGAAGGCCATGACCGCCTTCTACAGTGCGGATTTTTCTCTGTCGGAAGACGGAATTCAATGGAATTAAACGAGGAGGATATGGATCATGAACAAAAGCTTACTGAAAAAATACGCCCGTCTCATCGTGCGGGTGGGGGCCAACGTACAACGGGGAAATCGTGTGGTGATTTATGCCGACACCGAGCAGTCCGAGCTGGCGGTGGAGGTGGCTCGGGATGCCTATCGTTGCGGCGCCGAGCATGTGGCGGTGGAATGGGGCAATGATGCGCTGACCCGCCTGCATTATACCCATCGTATGACCGACGTAATGGCGGAGGTTGCCCGTTGGGAAAAGGAAAAAATGAAGGATATGTCCGAGCGGCTTCCCTGCCGTATTTACATTGATTCCGACGATCCCGATCTGTTGCGGGGCATCAGTCAGGAGAAGATCCGTGCCGTCCAGTCTGCACGGGTCAAGGCCTTCAAGCCCTATCGGGATGCCATGGAAAACAAGCATCCCTGGACCATTGCCGCTGCCCCCTCCAAGGCGTGGGCGAAAAAGATCTTTCCCGATCTTACCCCCGCAAAGGCGGTGGATGCGTTGTGGAATGCCATTCTGAAGTCTGTGCACGTCTCTCCCGACGCCGATCCCGTCAAGGAATGGGCAGCGTTGAACGAAGGCTTCCGTGCCAAATGCGAATGGCTGAATAAGAATAACTTTGCCGCTATGGAATACACCTCCTCCAACGGCACCAATCTGTTGGTTGGATTGATTCAGGGTGTACAATGGCTGGGCGGCGGCGAATCCACGATGGACGGTCATTTCTTCAACCCCAATCTGCCTACGGAAGAGATTTTCACCTCTCCCAAGGCGGGCGCGGCTTCGGGGAAATTGGTTTCCACCAAGCCTTTGTCCTATAACGGTCAGTTGATCGAAAACTTCTCCATTACCTTTGAGCAGGGGAAGGCTGTTTCCTGGGAAGCGGAAAAGGGCAAAGCCATGCTGGATCAATTGCTTTCCATGGATGAAGGGGCAAGAATGCTGGGCGAGCTGGCGTTGGTCTCCAAGCAGTCTCCCATCAACCGGTCGGGGATTCTCTTCTACAACACTCTGTTTGATGAAAACGCCTCCTGCCACGTGGCTTTGGGCTTCGGGTTTACCAATCTTTATCCCGGATTTGAGAATATGACCCGTCAGGAATTGACCGAGCGTGGCATCAACGATTCTCTGATTCATGTGGACTTCATGATCGGTTGCGATGATCTGACCGTTACGGGAATTCGCGGAGACGGATCTCGAGTCAAGGTCTTTGAAAACGGAGATTGGGCGGCGAATGTCACCAACGGCGATAACTGACCAATAATTTTATGCATTCCAAGAGGGTGCCGCCTTTCACAAAGACGGCACCCTATATTGCAGCTCTCTTTATAAAAACCTCCGACGGATGCAATCCGTCGGCACCTAAAGAGGTTTTTCTTTGGTACTTTCTTTTTCCTCTGAAAAAAGAAAGTACACGTTCCCTTTTAACCTCCCGACAAAACGGGGCTGTCGCAACTGCGACAGCCCCGTTTCTTTATGGCTTCTTTTTTTGTTTTTCGTCGGTAAAGTATTTAAGGGCCTTGCAAACGGGCAGAATCAGCGTTCCCAATGCCAAATTGCTGATGCCGTGGGTGATGTCAAATCCGATTCCGTTCAAAATGTAGATGCCGAGACTCTCCCAAGGAAGATTCATCAGAAAGGGCTGCGAGAAGGCCCACAGAGTGCCGTATAAAAATCCGTGAAGCCCGCAAACGATAGGATACACAATCATGGCCCATTTGTCGGGGATGTTCTTGGGAATCAGCATGGCCATCCCCCACAAAACCACCCAAACGTACAGATAGGGTACCCACCACATGGTAAAGCCCAGATAGACTCCCATCAGCAGAATGTACACATAGAGCGGGATCAGGGCTTTTCCCCGGAACAGACGGGTCATAATGACGATGAACACACCCGTCAGATGAATGTTTGGCAGGGCTTGCAGCGCCCACTGGGCGCCCACCATTATGGCGGGAAACAAGCCAAACAGAACAATCTCCTTCAGGGACAGAAATTCTTTTTTTGTCATCCCTTTGTATAAACCAGCTTATACAAGCCGCCGTCCTTCAGCTTGATTTCATCTACGCCCGTCATTGCGGCCGTTTCTCCCTCGAAAACCTGCCAGTAGGCACCGTCGGTGTTGTAGTCGGCGGAGATGCCGTTGACCTTCTTGATGTAAAGCCCGTAGGGACCGTCCTCTCCTTCCACCAGCTTTTCCTGCTCCAGAGCGCCTCGCAGGAATTCTTCGGCGGTTTCGATGGTGAATTTGGTGCTTTCGCCCTTGTCATCAACCACCTCTACGGTGATGGTGATTTTGGTTGCGGCGTCGGTGTTTGTGGATGTAACGGAGGAGGTGTCTGTGTTTGTTTGGGGGGCTTCCGGTTCCCCGGTGTTTGTAGATGCAACGGAGGAGGTGTCTGTGTTGGTTTGGGGGGCTTCCGTTTCCCCGGTGCCGCAAGCGGCAAAGGCAAAGGTTGTGAGGATCAGTGCGAGAAGAAGGGCGAGAATGCGTAAGGTTTTTTTCATGGTTTTTTGTCTCCTTTGAAGATAAAAATTTCAAAAAAGAACAAACAGAAAACCACCCCTCCCAAGGTACCCGAAGGGTCGTTTTCGATTCGCAAGACGGGGAGCATTCCGACTGACGCCCCTACGGCAAGGGCGATCACGGCAATGGCGGTTGCTCCGGAGTTGCACCGGATTTCCTCCGCACGGCAGGGCCGTAGTGCCGTCAAGGCGGCACTGAATTGCGTGTTTATTCGATTTCGATTTATTCTACCACACTTCAAGGGTTTTTTCAATAGATTTCACAAAAACGTCCGATTTTTTTGTTTTTGGTCATTTTGCACAAAAATGAGACCGAATTTTTGTCAATTCGACCAAAAGAAAAGAAGCCTTTTTCCATTGACCTTTTTCGGGTTTTATGGTATAATAATATATATTTATATATAACCGCGGGAAAGGAGGCATATCATGACACTGAAGCGTGTTATTCTTTATGTGCTTTTGCCTGCGGTTTGTTTGGTTTGGCTCCTTCCCGACGGCGGACGTGCTTCCCGCCCCCTTCCCCCCGAGGGGTGGATCGGGATCTATGAACGGGCGGATCTGGAACAGATCTCCCAACTTCCCGACGGACAGTACATACTCATGAATGACATTGATCTGACGGGGGAGCCCTGGATTGGCCTTTGCTCCGAGGATGTTCCCTTTACGGGGACGTTGGACGGAAACGGACATACGGTGTACGGTATGACCACTGCTGCCAATGCCTCACCGGTTGGACTTTTTGTCAGTATTTGGGGCGGCACGGTTCAAAATCTGACCGTGGCGGGAACAGCCTCCGGATCGGTGGTAGGTCTTCTCTGCGGAAAGCTTTGCGACGGAACGATTCTCTCCTGCAGGGCGCAGGGGACGGTGGAAAGTTACTTTTGCGGGGGCGGCCTTGTGGGACAGATTTCCGGGCAGGGCGTTCTTCTTTCCGATTGCACCGCGGATGTGGCGGTGGGGCTGAAAGCCCCTCCTGCGGAAGATCCTCCCCTTGACGGGGATTCATCCGACAGCACCGACAGTGCAACCGATGTCCCTTCTCAGGATATGACAACGGATAACACTTCTTCCGAAG
This sequence comes from Clostridia bacterium, assembly GCA_017623595.1. Taxonomy (GTDB): domain Bacteria; phylum Bacillota; class Clostridia; order Oscillospirales; family UBA644; genus RGIG995. The sequence goes on from JAGAOU010000068.1 coordinate 23,753, forward strand.
AATCTGTGACCGATGTCTCATCCGATTCCTCCGGGGAAGCGTCCTCGGACACATTGACGGAAAATACCGATTCCTCCCCCACTCCCGTCGAAGTTGAGGCGGAGGGCTTCCTCGGCGGCCTTGTCGGGGCGGTGTACGGTTCCGAAATTCAAATTCTTTCCTGTGAAACGGCAGGATCCCTGACCGCAGATCTCGGAATTCTTTCCGTGGGTGGTATTACAGGGGTGCTGGATGGGACGGCGACCGTCTCCCGCTGCGGCACCGAAGCGGTTCTTGCGCTGACGCCCTCCTCTGTGGCCTATGTGGGCGGCATGGTGGGGCGGATGGGACAGAAATCGGTTTCGCTTCAGGCCTGCTCCTTCCGCGGGGACTGGACCATTCCTTCCTGCGGCGGTATTGTGGATCTTGGCGGCATTGTGGGCAGTATCAGTGCCGACGAAGCCGTGACCGTGGAGGACTGTGTGGCTTTCGGTACCCTCTCCTCCTTTGCTTCCTCATCCCATGTGGGCGGTATTGTGGGTTCTTCTGTGGCAGCGCAAGGGACTGTAACCGTGGCCCGCTCCTCTTCCTTCGTCACGCTGAGCGGCGGAGGCGATCCCCTTGCCATGGGCGGCATCTGCGGAATCAATCGGGGCGACGGCGGACGGGCAGAGATTGTCAACTGTCATGCCGACGGGAAACTGCTCCATACCGAGGCTCCCATTCGTGATCCGTCCCTCTTCTTCGGCGGCATCTGCGGACTCAACGGCGGGGAAGGAATCTCTTTGATCTCCCATTGCTTTTCTTCCTGCGATTTGTCGGTGTTCTATCCCATTGCGGACGGGGCAGTTGTGGGGATGAGCTTCCCCTTCACCGACACCGCCGAGGCAAGGGTAACACAGTGTTATTATCGGGACGGTGTGCGGGAATATTATGCTACGCCCGTTTCGGGAAGTGCCCTTTCCGACCCTGCCTCTTACGAGGGCTTTGATTTTGAAAAGATCTGGCTTTTGGATCAATCCACCGGTATGCCCCTCCTGCGACGGGAGGAAATGACCGATCTTGTTCTCCCCGTGGGAGATGTGGACGGCAACGGGCGACTGACCGCCTATGACGCCCGTCTTCTTCTTCAGTATCTGACCGGTCGAGTGACATTCACCGACGGGCAACAGCTCCGCGCCGATATGAACGGCGACGGAAAACTCGATGCGCGGGATGCATCTTTGATTCTGCGCAATGCTACGTAATCTGATTCGGTTTAATCCGATATCATAAACAATTGGAGGCACTATGAAAAAGAAAGTATTCTCTCTTTTTGTCAGCCTGTTCGTGCTTTGCGGACTGATCACTCTTCCTGTTCCCTCTTCTGCGGCGGAAACGCTGACCACCATGCAGACGCTGGAAAACGGCGGAACTTACACCTTTGTGTATGATGGCTCCATCAACGACAACGAATCCAAGTATTCCAAGTGCGTTTTGATGAGCGTTCAGTCTGCCGATCCTCACGGTCTTGCATACAAGCAAATGGAAGCCGGGAGCCCTGCTGACGATTGCACCTGGGTTTTGGAAAGCGCCGGCAGCGGCAACTATTATCTCAAATCCAAGGCTACGGGCAAGTATCTGAACATGAAGCCCAGCACCGACGGAAACGGCAAGGGCTATGCTACCATGGAGAGTACTCCCCAGGCCTTGACCGTGGTCAACAACGGCGGCAAGTTCAAGATTACCGCTACGCTGGAAGGGACCACGTATTACATTCGCTTCACCAACAGCTATAAGAGTAAGGGCTCTGTTTCCTGTTGGGAAGCGGCTATTGCCGACGGCAGTAACGTCTTTATTGCTTACGGTACCAAGAACATTGATGTTTCCGAATATAACAACACCACCGAACCTCTCTTCTCTGTGGCTTGCTTCTCCGACCTTCATGTGGACTATGGCATTCAGTCCTATGCAAAGCCTGTTCGTCCCGGCACTATCAAGGCCGCCAACTACGTGAAGAACACGTTGGGCGCCGCAGATGTTGCTCTGATCGGCGGTGATATTACCAGCAACAACGGAAATAACTCCTGGACTAAGGTTTTGATTGAAAAGACCCAGAAGACCGTTTATGACACCGTTGCCAACGCCACCAAGGACGGCAAGGTTTTGGTGGTTTCGGGAAACCATGAAAATGAGGCCGGCGTTATCGCAAAGGACGGTTATTCCTCCGGGGATTACAGCGATCTTATGAACGAGAACGTTGGCGAATTCAAAGAAACCCTCTATTTCAACGAGATGGGGGCCGGCAACAGTACATACAATGAGCTTATGTGCTATCGTTACGAAGTGGGCAATATTGAATTCATCGGTATTAACACTCCCTATCGAACCTCTCGCAGCGGCGGCTACACCTATCTGGAGCAGATCGAATGGGTGGAAGAGCAACTGGAAGATATCGGTAAGGATGAAACCGTGATCATTTTCTGCCACTATCCTCTGGAAAGCATCGCCAACGCACCCGGTCAGTCCGGTGCAAAGGCCGCTCTTACCGCAGTTCTGAATAAGTATCCCAACGTGCTCTATTGCTACGGCCATGTTCACGGAGGCTCTCAGTACTATGCTTGGTACACCTCTTCCGAGTTGGTCGTTCCTCAGAACGGCGCTACCAAATTGGCCAACAACGCCTATCAGACCAACTCCTTCATCAATGTTCACATGGGATCTATGGGCTACTACAAAACGCAGTATGCTCCCGATTCCTGGCTGGGCGAAGCCGAACCTGTGATCAACCAGCTTTTGACCATTGATTTCTATGAAGATCACATCACCTTTGAATACCACAATACCGGAGCAAAGACGGCGGTAGACGGTGTGGTGGATATTGCTTCTTACACCATCATGCGTGATATGAGCGCTCAGTTGAAGGGCGAAAGCGACGGCCCCTCTACCTCCACCGACAATGTGGACGCTACTTCTTCCGCCACGGTTTCCGACAGTGAAATCGAAAGCGATATCGGGTCTGTCTCCGATACCGTGTCCGACTCCGATACCGTGTCCGATTCCGATACCGTGTCCGATTCCGATACCGATACCGTGTTCGACTCCGATACCGATCCCGAGGATGTCGGATCCTCCTCCAACCCCTCCAATGATGCGGGAGAGGATCCCTCCACCGATAGCGGGGATGTTGACGGCAAGGACGCCTCCGACGGATTGCCCGTGATTGCCATTGTCCTTCTTGTGGGCGGTGGCGTGATACTGTTGGGCGGTCTTGGATTGGGCGCATGGTACTTCTTTGTGTTCTCCAAGAAGAAATAACAAACATTCTCAGGCAATTTCTCTTTTTACAGCGAAGGTCTTGTTATGAAAAAAGCGATTCTCTCTTTACTGTTACTTCTTACGTTTTTGATCTCTTTTGTTCCCGAATGGAGCTCCTCTTCCGCAGAGGAGGAGCCCCTCATGCGGATTGTGATGTTTTCTGATCTGCATGTGGAGTTCGGACTTCAGGATCTGAAAACGCCCATTCGCCCCTCGACGCTGAAGGCGGTGAATTATGTTTTGGATGATCTGACCGATGGAAACGGTGTGGACGTGGTGATGGTTGGTGGCGATATGACCGGTCCCCGCGGAAGCTGGAATCAGTCGGTTGTGACCAAAACCAAGAATTCCGTTAATCAGGTACTGAGCAGTATGACCAAGGACAATAAGGTTCTTTATGTCATGGGCAACCACGATCCCGAGCCCAGCCTGGGCATTGGAGAAAACCGCACCACCGATTATTCGGGGGACTATTCCTCTTTTATGAACCAATCCTGCGGAGAGCCTGTCTCTGTTCTGTATTCCGATGATATTCTTTCCGGGCTGAGCCCCTACAATGAGGTGCTCTGCTACCGTTACACCATCAACGGCATTGAGTTTATCGGGATGAACACTCCCTACACGCCGAAGAAAAACGGTGTGTATTCCGAGCTGAGTGGCCTGTACGTGGATCAGGTGGAATGGGTGGAGGAGGAGCTGGCCAAGATCGGGAAGGACAAAACCGTTTTCCTGTTTTCCCACTATCCCATCGATAGCCTTCGTACCCTTCTGACCCCCACCGCCTTGGATGCAGAGAACATGGCGAAAAAGGAGATGGAACGAATTTTGAAGGAATACCCGAGCACCGTTTACTGCTTCGGGCATGCCCACAGCGGTGAAACCCGTTGGGCAAAGAAAAAGACCTCTGAGCTGGTTCAATTGCAGCAAATGTCTCTTGCGGGACAGGGGCTGTACAGTACCAAAAATTATATTGATTGCCATATGGGATCTATGGGGTACTATGACAATCCCTATCAGCCGGGAGGCCTGACCGCAGAGGATCCGATGGTGGTTCAGTTTGTTATGGTGGAGCTTTACGCCGACCGCATGGTTTTTCAGGTGCACAATACCGGCGAAAAGGCTGCGGTGAACGGATCTTATGAGATTTCGCCGCTGGCTGTTTCCCGTGATCTCAGAGCACAATTCGGACTTCCGACCGCTACGGAGGAGCCCGACACCACGCAGACCACCGATGGAAATTCCCAATCCACCGTGCCTTCGGAGAATCCGCAAGAGGAATCCTCCGCGTTGCCCATCGTCCTCGGGGCGGGGATCTGCGGTGTTGTTGTGATCGGTGTGGTTGTGCTGCTTTTGGTTCTTCGTAAAAAGCCGAAGGATAAAGGCGCTGCATAAGGAGGTTTATTGATGAAAAAATTTGGGCTGAAGCCTTTTCTGTGCCTGATTCTGGCCGTAATCGTCGGTTTCGGGAGTGTTGCCGCCTCGGGACTTCTTTCCTTGGCGAAGGAGGAGCCGATCATGCGGATTGTCATGATGGCGGACCTCCATGTGGAATACGGCCTGCAATCCCTGGCAAGCCCCATTCGTCCCTCCACCGCGGCGGCAGTGACCTATGTTCGCAAGATTACCAATCGGGAAGGTGTGGACGTGGTTCTGGTGGGCGGCGATATGAGCGGCCCCCGCGGGGACTGGAAGCAGGAGCAGATTCCTGTGACTCAGGCCTCGGTGTATGACTACATGTCCGATATGACCAAGGACGGCAAGGTGATGCTGGTGACGGGAAACCATGATCCCGAGCCCAGCGTTAAGGTTGACAGTACTGCCGAGGATGTTTATTCTGGGGACTATTCCTCTTTGATGAAGAAAAGTTGCGGAGAATTCGTTTCGGCGCTTTATGTGAACGATATAGATGAAACGCTCAGCCCCTTTAACGAGCTTTTGTGCTATCGCTATACGGTCAAAGGCATTGAATTCCTTGGTTTGAATACTCCATACATTACCAATCAGGCCTCGGTTTGCGGCTTTTATGCGGAGCAGACAAAATGGCTGATGGCGGAGCTTGAGAAGATTGGAAAGGATAAGACCGTCTTTCTGACTTGCCATTATCCTTCGGGTTCAGTAAAAACCATCACCGATCCCTCCACGTATTCCGAGACCAATTCCTGCTATCAGGATCTGAACAAAATATTCAAGGATTATCCCAATCTGATTTATTGCTACGGACATGTTCATTCCGGTGCTTCCTATTGGGCGAAAACCGATACCTTTGAAATGGTTCGCATTGCCGCCACCTCTACAAAAGTGGAGGACGGCGTGTACAATTCCCCTTCTTACATTTCCACCCACATGGGATCTATGGGATATTACAACAATGTATACCAACCCGGTGGTCTTACGGTGAATGATCCCATGGTGGTTCAGTTTATGATGGTTGAGCTTTACGCCGACCGTATTGTCTTCCGGATCCACAATGTAGGGGAGAAGATTCCTCCCAACGGAACGGAAGATGTGAAGCCCATGACCATTGTCCGTGATCTTTCCGCCCAGTTTGGGCTGGATCCCGCCGAAGGGGTTTACGGTGGCGGGGAGGATCCCTCCGATGCGTCCTCCGGCTTCCCCTGGATCTGGGTTCTGCTTGCCCTGCCTGTGCTTGCGGGGGGCGGCGCTGTCGCATTCTTCCTCTACAAGAAGCGGCAGGCGGAATATTACGCGTAAAAAATGCGCTGTTCGGCGCTATAATAAAAAGGAGATTTCTTATGAATCGCAAAACTCTTAAATGGCTCTTTTCTTTTGCCTTCGTTGCCGTTGTTTGCGTCTGTGCCTTTTTGGTTCAGCCTGTGACAACTGCCGCAGAAGAAGCGGAAGAACCCCTCATGCGGATTGTTATGATGGCAGACCTGCATGTTGAGTATGACTTGCAATCCAAGGAGAAGCCCATTCGCTTTTCCATCGCCAAGGCCTGTGCCTATGCCCGTGAGCTGACCGAAGATAAGGGCGTGGACGTGGTTCTGGTGGGCGGCGACATGTCCGGTGGCCGCGGAACCTGGTCTCAGAAGAAGATTCCCACCACCATGCAGTCCATTTACGACTACCTTTCCGGCATGACCAAAGACGGTAAGGTTATGTTCGTTACGGGGAACCATGACCCCGAGCCCAGTGTGAAGGCCAACACGCAGATCGGTGATGAATACTCCGGTGATTACTCCTCCTTTATGAAGGAAGGTTGCGGCGAATTTGTTTCTGCTCTGTATGCGGAGGATATTGACGCACCCAGCCCCTACAATGAACTTCTTTGCTACCGTTACACCGTCAACGGGATTGAATTTATCGGCCTGAACACTCCTTTTTTGGAAGCTCAGGCAAAGGTCAGCGGCCTTTATGCAGAGCAGGGCGAATGGCTCACCGAAGAAATGAAGGCAATCGGTGCCGACAAGACGGTTATTCTTTTCTGCCACTATCCCTTCTCCTCTGTGAGAACCATTGAGTCTCCCTCTGTTCAGGCGGCCGGCAACTCCTGCGGAACCGCTTTGAAGAAGGTTTTGGACACGTATCCCAACGTCATTTACTGCTACGGTCACGTTCACAGCGGCGACAAGTGGTGGGCTAAGACCTCCACTGCGGACATTGTCAAGCCTCAGGGCTCCGCCTCTCTGGTGGATCGCGGCGTTTACAAGACCAACAAGTTCATCAACGCGCACATGGGCTCCATGGGTTACTATGATAATGAGTATCAGCCCGGCGGCCTTACTGCAAACGATCCTATGGTGGTTCAGTTTGTGATGATTGAACTCTACGCCAACCGCATTGTCTTCCAGGCGCATAACACCGGCATGAAGTATGCTCCCGGCGGAAAGAAGGACGTTACGCCTCTGATCATTGCC
>JAGAOU010000069.1 GCA_017623595.1 Clostridia bacterium
AACACACTAGACTTTGCAAGCAAAATCGTGTGCCAACAGGGATGCTTCTCGCCCCTATTGGAAACCCAGAGCCAAGGGATTGCATCCCTCTGGACACCCTGTATATTTTCCTCGAAAATGGTACCCAAACTGTAAAAATGCAGTTTGACACCTTTTCTCAGAAAATACAAAACCGCTGCAACTTCCATCCTGTACGGGGATGAAAATTACAGCGGTTTTATTGTATGCCATAAGCCGAAAACCGATTTTATCTTATGGCATCCTTCATGGATTTTACATATTCACCCACATACTTCGGTGCATCCTTGCCGTATTTTTCAAGCAGCTTAATAATTGCAGAACCAACAATAGCACCGTCGGAAATATCCGCCATTTTCTTTGCCTGCTCGGGTGTGGAAATGCCGAACCCGATGGCGCACGGTACGTCGGTGTTTTCTCTGACCACCTTGACAATAGAGGCAAGGTCTGTTTTGATCTCGCTCCGTGTGCCTGTTACACCAAGGCTGGAAACGATGTAGAGGAAGCCTTCCGCTTCTTTTGCAATCATGGCGATACGGTTTTCGGAGGTGGGAGCGATCAGGGAAATCAGATCAACGCCATATTGCCTGCATAGCGGCTGAAATTCCTCTTTTTCTTCAAACGGAAGATCGGGCAGGATAAGTCCGTCTATATCAATCTCACGACAGGTGGATATGAATTTTTCCGCACCGTAGGAAAACACAACATTGGCATAGGTCATAAAGACCATCGGGGTTTTCACATCACGGCGAAGTTCTTTCACAAAGGCAAATATCTTATCGGTCGTGACACCGCCGGTCAGCGCTCTCAGGTTTGCGCCCTGAATAACGGGACCCTCTGCGGTGGGATCAGAAAACGGAATGCCAAGTTCAATCAGGTCTGCACCGTTTTCCACAGCGGCACGAACAGCTTTCGCGGTTGTTTCCAGATCAGGATCACCGCAGGTGATAAAGGCTATAAACACCTTACCGTTTTCAAATGCTTTCCGAATATTACTCATGGATATCCTCCCCTCTGTAACGGGCAATGGCGGCGCAGTCCTTATCGCCTCTGCCGGAAATGGTGATGACGATGATTTTATCTTTCTCCATTGTCGGTGCGAGCTTCATTGCGTGCGCAACTGCGTGCGCCGATTCGATGGCGGGAATGATGCCCTCGGTCTTTGCCAGGTATTCAAAGGCATTTACTGCTTCATCATCGGTGATAGGAACATATTCCGCCCGTCCGATGTCGTGAAGATGTGCGTGCTCCGGTCCCACACCCGGATAATCAAGTCCTGCGGAAATGGAGTAAACGGGAGCAATCTGACCGTCCCTGTCCTGACAGAAGTAGGATTTCATGCCGTGGAAAATACCGAGTCTGCCTGTGGCAATAGTTGCCGCTGTTTCAAAGGTATCAACGCCTCTGCCTGCCGCTTCACAGCCGATGAGCCTTACGGTTTTGTCATCAATAAAGTGATAGAAGCTGCCGATGGCGTTGGAGCCGCCGCCCACACAGGCAATTACCGCATCGGGAAGTCTGCCTTCTTTTGCCAGCATTTGTTCCTTAATTTCCTTTGAGATAACCGCCTGAAAATCACGGACGATGGTGGGAAAAGGATGGGGGCCCATTACCGAGCCGAGACAATAGTGGGTGTCGCTGATTCGTGAAGTCCACTCACGCATGGCTTCGGAAACAGCATCCTTGAGCGTTGCCGTACCTGTCTTTACAGGAATGACCTCTGCGCCGAGCAAGCGCATACGGTACACGTTGAGAGCCTGACGGACGGTATCTTCTTCGCCCATAAAGACCACACACTCCATACCCATAAGGGCTGCTGCGGTTGCCGTAGCAACGCCGTGCTGGCCGGCTCCGGTTTCGGCGATCAGACGTGTTTTGCCCATCTTCTTTGCCAGAAGCGCCTGACCGAGTACGTTGTTGATCTTATGCGCGCCGGTATGGTTCAAATCTTCTCGTTTGAGAAAAATCTTCGCACCGCCCAGGTCTTTTGTCATTTTCTCGGCGTAGTAAAGCCTTGACGGTCTGCCTGCGTATTCATTGAAAAGCTCGGTAAGCTCTCTGTTAAAATCGGGATCGTTTTTGTAATGGTTGTACGCTTCTTCCAGTTCAATGACTGCGTTCATCAGCGTTTCGGGAATATACTGCCCGCCGTGAATGCCGAAGCGTCCGTTTGGATTCGTCATAATCAATCTTCCTTTCTGACAGCGGCAACAAATGCCGCCATTTTTGTTTTATCTTTTAGTCCGTCGGTTTCAATGCCTGAGCTGACATCAACCGCATAGGGATGAAGCATCGCAACAGCTTTTTCCACATTATCGGGAGAAAGTCCGCCTGCGAGGAAATACGGTCTGTGTATATTCTGTAGGAGTTTCCAATCAAACGCCGTACCCGTTCCTGCGCCGGAATCCAGCAGGATGTATTCGGCGAAGCATTGTTCGGCAACGGCAATGTCTTTTTCCGTTTCTACCCGGAAAGCCTTGATGATCGGTTTGTCGGTGAGTTTCCTCAGTCGGCTGATATAACCCTCGTCCTCGTCTCCGTGAAGTTGGACAACGTCAATGACGCCATTGTGTAGCAGTTCTACGATTTTTTCGGGTCTTTCATTGACGAACACGCCGACTGCCTGTATTTCAGGAGAAAGCAGTTGCTTCAGTTCTGTTACTGTCTCCGGTGTTACATACCGTCGGCTTTTTGGAGCAAATACAAATCCGATATATTCGGGTTTCAATTCATTTACGGCTTCGATGTCTTCCATGCGGGACAGACCGCAGAGCTTGATTTTTGTCATACTGCACCCCGCAGTTCTGTCAGCTTCGCTTTTTTGTCGGGCGCTCTCATCAGCGTTTCTCCGATCAAAACGGCGTCTGCGCCGATTTTACGAAGTGCCGCCACATCCTCGGCGGTTCGCACACCGCTTTCGGAAACAAACAGTACATTCGAAGGAATCAACTCCCGAAGTCTGCGGCTGTTATCGGTATCCACCGAAAAATCTTTGAGGTTGCGGTTGTTGACACCGATGATTCTTGCACCGGCATTAAGTGCCATTTGCACTTCTTGCTTGTCATGTGCTTCTACCAAAGCAGAAAGACCAAAGTTGTCGCAGATGCCGATATACTCCGTCATCTGCTGCTCTGTCAGAATGGAACAGATCAGCAGTACCGCTGATGCCCCGAACACTTTCGCCTGATAGATCTGATATTCGTCCACCGTGAAATCTTTGCGAAGGCACGGGACGGAAACGGTTTCAGCTATTTCTTTGAGGTATTCATCCTTGCCTAAAAACCATTTCGGTTCGGTCAGCACGGAAATACAGTCCGCACCTGCCGCTTCGTATTCTTTGGCAATTTCCAGATATGGAAAGTTCGGAGCGATCAGACCCTTGGATGGAGAGGCTTTCTTGCATTCGCAGATAAAATTTATACCTTTTTTTCTCAATGCCTGCTCAAAGGCAAACGGAACTCCCGTTGCTGAACTTTTCAACATTGCTAAGTCCCGCATCACATCCAGGCTGTTTTCTTCCATGTCTGCTATCACGCGCTTTCGTGCGTGGTCTGCAAGCTGGTCGAGTATCGTCATACCTCCACCTCCGGTCGGTTACTGACTTCAATCAGTTTGTTCAGCGTTTCAAGGGCTTTGCCCGAATCAATGAGTTCAGCCGCAAGTGCGATACCGTCCTTCATACTGTCCGCCTTGCCGCCGATATACAGTGCCGCACCAGCATTCATCAGCACCGCATTTCGCTTATGTCCTTTTTCTCCGTTCAGGATGGCAAGGGTGATCTTGGCATTTTCTTCGGGTGTGCCACCTTTCAGATCATCTTTTGTGCAGCGATCAAAGCCCAAATCTTCGGGAGTGATTATCGAGGATTTGAACCAGCCGTCACGAATCTCGCAGATTGTAGTTGGTGCGCTCATAGAGATTTCGTCCAGTTTGTCCTGCCCATATACCACCATACCACGTTTGATTCCAAGATTGATGAGTACCTGTGCCAATGGTTCCACGAGATAATCGTCATACACACCGAGAAGCTGCATGGACGGTGTTCCGGGATTGGTCAGCGGACCGAGAATATTAAACACGGTACGGAATCCCAGCTCCTTGCGGATAGCGCCTACATACTTCATGGAGGTATGGTATTTCTGTGCGAAGAAGAAGCACATACCGACTTCGTTCAGCAATTCAATACATCTTTTCGGACTTTGCTGAATATTGACGCCGAGAGCCTCCAGACAATCCGCCGTTCCGCACTGTGAAGAAGCCGCACGGTTGCCGTGCTTTGCTACCTTCATTCCGCCTGCCGCCGCCACAAGAGCCGAGGTAGTGGAAATATTAAAGCTATGGGCGTTGTCGCCGCCCGTTCCGACTATCTCAAAAAGCTCCATACCGGTTTCCACCTTGGTGGCGTGTGCTCGCATAGCCGCCGCACAGCCTGCGATCTCATCGGTGGTTTCGGCTCTTGCGCTCTTTGTGGATAGGGCGGCAAGGAAAGCGGCATTCTGCGTGGCTGTCGTTTCGCCGCTCATAATTTCGTTCATCACGGTGTACGCCTCATCATAGGTGAGGTCTTCTTTATTTACAATCTTTACGATAGCTTCTTTAATCATCACTCATATCTCCTTTATGAAATTTCTGAGCATCTGTTTTCCGTCCGGTGTCATAATGGATTCAGGATGGAACTGGACGCCGTAAATCGGATATTCTTTATGCTGAACTGCCATTACTTCTCCGTCAACGGTAAGTGCAGTGACTTTCAGGCAATCGGGCATGGTGTCAACATCTGCCGCAAGGGAATGATACCGTGCAACAGGGGCGGTTTCGGGGCATCCTACAAACAGCGGACAACTTGTGTCAAACTTGACATCCGATTGTTTTCCGTGCATCAATTCCTTTGCATAGGTAACTGTTGCGCCGAATGCCGCGCAGATTGCCTGATGACCGAGGCAGACGCCCAAAATAGGAATATCTTTGCCAAGTGTTATGGCTACTTCCATAATCACGCCTGCGTCTTCCGGTCTTCCCGGACCGGGGGAGAGAATAATACGGTCGGGATTCAGGTTTTTGATTTCTTCCACCGGCATTTCATCGTTGCGGATGACCTTGATATCCGGCTCGATCTCGCCGAGGAGCTGGAAAAGGTTATAGGAAAAGCTGTCATAATTATCTATCAGTAAAATCATAATTCCGCCTCCTGTGCAAGTTCCAAGGCTTTGAGAGAGGATTTGGCTTTGTTCAGGCATTCTTCAAATTCCTTTTCGGGTACGGAATCTGCCACAATACCGGCACCGCTTCGCACAAACACCTTGC
>JAGAOU010000070.1 GCA_017623595.1 Clostridia bacterium
GGAGCAGTAATTATGAAAGTGGTAATTGTGGGAGGTGTGGCAGGCGGAGCAACCGCCGCCGCACGAATCCGAAGGCTCGATGAAAAGGCAGAGATCGTGGTTTTTGAGCGCTCGGGATACATCTCCTACGCAAACTGCGGACTGCCATACTATATCGGAGATGTGATTGAAGACCCGGAGGACCTGACCCTCCAGACGCCCGAGAGCTTTTTCACCAGATTCCGCGTGAATATGAAAGTTCATCACGAGGTTACGGCAATTCATCCCGAAAAAAAGACGGTATCGGTCAAAAATTTGAAAACAGGGGAGGAGTTTGAGGAAAGCTATGACAAGCTCATTCTTTCTCCCGGAGCGAAACCGACACAGCCCCGTTTCCCCGGCACGGATCTTGACAAGGTGTTTACGCTTCGTACTGTAGAGGACACGCTTCGCATTAAGGAGTATATCAATAAAAACCATCCAAAGTCGGCAGTGTTGGCCGGCGGCGGCTTTATCGGTCTTGAACTTGCGGAAAATCTGCGTGAGCTGGGGATGGACGTTACTGTTGTTGAATACGCAAAGCAGCTAATGAGTCCTTTTGACGCGGATATGGCGGCTTTCATCCATAATGAAATGAGAAAGCACGGCGTAAAGCTTGTGCTCGGTCGTGCGGTAGAGGGTTTGGAAGAAGCAGACGGCGGCGTTAAGGTTCTGCTGAAGGATGATGCACCTCTTCATACAGATATGGCAGTGCTCGCCATCGGCGTTACGCCCGATACGGCTCTTGCGAAAGAGGCAGGGTTGGAACTTGGTATCAAGGGGGCTGTCGTTGTTAATGACCGCATGGAGACCTCGGTTCCCGATATTTACGCCGCAGGCGATGCAGTACAGGTGAAAAACTTCGTTACAGGCGAAGATGCTTTGATTTCCCTTGCAGGTCCTGCCAACAAGCAGGGACGCATTATCGCGGATAACATCTGCGGGCTTGACAGCCGATATAAAGGCTCCCAGGGCAGCTCGGTCATAAAGGTCTTTGAGTTGACGGCGGCACTCACCGGCATCAACGAGCAAAGTGCAAGGGCGTCGGGACTCGACACAGATACGGTCATCCTTTCGCCTATGAGCCATGCGGGCTATTATCCCGGCGGCAAGGTCATGACCATGAAGGTGGTCTTTGAAAAAGGCACCTACCGTTTGCTTGGCGCTCAGATCATCGGATACGAGGGAGTGGACAAGCGAATCGACGTGCTTGCTACCGCCATCCGTGCGGGAATGAAGGCAACCGACTTGAAGGATCTTGACCTTGCGTATGCGCCGCCCTATTCTTCTGCCAAGGATCCGGTGAATATGGCGGGATTTATGATCGACAATATCGCAAGGGGCGTACTGAAACAATGGCATCTTGAGGATGCGGACAAACTGCCCCGTGACGGGAGTGTAACGCTTCTTGATACGAGAACTGTCGGGGAGTACAGTAGAGGTCACATTTCGGGCTTTAAGAATATCCCCGTCGACGAGCTGAGAGAACGACTTGACGAAGTAGAAAAAGGCAAGCCCGTATACGTGATCTGCCAAAGCGGACTTCGCAGTTACATTGCAAGCCGCATTTTGGAGGGCAACGGCTACACGGCATATAACTTTGCGGGAGGCTTCCGCTTTTATGATGCCGTAACAAATGACCGCGCATTAGCTTGCCATGCTACCGCCTGCGGAATGGATCACTGATATAATACAATATCCGCCGAGCGCTTTGCTTCGGCGGATATTGTTTATTGATCTCTTAATTCTTCTAACTTGGATTTGTCTGCAAGCTCAATCGCGCCACGGGAGAGCTTGACCATTCCTTCGTTCTGAAAATATTTCAGCATTCGGGTGATAACCTCACGGTGAGACCCGAGATGATTGGCAACGGCCTCGTGTGTGATTTTCAGCGTGTCGCTGTCTTCGATCGCGGATTCTTCCAAAAGAAAAGCGGCAACACGCTTATCAAGGCTCTTCCACATAATCTGCTCAATCAGCCACATCACATCGGAAAAGCGGGTGGCCATCAACTCATTTGTATAATTCGCCAACGGTGCAGACTCCGCCATAATGCTCTGATAGACCTCTACGGGAATGATCCAAAGCTCAGCGTCCTTTTCGGCTTCGATGGTGATGTCAAACTGAATGGAACGCATCATGCAGGATGCGGAAAAGAGGCACATGTCCCGATCAAACAGACGGTAAATGGTAATCTCCCTTCCTTCCTCGGAGAGGATATAGGCGCGAAGTTGACCGGACTTTACCAGCAAAAGTCCTGTGCAATCATTGCTGCCGTTGTGGATCACCGTTCCTTTTTTCACCGTGCGGGAAATCAGCGTGCCGAGGATCTGTCCTTGATGAACCGTATTTAGTTTATTCCATACGGGGAAATAGTTTTGAAATTCCATATCATCCATCCTATCCTTATCCGCGTGTAAACCGAATGCAGAGAAGGAACATGCTTTTTTATTATTATACACGATTTACCTCAAGAATTCAATACGAATCGGACAAAATCCTTGAATTATTCACAGTTTGGTGACATCATCACGGAAAGGAAGCGATAAATGCGGTATACTAAGGTCACAAAAGTAAAAAGGAGTACGTGAAAATGACAAACAATAATCACGTTTACGATATGATCATCATAGGCGGCGGCCCTGCAGGTTACACCGCGGCTCTTTATGGCGCAAGAGCAGGACTTGACACCCTCGTATTGGAACGTCTTTCGGCAGGCGGTCAAATGGCTTTGACCCATCTGATTGACAACTATCCCGGGTTTGAGGAGGGAATTGATGGATTTTCTCTTGCCGACAAAATGAAAAAGCAGGCAGAGCGCTTCGGGGCAAAGAGCAAGACGGCGGAAGTTGTTCGTCTTGACCTTACCGCCGAACCAAAACAGATCAAAACAGCAAGCGAAACGTTTTTTTGCAAGACGGTGGTTCTCGCAACCGGAGCAAATCCAAGAGAACTTGGAGTGGAGAAGGAATCGGAGCTTGTCGGACGCGGCGTAGCTTATTGTGCGGCCTGTGACGGAATGTTTTACCGTGGAAAAACAGTTGTTGTGGTAGGGGGCGGAAACACCGCAGCCGCGGATGCGTTACTTCTCAGCAGAATCGCCAAAAAGGTGATCCTGGTTCATCGCCGTGACACCCTTCGGGCAACGAAGATCTACCACGAACCTTTGATGCAAACGAAGAACGTGGAGTTCCGATGGAACAGCACGGTAAAGGAACTGCTTCACGAAGCAAAAATTACCGGGGTTCGATTGTCGGACGTGAATAGCGGTGAGGAAAGCACGGTTGCTTGCGACGGCGTGTTTGTCAGCATCGGAAGAAAGCCGGCGACCGAGTTTCTCGATGGTCAGACCGCCCTTGATGAAAACGGTTACGTTGTCGCAGGAGAAGATACAAAGACAAATATTCCCGGGGTATATGCTGTAGGAGATATAAGAACAAAGGAACTGCGCCAGATCGTGACGGCGGTTGCCGACGGTGCCGTCGCGGTGCACGAGGCGGAGAAATATCTGGCAGGAGGTGCCCGAAAATGAAATTAAAACTTAAAAAACTGTTGCGTCCGTTTTTGTTTGCCCTGGGCGGTGGCCTTGTGGGCCTTGGATATTATTATGCTGTGGGTTGTTCCACAGGCAGTTGTCCGATCACGTCAAATCCCATGATTACTGTGATCTATATGGGAGTGGTAGGACTATTGCTTTCGGGACTTTTCGGGAAGGGGTGTGACGGTAAATGCAGTATGTGATCGCATTTCTTGAAGGAATTATAACCTTCATTTCCCCGTGTCTGCTTCCGATGCTGCCCATCTACCTTTCCTATTTTGCAGGGGGTGGCGAGCGGACTACCGGCAAAACGCTGAAAGGCGCCCTCGGCTTCGTCACCGGCTTTACGGTTGTATTTGTGATGCTCGGGGCACTTGCGGGAACGGTGGGAAGCTTTTTGAGGGAGTATCAGACTGCCGTCAATATTGTCGCGGGCCTTATCGTGGTCTTCTTTGGTCTTAACTTCCTTGGGGTATTCAAACTGAATCTGTTCCGAGGAGGGAAAACCTCGGTTAGAACCGATAATATGGGCTTTTTCTCCGCATTGCTGTTCGGCATGGTCTTCTCTGTCGGCTGGACGCCCTGCGTGGGAGCGTTTCTCGGCTCGGCGCTGATGCTGGCATCCCAACAGGCACACATCGCAGAAGGTATGCTGATGCTTTTGACATACTCACTGGGACTTGGCATCCCATTTGTTTTCAGTGCGGTGCTGATTGATTATCTGAAATCGGCATTCAACCTGATCAAGAAAAACTATAAAGTCATCAATGTCGTCAGCGGCAGTCTTCTTGTTGTAATCGGAATCTTGATGGCAACGGGTATGCTCGGACGGTTTCTGAGTTTTCTCGGATAAGGAGGAATTATGGATAAAAAGAAAAATATAGTCATACTTGTGTTGGTGTTCGTTCTTCTGATCGGCGGTGCGTCGGTGCTTTATACGCAACTCGGTAAAAATGGTGCTCCCGATCAACTGCAGATACAGGGGGGGCTCGGGGACAGGGGAAGAACAGCCGTTGACAAAGGCGCCCGATTTCACTGTTTATGATTCGTCGGGGAACAAGGTCAAGCTGTCGGACTACCTTGGTAAGCCGATTGTGCTGAACTTCTGGGCGAGCTGGTGCGGTCCTTGCCAAAGCGAGATGCCGGATTTCCACGAAAAATATCTGGAAATCGGTGATGAGATTCACTTTCTGATGGTCAACATGACCGGCGGCCGCGAAACACTGAGCTCCGCAAAGGAGTTTGTTACAGAGAAAGGATATACCTTCCCGGTGTTCTATGATACAGACGCCGATGCAGCGATGTCATACAGTGTATATTCTTTGCCCACTACGTATTTCATTGATACAGAAGGATATCTGATTGCAAAAGCGACCGGCGCTATTTCTGCGAATACGCTCCAACGTGGGATTGATATGATTAAATGAAACAAGACACCCCGTCTTTTCGTGAAGATGTTCCGAATTTGGGGGAATAAATTCCGAACTTTTTATGAACTGTATTGACAACGATATTAAAATAAGGTATAATACCCTTTGCTGACGGAATACCTCCGTCGGTTGATTTCCTTGCCCGCGCGAAAGCCACGGGCCACACAGGCAGAAATGCCGAGTCCATAAGGAGGTAAAAAGAATGACTGCTAAGTACGAAACCGTGTTTGGTCTGAGTGTTAAGACCTACGCCGATGAGGAAGCCCTGAACGCAGTAATCGAGAAATTCAAGAAGCTCATGACCGACAACGGTGCTGAGATTGAATCTGTCGATGTCTGGGGCAAAAAGAGAATGGCGTACGAGGTCAACTATGAGACCGAGGCTTATTACGTTCTGGTGAACTTCACTTCCGATGTCACCTTCCCCAAAGAATTGGAACGTAACTACCGTATCACCGAAGGCGTGCTCCGTTCTATCGTCGTCCGGAAGTAAGCACACCGCAAACACCCAATCCCGAAAGGAGCGATTCAACGCATGAACATTAACAAAGTGATCCTTATGGGTCGTTTGACCGCAGATCCCGAGCTGAAGACCTCTTCCAACAATGTCTCCATCGTGCAGTTCACCGTTGCCGTGAATCGCCGCTATGTGAGTAAGGATTCCAACGAACGCCAGGTAGACTTTATTGACTGCACCGCGTTCAACCGTAACGCTGAATTTTTGAGCAAATACTTCCGCAAAGGCTCCTCCGTTATCGTATTCGGTAACATTCAGGTTGATACCTGGAAGGACAAGGAAGGCCACAATCGGCGTTCCACCCGCGTCATCGTGGACGAACTGCAGTTCGGCGAATCCAAGAACCGTGATTCTTCCGCATCTGCCGCCCCCGCCACCGACCGCGAAGGCTTCTCCAACGCATCCAACTCCGATTTCTTCTCCGACATTAAGGACGTAGACGGAGCCGATGCCGAGCTGCCCTTCTGATTTGACGCGGCACTTTAATTTATGAAAGGAGATTTCCGTCATGGAGAATAATAACAACACCGCACCCGTTCAGGCTCCCGCTGCGGCTCCCGCCGAAAGAACCGAACGTGCTCCCCGCGATTTCAAGAGAAAGCCCCGTAAGAAGGTCTGCCAGTTCTGCGCCGATCCTTCCTGCACCATCGATTACAAGGATGTTGCAAAGCTGCGTAAGTTCATGAGCGAAAGAGGCAAGATCCTCCCCCGCCGTGTGACCGCTACCTGCGCTTTCCATCAGAGAGCCCTGACCCTCGCCATCAAGCGCGCCCGTCAGTTGGGGTTGCTGCCCTACTCTGCCGACTGATCTGACACAGAAAACGTCGGTAGACCGAAATGAAAATCAGAGACCTTCTTCGGAAGGTCTCTTCAATTTTGTCGATAAACCATAAATAAAGTCTCCTTTACGGCCGCCGCAAATACTTGCGGCGGAGTTTTGGGGTTCATCTCTCATCGAAAGAGAACCCCTTCCCCCAACACGCCGCACTGCGGCGGCGCGTCGGGCCCCCTTCCCCTTTCCCTATGCGGGA
>JAGAOU010000071.1 GCA_017623595.1 Clostridia bacterium
ACCCCCACACTGGATGCTACGCCCGGGGATCTGAGTCTGGTTCTTCCCAAACGTATTCTGGATGGAATCATTGAAATGCTCTATGCTCTTGACAAGGTTGCCCCCGGTACCGCCAATGACGATACCCTTCTTTACGGCGTGGAGGTCAAGTTCTACAACATGGAAGTGGCCGTGAATGAACGGCTTGAAACCAAATATAAGGGTCTGTATATCATCGGCGACGGCAGCGGAATCACCCATTCTCTGTCCCACGCCTCCGCCAGCGGTGTTCACGTGGCTCGCAATATTACCGCCGAGGTGTAATTTATGCTGACTCGGGAAGACATTCATCAATTTCTGCGTCATATCGGCGTCCGCGCGGACAGTACCGTTCTCGTCCATACCTCTATGCGCTCTCTGGGCCCTGTGGAGGGGGGCTGTGACGGGCTGATCGACGATTTTACCTCTTATCTGACCGATGGGTTGTTTCTCGTTCCTACCCATACCTGGGCAAACGTCAATCGGAACAATCCGTTGTATGATGTGAAAACCACAGTTCCCTGCATCGGAGCGTTGCCCACCGTCGCTGCCTTCCGTAAGGACGGAATCCGTTCCCTGCATCCCACCCATTCGGTGGCCGCCTTCGGAAAAAAAGCAAAGGAGTTTGTTGTCGGGGAAGAGGTTTCCCAAACGCCCTGCCCGAAAGGTGGGGTGTGGGCACGTCTTTGCGCCGAAAACACTGTAATTTTGCTTCTCGGCGTCGGGTTGAATCGAAATACCTATATTCATGCCGTGGACGAAATTCTCGACCTTCCCGACCGTCTGGGAGAGCCCTATACCGTCACCGTCGTGGATTATGACGGAAAACGTATGGAGCATTCCTTCCGTCCCCACCACAATGCGGGATCGGAATACTTCGAAAATTACCGTAAGCCCTTGGAGTATTTCGGTGCCTTGCGGCAGGTTCCCCTCGGCAACGCCTCTGTTGGGGTCTTTGACCCGCAAAAAACGGCGGAAATTCTCCGATTGCTTTGGGGAAGAGCCGAGTATAATCTTTGTGAGGACTTCCGCGAAATCCCTGAAAATTATTACAAATAACCGTAAAGCATAAAAAATCTCATCCGAAAAAGCGGATGAGATTTTTTATGTTGATTTTTGTTAGCCGAGAATTCGTTTACGGATGGCTTTGAGGGTTTTTTGGGGGGTATCTTGCTCGAAAGCGGTGTATTCTTCAAATTCGCTGAAGGTGCCGCTGTCGTTGGAGGACCAGCCGACGAGCCATTTGTTTTTCAGTTCTTCGCCGAGTGTGTCGCTGTTGCTTCGGAAGCGAAAGACGTGGAACACCTTTTTGCCGAATAGCTTTTTGACCTTGCCCAGATATTCGATGTCATCGGGAACTTGGCCCAGCTCCGTGGGAAAGGTGAGCCAATGAATCATATCACTTTTTGCCAGATAGATTTCGTCGGTATATTCCTCGGGGAAGAGATATGCCATTCCGTGATTCTGCAGCATTTGGTAGGTTATGCTTGCGGAAACCAAATCTTTTGCAAGAATTTTCACGGGTTCTTCCGGAATTTGTTTATTCAGCGCAAGAAGGCTCTCTGTGGCATAGTAGAGAATATCTCTGTTTTCCGAAGAAAGCATTTGCCTCAGGCAGAATTCGGTATCTTCTTGGGGGAAATGCTTGCAGAGGTCTGCCAACAGTTCCAGATTGGTTTCGGAATCTTCCTCCCGAGGGCTTGTGGCCAGATAGCGCTTCATTTCCTCGGTCATAAAGTCGGACAGCTGAGCGCGATCCTTCTCCGAAAGAATGGAAAAATTCCCCCGATAGTGGTGGAGACCCGCATAAAGGCGTCCCTTTTGATATTCCTCGTCTGTTTCCTTAACCGAAAGAATCAGACGTTCCATCTGATCCTCCCGAAGGGTTTGTTGCGAAAACATTTTATTGAGGGCGTGTTCGATGTACCGTTCCTCGCTAAGAATCCGTGCTGTGTCCTTGCATTCGGTTTTCAGCCCCGCAGGGAGCAGATCGGGTGTGGGAAATACCATGACAAGGGCCGTCAGCAACGCTTCCGAACAGACGAGAAGTGGGTCCTTTTCTTTGTAGGATTTGATTTGCGAGAGGGTGGCTTGTAATTCTGTCAGCTCTTTTTCCGCATAGTCCGTAAAGAGATTTTTATCCTCTTTATTTAAAGAAAGACCGTGCTGCAGGGCATTGAGAAAGTAATCAAAAATGCCTTGCTTTTCGTTATAATTTGCGTCCTTCAGCATGGAAAGGATTTTTTCGAAATTTGTCATGTTTTTTTCTCTCTTTCTCTTATTTCAGTACGCGGATCAGGTCGGGGCGTCCCGCCTTGAGCAAGGCTTCCCGTACCAAAGCGCGGTTTTGCGGCATATGATATTGGAGCAATGCCCGCTGATATGCCTTATCCTTGGAGGTGCGGGGGACGTAGACCGGGTTCATGGTGAAGGGATCCAGCCCCGTGTAGAACATGCAGGTGGAAACGGTGCCGGGGGTGGGGTAGAAGTCCTGCACCTGCTCGGGATGATAGTTTATCTTTTTCAGATAGAGCGCCAGCTCAATGGCGTCCTTCAGGGTGCATCCCGGATGGGAGGACATGAGATAGGGAACCAAAAACTGCTTTTTATTGTATTCCTTATTCAAGGCATGGTATTTGTCGGTAAAGGCTTTGTAATACTTAAAAGGGGGCTTTCCCATGTGTTTCAGCACTCGATCGGAGCAATGCTCGGGGGCCACCTTCAGCTGTCCGCTGATGTGATGCTGTACCAGATCGCGGAAGAAGGAATCGTCCTTGTCCAGCATCAGATAATCGTAGCGGATGCCCGAGCGGACGAAGACCTTTTTTACCTTTGGCAGCTTGCGAAGGGTGCGCAACAGATCCAGATATTCCGTATGGGATACCTTTAGGGCCTTGCAGGGCTCGGGGGCCAAGCATTTCCGATCCTTGCACATGGATTTTTTACCGCAGGAGGCAAAGCGGAAATTGGCCGTGGGACCGCCAACGTCATGGATATATCCCTTGAAGTTGGGGGATTCTGTGATTTTTATTGCTTCTTTGACAATAGATTCCTTACTGCGGGAGGTAACGGTGCGTCCCTGATGGAAGGTGATGGCGCAGAAGTTGCATCCTCCAAAGCAACCTCGGTTCTGAATGATGGAATTCTCTACCTCAAGAATGGCAGGAACGCCGCCCTGATCCTCGTACACGGGATGATAGCGACGGGTGTAGGGAAGATCGTAGACCTTGTCCAAACCGTCCCGTTCCAGCGGAGCGGCGGGAGGATTCTGAATCAGCCAACGCTTGGAATGTCCCTGGGCAAGAATATGTCCTGTGTGGGGATCCTGTTCGTCGTATTGGATTTTTGTGGCCTTCGCATAGGCAACCTTGTCCTTGCGCACCTCTTCAAAGGAGGGGCAGACCAAAGCGCCCTCGGGCAATTCGTGGGCAATGTAGCAGGTGCCGGGAATGTCGGTGAGGGACTCTATGGGCTCTCCCGATGCCAAACGGGTGACGATTTCGCTCATGGAGCGTTCTCCCATGCCGTAGGACAGAAGATTTGCGGAGGTGTCCTCCAAAATGGAGCGACGCACCTCGTTTTGCCAGTAATCGTAATGGGCAAAGCGGCGCAGAGAGGCCTCCAGTCCGCCGATGACGATGGGAACGTCCTTGTATACCTCACGGATCTTGTTGCAATAAACGATCAGAGCACGGTCGGGGCGCAGACCTGCCTTTTTCCCGGGGGAATAGGCATCGTCGTTGCGGCGGTTGCGCGCTACTGTATAGTGGGCAACCATGGAGTCAATGTTCCCCGAGTTGACCAAAAAGGCATATTTCGGCCGTCCGAAGCGGACAAAATCCTCGGTGGTTTTCCATTGCGGCTGGGCAATGATGCCCACCGTATAGCCCAAAGCCTCTACCAGTCGGGATATGATGGCGGTGCCGAAGGAGGGGTGATCCACATAGGCATCCCCCGTGATCAGCACAAAATCAAACTGTTCAATGCCTTCTTCTTCCATTTCCTCTCGGGAAATGGGGAGAAAGCCGGGATAACGCTTGCTCATTCTTCCTCGTCTCCCATGGTGGCTCGGATTTCGTTCCACTGGTCGGGGGTGATCAGAACGTCGCGGGGCTTACTGCCCTGATAGGGGCCGATGTAGCCCTTCTTTTCCATCTGATCCATCAGTCTGCCTGCACGGGAGTGCCCCACCCCCAGGGATCGCTGAAGACCCGAGGTGGAGGCCATGCCCGCTTTTATAACCAGTTCTACGGCGCGGGAGAGGAGTACATCGTCTCCGTCATCCACATAATCCCCATCGGCATCGGTGCCGCCCATGGAGCCGGTAATACCCTTCTTGCCCTTGACGGTTTCCTTGGAATTCTTTTCAATGGCATCGAGGATGCGGGATTGCTCTTCCGTGTTGCCTTCGGATTTGTAGTTGGATTTGATATATCCCACAACCTCTTCAATTTCGCTGTCGGAAACAAAGCAGCCCTGAATACGTTGGGGCTTGGGTGCGCCCAAGGGATTGTAAAGCATGTCGCCTCGACCGATGAGCTTTTCGGCACCGGTCTGGTCAAGGATAATACGGGAGTCAATGCCCGAGGAGACTGCAAAGGCGATGCGGGAGGGCACGTTGGTCTTGATCAGCCCCGTCAAAACGTCGGCAGAGGGACGTTGGGTGGCGATGACCAGGTGCATGCCTGCGGCACGGGCCATCTGTGCCAGACGGCAGATGGCGTCTTCCACCTCTCCGGGGGCAACCATCATCAGATCTGCCAACTCGTCGATGATGATCACAATCTGGGGCAGGGGCTTTTCGTCCCCTGTGATTTTTTCATTATAGCCTTGGAAGTTGCGCACATTCTTTTCCGCAAAGAGCTTGTAGCGCTGCATCATTTCGGTCACCGCCCATTGCAGGGCACCCGCCGCCTTCTTGGCTTCGGTGACAACGGGGACCAAAAGGTGAGGAATGCCGTTGTAAACACTCAACTCCACCATCTTCGGGTCGACCAAAATCAGCTTGACCTGATCGGGGGAGGATTTGTAAAGGATACTCATCAGAATGGTGTTGATGCATACCGATTTACCCGATCCGGTAGAGCCTGCGATCAACAGGTGGGGCATCTTGGCAAGGTCGATGCAGACGTTTTGTCCCGCAATATCCTTCCCCAGCGCCACGGCAATGTTGCTCTTGTGGTTGCGGAAGGCATCGGAGGAAATCGTTTCCTTCAGATATACCACACTGGAGATCTTGTTGGGAATTTCGATTCCGATGGCGGATCTGCCGGGAATGGGGGCTTCGATACGGACTCCCGAGGCGGCCAGATGCAGGGCGATATCGTCGGCGAGATTGGTGATCTTGCTGATCTTTACCCCTGCGTTTGGCTGCAGCTCATAGCGGGTGACTGTGGGCCCTCGGACGGCATCCAGGTAGGTGGTGTCCACCGAGAAATTTGCCAGCGCCTGCATGAGGTTCTGGGCTGTCTGCTGCAATTCTTGCTTGGACTTTGCCGCGTTTTCGTCGGGCTTATAGGTGAGAAGGGACAGGGGAGGATAAACGTAGGGAATCTCTTCTGCCGCCTCCTTTTCGATTTCGGCTGCCACCTGCCCCGCTTCGGCACGGATCTCTTCTTTGGAGATCTTTTCCGGCTCGGTGGGCAGGCTTGCGGCGGCTTCCTCCGCCATGAGGGCGGCGGCCTCCGCTTCAATTTCCGCAGGGGTCTTTTCGGGGATGGAATCGGGAGCCTTTGCGGAGATCTTTTCCTTGGGCGGATCAATCAGCTCAGAGGAAAGGACCGTCTGACGGCGAGGCATGTCCACCGTTGCGTGGTCCATTTCTTCCTCTTTTTTTATCTGCTCCTCCCGCAGACGGCGACGGTCGGCGGGGGTGAGAGTTTCTTCCGGTTCCACGGTTGGAATTTCAAAATTCCGCTTGCGGGCAGTGGGAGCAGGTGCGGGCTCGGATGCCGTTTCCTCCTCCTTTTTCCGTCTTGTGGGGGTGGGGACGGGGAGATCCTCGTCCTCGGTTTCTTCTTCCTCATCCTCCCGATCGGAACGGTCAAAGAGGCTTGCGAAGGTAACGCCGCTGACAATCACCAGCAACACTAACATAATCAGCACAAGGATAATGATGGCCCCCACTTTATTGAATAGGGTCAAAAAGAGCCATGCGAAAATTCCTGTCACCGTTCCTCCGCCCGAGGCCTGCTCGCCCATGGTTGCCAGCTGCGACAGATAATCGGTCAATCCCATGCCGTTCAGATCCACGGCGATAACAGACCAAAGGATCGACACGAGTCCGTAGAGCGCCACGGTGCACCAGCCCCGTTTGGTCATGGGAGTATGGCGGTCAAGGATAAAGGTTGCGGCCAGGATGGCAAAAAGGATGGGAATTCCCGCCGCTGTTGCGCCCATGGCCCAATGCATGGCCGCAGAAAGCCCTGCTCCGACCATGCCCATCATTCCGTCAAAAAAGCTGAGAAAGGTGATAACGGCAAGGCCGATGAAGATAAGTGCGTAGATGGTATTCTTCAATGCCCGATCCATTTGCTTCTTTTCGGGTCTCTTTTCGATTTTCTTTTTTGCCGCGGATTTTTTTGCCGTACTCTTTGCGGCGGGCTTCCGTTTTGCGGGCGCCGTGGTTTTTGCGGCGGTCTTTTTCTTTTCTGCCATGTTCGTTGTCCTTTCTTTTTTTGAATTCAGAATGCTTCCGTGAGCACGGTCACCATGCCCAGTATAAAGCTGTATATTGCAAAATAATGAAATCCTTTGGATTTGAGAATCTTTTTCAAGAGCAGGATTGCTCCCAATCCCGCAAGCGCCGCTCCTACCATTGCCGTGAGATAGAGGGGAATTTTTGAGGGGTCGATGCCCTCGCCCCATGCTTCGGCGAATTCGAGAATTGCTCCGCCCAAAATGGTGGGTATGGAAAGAAGGAAGGAATATTTTGCCGCAAAGGAGCGTTTCATTCCTTGGCATACCCCTGCGGTGATGGTGGAGCCCGATCGGGAGATGCCGGGCAACAGCGCTACGCATTGCACCACACCCACAAAGAGGGCGTCGGTGACTTTTGCCGTCTTGGCCGTTTTGCTTCCCGCGGGGACCATGTCACATAGCAGCAGAATCAACCCGTTGAAGATCAGACAAATTCCCCCGATAAGCGGGGATACCAGCAGTGGGTCGAGATATCCTTTGAAGGGGTAGACAATGAAAAGGGGGATCAGCGAGAGGATCAAAAGCCCCAAAAGCCTGCGGCTTGAGGATGCCTTTGCGGGGGAGATGCGGAGGGTGATCAGGTCTTTGCCCGTGCGAAACACCTCAAAAAACAGTTCCTTTACCGTTTTGCGGAATGCTATACAGACGGCTATGAGGGTTCCGAGATGTACGGTGACGCTGAAAAGCAGGTCTCCTTCCTCGTATCCGAAAAATTTTTGTGCCAAAAGCAGGTGTGCGGAGGATGAAATGGGGAGAAATTCGGTCAATCCTTGCAAGAGACCCAGGAGAAGAGCGATGAAAAAGGGCATAAAACACCTCGATCTGATGTTTTTTGTGTATTTTTTCGTTGTCCTCTTGCTTTTTTCTTCGGAATGTGTTATGATAATAGGGTAAGCACAACAATTTCAATCCCGAAGGAGGAATTCCGATGGAAGAGACCATCTATACCGTCAATATCGGCGGTTTTGATCTGAAAATGTATTCCAGCGAAACCGAGGCCGAAACCACGTCCATTGTCAAGGCGGTCAACCGCCGCATCCGTGAATTTGATCAGGGGCCCAAGGGGGCACCCAAGATCAACGCAATCCTTCTGACCTGTATGGCGCTCTGCGACGAGAACCGTCAGCTGAAGGAAAAGCTGGAAAACCAACGGGCGAAAAATGCGGCCCTTAAGGCGCAGATTGCTCAATTGAAAAACGAAATGTCCGAGGAGTGACCGCTATGGAGATTTTGTCTCCCGCAGGTTCTCCCGAGGCTTTGCGTGCCGCCGTTCTTTCGGGGGCGGATGCCGTCTATTTCGGCGCGTCGTCCTTTAACGCCCGTATGAATGCCGCGAACTTTTCCGATGATATTTTGGGCGAGAAGGTGCGCTATTGCCATGAGCGGGGGGTGCAGTGCCATTCGGTGCTGAATACGCTTATCACCGAACGGGAGTTGCCTTCTGCTTTGGAAACGGCGAAAAAACTGATTTCGGCGGGGGTGGATGCTCTCATCGTGCAGGACCTGGGCCTTGCGGCGGAGTTGAAAAAGCGGACCGATCTTCCCCTGCATGCCAGCACGCAGATGACGGTGCACAATCTGGACGGCGTTCTTTTTGCCGAGCAGATGGGCTTTGACCGTGTGGTGCTTTCCCGTGAGGTTTCCCGAAAAGAGATGGAATACATGGCCGCCCGTTCCCCTATTGAACTGGAGGTTTTTGTGCACGGCGCCCTCTGTATGTGCTACAGCGGACAGTGCTATATGAGTTCTCTGATCGGCGGACGGTCGGGCAATCGGGGAGAGTGTGCGCAACCCTGCCGCCTTCCCTATAAGGGAGGATATCGGCTGAGCCTGAAGGATCTGTGCCTTCTGAAATATTATAAAGAGCTGGAGGCTATGGGCATTGTCTCTCTGAAAATTGAGGGGCGTATGAAGTCTCCCGAATATGTCTCTGCCATCACGGCGGCTTATGCGGCGGCAAAGAGGGGAGAGGCGTATTCTCCCGAAACCGAGGCTTATCTTGAGGGGGTGTTCAGCCGTTCCGGGTTTACCGATGGCTATTATACCGACAAGATCGGGGAGGGCATGTTCGGTACCCGCAGTGAAACGGTTCAGCGGGTGGAAATCCCCGTGAAGGAATATCCCCGTCTTGGGTTGGATGTCAAGATCTCACCCAAGGGAGAAGAATTGCTTTGCACCGTAGTGTGCGGCTCCTGCTCCGCAGACGGCGTTTTGCCTGTTTCCGAAGCGAAAACCCGTGCCACCGAGGTGGAGGAAATCCGCAATGCCTTCGGAGCCTTGGGTAATACGCCTTATTATTTGAATACCTTTGATGCTGTATTGCCCGACAGGGCCTTTGTTCCCGCTTCCGCCGTCAAAAAACTGCGGAGGGATCTTCTGGATCGTCTGACCGAAATGCGTTGTCTGCGGACGCCCTCTTGGAGGGAGATTCCTCTGTCTTTGGAGAAGGGGCACGGTCATGGGGGACGAAAGGACGGCTTTTTCCTTCATCCCGAACGGATTCCCGATAATGTGGAGCTGGACTTTTTGTGGCTTCCCCTCAAAGCTGTTACCGAGCATCCCCAAGTCCTTTCCCGTTTTGCGGGCAGAGTGGGCTTTGTGCTCCCCCGTATTCTTCGGGAGGAGGAAAAGCAATCGGCAGAGCGCCTTGTGGCCGCATGGAAGGAGCAGGGGGTTACCGAGGCCCTTTGCGGTAATGTTGGGCATCTGCCCTTCTGTTTCTCCCACGGATTGAATCCCCATGGGGATTTCGGATTGAATGTGTTCAATCCGGCAACGAGGGACGAGCTTTTGGCAAAGGGGCTGCGGGACGTGACCCTGTCCTTTGAGTTGAACGGTGCTCAGCTGCGGGATTTGACCACAGAGCGGACGGGGGTCATTGTCTACGGACGGCTTCCCTTTATGATATTCCGCAACTGTCTGAAAAAGACCCACGGCAAGGAGGAGTATCTCACCGATCGGGTGGGAAAATCCTTTCTTTTGACCTGTTCTTACGGCTGCAGAAACGAGCTTTGGAATGCGGATCGTCTGTGGCTGGGAGATAAACCCATCGGCAAGCTGGGCTTCCGACGGTTCCTGTTTACAGATGAAACGAAGGAGGAAATCCTGCGTGTGCTTTCCGCATATGAGGCAGGAGAGGGACCTTCGGAGCAGATGACCCGTGGTCGGTTTTGAGATAAGATTCGATATGTACGGATCGGAGGATTGATTCCCCCGATCCGTTTTTTCTTATTTCAGGTGATTTTCCGCCGTGGCCAGCTTGATGCAGACGCAAAGCAGCTGGATGCAGGTTTTCAATTCTTCCACGGGAGGATAGGTGGGGGCTATGCGCAGGTTACGATCCTTAGGGTCGTGGTGGTAGGGGAAGGAGGATCCTGCGGGGGTGATCTTGACCCCTGCCTGCTTCATCAGCTCCTCCACCCGCTTTGCGCTGGCGTCCTGCAGATCGAGGGAGAGGAAATATCCCCCGTTGGGCACAGTCCAGGTGGCATAGCCGTCTTCCTTCAGCTGGGCGTTCATTTCCGCCAGTGCCACGTCGAATTGAGGCCGCAGATACTCTGCGTGCTTCTTCATGTGGTCGATAATGCCCTGCTTGTTCTTGAAATATTTCACATGACGCAGCTGGTTCAGCTTATCGGGACCGATGGTCTGATAGGTCTTGACTGCGTTGAGGGCTTTGATGTTGGCGGCGGAGGTTGCCATGGCGGCCACGCCCGCACCGGGGAAAGAGATCTTGGAGGTGGATGTGAAGGTCATGACACGGTTCGGATTGCCCGCCTTGACGCACTCGTCGAACAGGTTGAGCAATTTGTCCGATTTGTCGCCGAGATCGTGGACGATGTAGGCATTGTCCCAGTAAATACGGAAATCGGGGGCAGCCTTCATGGAGGCCAAACGGCGCACCGTTTCATCGGAATAGGTCTTACCCTCGGGGTTACTGTACTTGGGGACGCACCACATGCCTTTAATGCAATTATGTTCGGCGCAGAGGGCTTCGATCTTATCCATATCGGGGCCGTCTGCGGTCATTTCGATGGGGATCATTTCAATGCCAAGGCTTTCGCAGATGGCAAAATGGCGGTCATAGCCGGGGGCAGGACAGAGCCAGCGGACCTTGTCTTCTCTGCACCAGGGACGCACTGAGCCGGGTACGCCGAAGAGCATGGCGGTGACGATGGAGTCATACATCATGTTCAGGCTGGAGTTGCCTCCCACCACCACATTCTTTTCGGGTACCTCGAAGATGTCCGCAAAAAGCTTGCGGGCTTCGGGGATGCCATCCAGAATGCCGTAGTTACGATAGTCGGTGCCGTCCTCGCCGTAGCAGTCGGCGTTGGTCTGAAGAACTTTCAACATTCCTTCGGTAACATCCAACTGGAGAGAGGAGGGCTTGCCGCGGGACATATCCAGGTCGAGGCAGCGGTTGCAGTAGGTGCTGAACTCATCCTTGGCCGCCCGATAGATGGCGGACCATTCTTCTTTGCTGAATTGGGAAATCATACAGGGTTGTTCCTTTCGGGTGTTCGGTTAAAACTCCGCCGTACCAACGGTGCGGGGGAAGGGGATGGCATCGCGGATGTTGGAGATGCCGGTTAAATACATAATCAGGCGTTCGAAGCCCAGACCGAAGCCTGCGTGCTTGGTTCCGCCGTAACGGCGCAGGTCCAGATACCACCAGTAGTCTTCTTCCTTGAGCCCCAACTCTGCCATGCGGGCAAGGAGGATGTCGAGACGTTCTTCACGCTGGCTTCCGCCAATGATTTCGCCCACACCGGGAACCAGAAGGTCGGTGGCGGCCACGGTCTTTCCGTCATCGTTCAGACGCATGTAGAAGGCCTTGATCTCCTTGGGATAATCGGTGAGGAACACGGGTGCTTTAAAGATTTCTTCGGTCAGATAGCGTTCATGCTCGGTCTGCAGGTCACAGCCCCAGGAAACGGGATAGTCAAATTTATGTCCGGATTTTTCCAGCAATTCCACCGCTTCGGTATAGGTTACCCGTTTGAAGTCTGCGTTGACCAGGGCGGTCAGCCGTTCCAGAAGACCTGTGTCGACTCTTTGATTGAAGAAGGCAAGGTCGGCGGCGCATTTGTCCATGACATAGGAGATAACAAATTTAATCATCCGTTCTGCCAGATCCATGTCGTCCTTCAGATCGGCAAAGGCAATTTCGGGCTCGATCATCCAGAATTCCGCCGCATGACGGGCGGTGTTGGAGTTTTCGGCACGGAAGGTGGGACCGAAGGTGTAAACCTTATCAAAGGCCATGGCGAAGCATTCCGCTTCCAGCTGGCCCGAAACGGTCAGGTTGGTGGATTTGCCGAAGAAGTCCTGTGCAAAATCCACAGCTCCGTCCTCGGTCTTGGGGAGATTTTCCATGTCCATGGTGGTGACACGGAACATTTCACCCGCACCCTCGGCGTCGCTGCCGGTAATGATGGGAGTGTTTACGTATACAAAGCCCTGATCCTGGAAGAACTTATGAATGGCATAAGCCGCCACGGAACGGACGCGGAAGGCCGCAGAGTAAAGGTTTGTACGGGGGCGCAGGTGGGCGATGCCCCGCAAAAATTCGGGGGAGTGACGCTTTTTCTGCAGGGGGTAGTCGGGGGTGGATGCCCCGGCAACGGTGACGGTAATCGCTTTGATTTCAAAGGGCTGTTTCATGTCGGGGGTGAGGACAAATTTGCCCTCCACCTCTACGGCGGAGCCCACGTTGAGCTTCACGATCTCTTTATAGTTCCCCAGATTCGCTTCCTCCAAAACGATCTGCACGCCGTTGAAGTAACTGCCGTCGTTCAGTTCAATGAAGCCAAAGGCCTTGGAGTCCCGCAGGGTGCGAACCCAGCCGCAGACCTTTACGGTTTGATCGGCATAGGTGTCGGGGGCTGCGAACAGTTCGTTGATAAAGGTTCGTTTCATACCTATATTCCATCCTTACAAATTGATTGTTGTAAATATAATATAATATTATAACATAAGACCGCGCGAATTACAATAGGGGAATACGCATAATTCGGAAAAAGTTCTGTTTTTTCGGATTTTGTGACGAAATCTTCTTTTTAGAGAGGCGTTTTGTAGCAATTCTGCCGTTTTTTGCAAGGATAATTTTTCGGAATTAAAGAATTGCATGTTGAAAAAATGCGTTAATATCAACGCTTTTTTATGTGTTACAAGTTTGAAAAAAGTCTGTCGAAAATTGTTTTCATTTTTCTTTTTCGCCATAAAAATGACTTCGATTTACAATATTTGACTGATTTAAATGCGGTTGAAATGTGAACAAAGTTTTACAAAATCGAAAAATGTGTCCTTTTTTTATTGAAATTTTGTCTGCTTCTTGACAAACTCATGAAAATATGTTATACTAAGTTCAAACACGGATGAAATATCATGTTCCGGAGGAGAAAAGTATCCATGGAAAAAACCATTTTGATCGCCGACGACAATAAGGAAATTGTCGATCTTCTCAAAATCTATGCTCAGAAGGAAGGCTACCAGTATATCTGTGCCTACGATGGGGAGCAGGCTCTGAAGTTTTTCAAAGAGCGCAATCCTTCTCTGATTCTGCTGGACGTCATGATGCCCAAGATCAACGGCTTTGATGTTTGCAAGCAAATTCGCCAGACCTCCAATGTTCCTATCATTATTATCTCCGCTAAGGCGGAAGAGCAGGAGCGTATCCTCGGCCTGGACATCGGTGCCGATGACTATGTGATCAAGCCCTTCAGCCCCCGCGAGGTTCTGATGCGGGTCAAGACCGTTCTGCGCCGCGTTGCCGACGAGTCTGTGGACGAGAAGAGCAAGAAGATCGAGGTTGCCGGTCTTGTCATCGACATGAACAGCTACGAGGCTTCTGTCAACGGTAAGCCCGTAATCCTGACCAAGAAGGAAATCGAGATCCTTTGGCTCTTTGCCACCAATCCCGGCCGCGTCTTTACCCGCGACCATCTGTTGGAAAACATTTGGGGGTATGAATATTTCGGCGACACCCGTACCGTCGATACCCACATCAAACGGATCCGCACCAAGCTCGATATTGACGATTCCGTCGGCTTTGATATCAAGACCGTTTGGGGCGTCGGCTACAAATTCGAAGTCAAATGAGCCGCAGATCCGAACATAACTCTCTCTTGTTAGAACGGACGGTACCGATGCTTTTTGCCATCGGTGCCGTTTTGTCGATTTTGTTGCTTTTGTTTCCGGGGACTCTTCCCCTTGTCATTGCCGCCTGTGGGGTGTGGAGCGGGACTGCGATTTTGGCTCTGATCGGCCTTTTTCGACATGTGCTTTGCAAGAAAAGGAAGCCCGTCGAGGATCGGCTTGCAGGGGAACGGGATCGGTTTCTTTCCGACGTTGCCCATGAGCTGAAGACTCCCCTCACCGTTATCCGCGGATGCGCAGAGGTTCTGAATGACGGGGCGGTTCCCGTGGAGGAATACCCCGAATACTGCGCCCGCATTTTGCGGGAAACCGAAGCCATGTCCCGTTTGGTGAACGATCTTTTGGATGTGTCCCGTCTCCGTGGGGGACGCATTCGCTTTGAGCCGCGGGATGTGAATTTGGAATATCTTGTACGCAGTGTATGCGACAGCCTGAACACCGTGGCGCAAAAAAAAGGTGTAAATGTTGCTTGCGATGTACGCAGTGAACTGCCTGTGCTTCTGTTGGACTATGACCGCATCCGTCAATTGACCGTCATTTTTTTGGATAATGCGGTTAAGCATACCGACGAGGGCGGTACCGTGACCCTCTTTCTGGATCGGGAAGGGGAGACGGTGATCCTTGGGGTGCGGGATACGGGTCACGGCATTTCGCCTGAGGACCTTCCCTATGTGTTCGAGCGTTTCTACAAGGCGGATCCCCAACGGGGCGGCCTTGGGACAGGCTCGGGAATCGGGCTTTCCATTGCTCAACAGATCGTGCTTCTGCATGGGGGCACGGTGGATGTAACCAGTGAAATCGGAAAGGGTACCTGCTTTACCGTGCGGTTGCCCCTTCTTGAATGTAAGGAGAATCTTGATTCATGAATCGGGACTTTATTCTTGCCTCTTCCTCTCCCCGACGGTTTGAACTGCTTCGGCAGATCGGGCTGTCCTTCCAGAGCATTGTTCCCTCGGTGGACGAAACCACCGAACGGACCGATCCCATCGAGATTGTGTCCGAGCTTTCGGTGCGCAAAGCCGCCGCTGTTGCAAAGAACAATCCTCTTTCCGTGGTCATTGCCGCAGATACGGTGGTGACAGCCGACGGACATGTGCTGGGCAAGCCCCACGGAGAAGGAGAAGCCTTTGAGATGCTTCGCTTCCTTTCGGGACGCTCGCATTTCGTTTTTACCGGTGTTACCGTTATTTGTGACGGACGCATCGAAACGGCCATCTGCCGCACGGAAGTTTTTTTCAAAAACTTGACCGATGAGCAGATTCTTGCTTATGTCCGCTCCGGAGAGTGCTTTGACAAGGCCGGTGCTTACGGCATTCAAAGCAAGGGCGCCGTTTTGGTCGATCACATCGACGGAGACTACTCCAATGTGGTGGGCCTTCCCCTCAGCCTTCTCTATGAAATGCTGCGGGAATTTGACATCAACATCATCTGACGTCTGTATATGCTGATACAGTAAGGAGTATTTCATGGGACTCAACGAATTCGGGATTGATTTGGGCACCTGCAACACCCTCATATACCGCCGCGACAAGGGCGTCGTGCTCAACGAGCCTTCTGTGATTGCTACGGAAACCTATGGGGCAAAGAAGTTTATCTGTGCGGGACGGGAAGCCCGTGATATGATGGGGCGTACCCCCGATACGGTGACGGTGACGCAGCCCGTTCAGAACAGCGTGATTGCGGACTTTGACAAAACCGTTATGATGCTGCGGGACTATCTGCGCCGTTGTAAGACCGGTTTCGGATCGGTCTCCGCCGTCGTTTCCATTCCTTGCCGTGCCACCCCCGTGGAGAAGAGGGCCGTGGCTGATGCTGTGCGGGCGGCAGGTGTGAAAAAAGTGCCTTTTGTTGTGGAAAAGCCCATCGCCGCCGCTTTGGGTGCGGGCCTTTCCATTTTTGAACCGCGGGGACGTATGATCGTCGATATCGGCGGAGGCACCACTGAGATTTCCGTGCTCTCTTTGGGCGGCATCGTTTCGGTGACCTCCACCACCTGTGCGGGGAAGAAGTTCGACCGCGATATTATTGCCTATGTCCGTAAGACCCACAGTGTCCTTATCGGAGAGCGGACTGCCGAGGATGTGAAAATGTCCATCGGTTCGGTTTTTGACGATGGTCATGTGAATTTTATGACGGTCAGCGGACGGGATCTTGTCCGCGGATTGCCCGTTAATGTGGCGTTGTCCACCGACGATATTCGGGACGTGTTGACCGAATCGAGCCGCTTTTTGGTGGATCAGATCCGTCAGACCCTGGAGAAGATTCCCCCCGAAATGGCGGCGGACATCATCGACAGCGGAATCACCCTTGTGGGGGGCGGAAGTATGGTCCCCGGTTGGGAAGAGATCCTTTCCAAGGAGACGGGGGTTGCGTGTATGCATGCCGCATCGCCGTTGGAGAGCGTTGCCACCGGTGTGGGCAATGCCTTCCGTTATCGGGATCAAATCAAGCATGGCGTTCAGCACGAAAATATTCTTTCCTGATTTTCTTCTTACTTTTTATGGGAGGTGTCCGATTTGAAGCGATTTTTCCGCGGCCGATTTTTTACGGTGCTGGTGCTGATTGTCTGTTTTTTGCTCGGATTTATGCTCAGCGTCGCCGTCAACGGGCACACAATGCCCCACGAGCAGTTGGTCGGGAGTATTGTATCTCCTCTGCGCTCCGGGTTCACCTGGTGCAAAAATAAAATCAACGATTTCTTTTCCGCCTTCTCCGAATATGAGGAACTGACCGAGGAAAATGCGGCTCTGCGGGAGCAGCTCAATGCCCTTCGCAAGGAATTGGACGACCTGCACTATGACAAGGTACAGAACGACCGCTACAAAGAGTTGCTTTCCATGATCGAACAGGACTATTCCTTTGAAATGGTGTCCGCCGACGTGGTGACCGTTCCCTCCGACGGATGGGATACTTCCTTCGGTATCAATGCGGGAACTTCCATGGGCATCGAAAAAGGGGATATTGTCCTTTGTTCCGGTGGCCTTGTCGGAAAAGTGGTTGAGATTGGTTGGAATTGGGCCACCGTTGCGACCTTCATCGATCCCCAGCTTTCCGTGGGGGCCATGATCCTTTCCACGGGAGATGTGGGCGTTACCGAAGGGACGCTGGAGCTTAAGATCAAGGGACAATGCCTGGTGCGGTATTTGGATAAGGATTCCTCCGTCAACCGTGGGGACCGTATCTATACTTCGGGGCTGGGTGGTGTGTATCCAAAAGGACTTCTTTTGGGAACGGTTTCGGAGTTGTCCTATGAGGATAACGGTCTTTCTCTCAGCGCCGTGCTGACCCCTGCCGTGGATTTTTCCGACCTGCGGGAAGTGTTTGTTATCACCGATTTTTCTGAGGATCCTCAATGAAAGTGAAGCTGAGACCGATTCTGATCGGCATACTGTTTTTGTTTTTGGCGCTGACGGAGCATTGCACGGGTCCCCTTTGGTGGGAATGTAATCCTCCCTATCTTCTCTGCGCTGTGGCGATTTGCTCCCTGTTCGGCGGTGAGAAATTGGCTTCAATTCTTGGGCTTGTGTCGGGGTTGTTTGCCGATTCCATGACCTCGGGCGTCTTTGGTGTCCGCGCCGTTTTGTTTTTGTTTTTTGGCTATATGGTCGCATTTCTTGCGGAAAAGGTTCTTTCCCGTAACGTGTTTTCCGCAACTCTGACCGGGTTGGGATGTGTCATTTTGGGAGAACTGGCTTCCTGGGGAATCCTCTGCCTCAGCCAATCCATTCCCTTTGTGACGGCGGCGCAATTTGTGTTTGTTCCGCGGGTGGTGATGAGTCTGCCCGTGATTCTGTTGTTGTATGTTCTGTTTTCGTTCCTTTATCGGGAACGGGAGCCTGTTTATCCTGTCGGACGAAGGAGGTGACGGAGTGAAGAAAAGCCGTATTTTGATTCTTGCCGCGATTTTTCTGTTCTGCTGCGCCGCCTTTGTGGTGCGCCTGGTTAAATTGCAGTTGATTGACGGTGAACTTTACCGTACCCAATCCTTTGCCCGCGTGGTGACAAAATCCTCCGAAAAAGCGGCGCGGGGAGAGATCCTCGACCGTTACTGCCGTCCTTTGGTGCGCAATGAGACGGTTCTGACCGTGGATCTGGACCTGAATATCTGTAAGGATGTGAACGGAACCCTGGCGGAGATGATTCGGGTGTTTGATTCCTATGATCGGGACTACACCGATCTTCTGCCCATTTCCGATACGGAGCCCTATATTTATACGGAGGAAAAGCTTTCCTCTGTGTTTCGGGATTTTATGGCCAAGCGAGGTGTTGAGGAAAACGCTACGGCAGAGCAGACGATCGAGCGTCTTGTTCGGTATTACAAGCTGGAAGAATTTTCTCCCGCCATGGCCCGTGCCATTATCGGCGTGCGCTATTCTATGTTCTGTGCGGGAGCACCCGCCATTTATCCTTTTGCGTCGGATGTGCCCAAGGATGTGATCACCGCCCTGAAGGAGCGGGGAGAATCCATGCTGGGGGTGGAGGTTTCCTCCGGATATACCCGTGTGTACACCGAGGAGAATTTTGCTTCCCACATTTTGGGTTATATCGGCCCCATTTCCGCTTCGGAATACGAATTGCGCCGTGAGGACGGATATGCCTTGACCGATACCATCGGCAAAGACGGAATTGAGCGCATTTGTGAAAATTATTTGCGGGGAAAGAACGGTTACCGTTATCTGGAGGTCAACTCCGTAGGTGCCATTACGTCTTTTTTGGACGGGCAGGATGCCATTTTCGGGTCGGATGTTATTCTGACCATTGATAAAAATATGCAGCAGATTACTGAGGATTCCTTGGCCTCCGCTGTGGCGGGGAACAAGGAGTTGAACGGAGAGAAAGCTGCAACCTCCGCCGCTGCGGTCTTCTTGGATGTGAAAACCGCGGAGATTCTGTCCCTTGTCTCCTTCCCGGATTACAACCTTTCCACCTTTTATCAGGATTATTCCACGCTGTCGCAGGCCAAGGATTCCCCTTACATGAATCGCGCCATTGCCGGTGCGTTCCCTCCCGGATCCACATGGAAAATCGTTACCGCCGTGGCGGGGCTGGAGGAGGGGATCATCACCCGACGGACCACCTATCATTGCACAGGGCGGTACACTCATTATACCGACTATCAGCCCACCTGCAACGATGCTCTCGCCCATGGGGTGGTAAATGTGGAATCCGCTCTTCAGAAATCCTGCAACTGTTTCTTCTATGATGTGGGACGGCAGTTGGGGAGCGAAAAGCTGGCGGAATATGCCCGCAGGTTCGGCTTCGGTGAAAAAACGGGAATCGAGCTGGGGGGCGAGCTTTCGGGTATTGTGGCCTCCAAATCTTACCGTGAAAGTCTCGGAAAAACCTGGCAGAGCGGGGAAAATCTCCTCGCCGCCATCGGGCAGACCGATAACGCAACCACGCCTATTCAGCTGGCCTCCATGGCAGCTACCGTTGCAAACAACGGAGTGAGAATGAAGCCCTATCTGATTCGCTCCATCACCAATCGGGATACAGGGGAGACCGTGGAGACAGTACCCACAGTAACGGGAAATCTGAACGTGTCTCAGACCACTTTGGATTTGGTGCAAAGCGGTATGTACAAGGTGATCAACGAGCCCGGAGGTACGGCATACGGACCTTTCCGTGAATTCGGGATTGTTGAGGTTGCCGGGAAGTCGGGGACGGCAGAAACCCCGCCCGGATTGGCAGCGGCTCTCTTTGTGGGATATGCTCCCGTGGATAATCCCCAGGTTGCCTTTGCCGTAGTCATCGAGCACGGGGGCGCAGGGGCATACCAGTATACTACCCAGGTCATCAAGGACGTTTTGTCCTATTACTTCTCCAGTCGGGATGCCTTTGATTCGGTCTCCGATTCCAATGAACTCCTTCCTTGAGTTTTCTTTCATTTGCGCTCTCCCCTTGCGGAGGGCGCATTTTTTGTTTTGGAAAGAACCGAGGAGAAGAAACGCCCTGTCTGCGGCGAAGAGGCTTCGGCGGAGTTTTTTTGTGGGGGTGCTGCTCTGCCGAGAATCAAAAGAATAGAAAATTTTTCTCTTTTTTTATACCGAAACGGTTTATTTTTCTTCAAATTTCTTCCGTTTTCAAGGCGAGAATTTTTTGCGGTTGCGGGATTTTTAAGGGATCTGCTCGGTATAAAAAGA
>JAGAOU010000072.1 GCA_017623595.1 Clostridia bacterium
CCGTCTTGCTTATGAAGTGAACGAATATCTTGTGAATGAGCCTCTGATTAAGGGCTTCTTTGCGGGACATTGCCACCTTTATCAGGACACTCCTTATCGGGATAAGCCTTGCTATTTGACCGGTGCCCTCTTCAATCGCGAACTCACCGAAATCACAATTGATTAACCTTACGCCCTGTCGGATCCCGACAGGGCGTTGTGTGTTTTCTTCTTTTTGTTGTGTTCTGTCGTTGGAATGTGGGAAGTTTTGTGGTCTCGGGTTGACTTTTTTCAGAAAATGTGTTATGATAAATAAAAATGCGGGAGGTATTGTTCTATGTTTCAGGCAGGATTTGCGAGAGTTGATATTACGCCGCCCCTTGGGACACCAATGGCCGGCTATTTCTATGTACGTCATGCAGACGGGATTTTGGATCCCATCGAACTGAATGCGCTTGCGGTGAATAACGGAGAGGAAACCGCAATTCTGATCGCTGCTGACGTGCTTTACATTATGGAAAATGCGGCTACACCTATTCGGGAAGGTATTTCTGCGGCAACGGGTGTTCCCGTGAATCAGATTTTTGTTCACGGATTGCATCCTCATACATCCATTCGCATTGGGAGCCGTCCCGGCAGAGAGGTGGACGGGATTTCCGGTGAACAGTGCGACAGTGCTTACCTGGATGTGCTCTATCGAAAATTTGCCGATGTTGCTCGTATGGCGATGGACGATCTGCGGGATGCGGAGATGGAATACGGTGAACAGAAAACCGAAAAGCAGCTATCTTTTGTTCGCCGCTATTGGATGAAGGATGGATCTCTGAAGAGTAATCCGGGTTGGCAAAATCCGGATATTGTCCGCCCCGCCGACGACGCAGACAACACCGTCCGGGTGATCCGCTTTAAGCGTTCTGATGCTAAGGATATTGCCTTTGTCAACTTCTGGACTCACCCCGACGTAATCGGTGGGACGAAGTTTTCTGCCGATTGGCCCGGATTTGTTCGCAGATATACAGAGGCGGATCTTGGGGTTCATTGCCTTGTCTTCAACGGTCCTCAGGGGGATACAAATCATCTGGATTTCAGTATTCCCAAGGATGTTTGGCACCATGACCGCTATGGTTTCAGCGGTATGATGGGACGGACAATCGCTGATGCAGTGTTGAAGGTCTGGGACAAGACCGAGCCTCGGAAGGACGGGAAAATTTGGGGCGAGGTGCAAATGGTGCTTACGCCCACCAATATGCAGGGCATGGACGAAATCGATCGGTGGAAGCGGGTCAAGGTTGACTACGATTCCGGCAAAAACCGAAACCTTTCCCAAAATGATCTGGGGACGATGGGACGGGTCAGTGACCTGGAGAACGAGCGAATCTTTCAAATGGTTCCCGTCAGCGTGATGGGGATCGGCGATGTGGTGTTCGTTGGTTTCGGTGGAGAAGCCTTCACCTATTATGGGAAAATGGCCATGGAGGCGGCTCCCGATTTGACGGTGATTCCCTTGACCCTGATCAACGGTGGCCAGGGCTATCTGCCCACGACGAAAGCCTTTGACGAAGGTGGCTATGAGGCCTTCTCCTCCCGCTTCACCCCTGTTTTGCAGGAAAAACTTATTGGTGCCGTCACAGAAATGCTGGGTCGGTATCGGGAAACAGATTAAAGAACAAAGAGATCCCGACGGAATTTCCGTCGGGATCTCTTTATTGGAACGATAAAATGTGGTCTTTAGCGGATTATTCACAAAGTTTGCGGAGGTAGCGAGCTCCGATTTTGAGGGCGTCTTCGTTGCGCTCCATTCTCTCGAATTCCAGGGTAAGATATCCGTCATAGCCTGCCCGCTTCAGAATTGCAACGCATTGCTTGACGGGGACGATGCCGTGGCCGACAACGGTGCCGCGGATGTAGTTTCCGCCGCGGGTTTGGAAAAAGCCTTCGGGTTGGTCCTCCTGACCGGATTTGAAGAGAAAATCCTTTGCGTGGGCGTTGAAGGCATAGGGGGCACAGCGGCTGACGGCGGTGACGGGATTTTCGTCAACGCAGAGGAAGTTTCCCATATCCACCTGTAGGCCGAAATTGGGATGGGCTACGGTGTTGACCAGCAATTCCACGCGGTCGGAATCCTGGCAGAAATAGCCGTGATTTTCCACCGTGGTGCGGATGCCTTTGGTTTCGGCATATTCGGTGATTTGGCGGCATCCGTCGGCGATTCTGTCTACCACATCAATAAATCCGCGATGCTGACGGGGTTCGAGGAACTTCCCGGAGGAGGCATCATGCCGCATGACGGGAACTCCCAAAAGAGCGGCGATATCCACCTGCGCCTTGACGCGGGCAACTTCCGCATCCGGGTCTCCGTTGCATCCTGCCAACATATCGGCACCGATGGAGTAACCTGAGATTTCCAACCCCAAACGGTCGGCCTCTGCCCGCAGCTGAAGGGCATATTCTGCCTGGGTGGTGCCTTCGGGAGGCGTAAGGTCGGTAAATTCGATGGCGTCAAAGCCGTATTCCTTTGCCTTTGCCATGACGGAAAGCTGGGTTTCTCCCTGCGTTCGCATCATACGGGAAAAGCTGTAAGATGATACAGATGTTTTCATGCAATGCTCCTCACGCATTCTTTGCGTTGTTCAAAAAGTCCACCGCCAGAGCGATGTCTGCGGCGGGATTGTCTCCCACTTCCCGTTCGATGGTCAAGAACCCTTTGTATCCGATATCGTCCAGGGCTTTCAGATAGGCGGGGAAGGGGACATTGCCCTGTCCCAGCGGCATTTCACGGAAGGCAACGCCCCAGGAGGCAACCTCATCTTCCTTGCGAATTCCGTAGATGATTTCGGGGTCACGGTCGAGAAGCTTCACGCCGTCCTTGGCATGGGTGTGGACGATATAATCCTTCAGCGTGTAAACGGCGGCGGCAGGATCGTCCCCCGTCACCATGACGAAGTTTGCGGGGTCCAGATTGACACCGACCCCCTTGGAGTTCAGACTGTCCAAGAAGCCCTTCAGCACGGTTGCGGTTTCCGGGCCTGTTTCCACGGCAAAATGGGCACCGTTTTTGTCGGCGTGCTCTGCCAGCTGAGCGCAGGCCTCCTGCATGATGGCATAGCGGGGATGGGCAGGATCGGGAGGAACCACGCCGATGTGGGTGGTGACAATATTTGTCTCAAAGCAGAGGGTCAGATCCAACACTTTTTTGGATCGTTCCACCAGCAGGGGATTCTGCTCCGCATCACCGAAGCCGTGGCCGAAGTCGCCGCAAATGGCGGAAACCCGAAGGCCGTTGGATTTGATGATATCCAAAAGCTCTTTGATTTTTTTCTCATTAAGGTTTTCGGGGGCCATTTCACCCGATGTCATGTAGATCTGAAGTCCTTGCACCCCAAGAGATGCAGCTTTTTCCACCGCTTGACGGAAGGGAAGGCGGAAGGATTCCAGCATAACGCCGATGGGAAAATTGTACATATCATTATACCCGCTTTCTGTTTTTTGTTTGTTTTCTTCATTGTAGCATATTTGCGGGTGGTTGTCAAGAGTGATTTTCGCCTCGTTTCGGGACATTTTTAGCATATTTTTGTGTACATCTTGAAATCTGCGTCGGAATGTGCTATAATGAAAGAAACGAAGGGGAGGATTATTGATATGGATTTTAAATATGCAAAAACTGCGGTGGAAAAGACCGTGGAAATTTTGGGCATTGATAGCCCCACCGGATACACCCAAAAGGCGGCGCAGCAGGTATGCGCATGGTTTTCCGATCTGGGATATGATGCGAAACTGACCGCAAAGGGCGGCGTTTTTGTGGATCTGGGCGGTGCAGACTCTGAGGATGGGCTGATGCTGCAGGCACACATTGATACGTTGGGCGGCATGGTGGCGGAGATCAAGGGCAGCGGTCGGCTTCGCCTCACCAATCTGGGCGGCATGAAGGCCGACAACGGGGAAACCGAAAACGTGAAGGTCTATACCCGTGATGGAAGGGTTTACGAGGGAACCCTTCAGTTGTGCAACCCTTCGGTACACGTCAACAAGGATTACAGTGAGGCAAAGCGCTCCTTTGATACCACGGAGGTGGTTTTGGACGAGGATGTGCGTTCAGCCAACGATGTGCGGGATTTGGGTATTGAGGTGGGGGATATTGTGGCCTTCGATCCCCGTACCCGCGTGACCGATTCGGGCTATATTAAGAGCCGCTTTTTGGATGACAAGCTGTCGGTGGGGATTCTGTATGCCTTTGCCAAATATCTGAAGGATGCGGGCATTTCTCTTTCCCGTCGGGTTTATGTGCATATTACCGTTTACGAAGAGGTTGGACATGGCGGCTCCGCATCGGCGCCCGCAGGTCTCACCGAGGCTATCAGTGTGGATATGGGATGCGTGGGCGACGGGTTACAATGCACCGAAAAGAAGGTGTCCATTTGTGCCAAGGATTCGGGCGGCCCTTATCATTATGATGTGGTGGGCAAGTTGATCGCAGCGGCAAAGGCTGAGAGGGCGGATTATGCGGTGGACGTATACCCCTTTTACGGATCCGACGTGGAGGCAACCCTGCGGGCGGGGCATGACATCCGTCACGGGCTCATCGGATCGGGGGTCTTTGCAAGCCACGGTTATGAGCGCAGCCACATCGACGGCGTTTGGAATACGCTGAAGGTGCTGAAGGGATACCTGGGCTGCTGAGATCTTGTGTTGGGAGGGCTGTTTTATGCCACATATGATTTTAACGGTTGTTTTGATCGTAATTTGCTCCTATCTTTTTTGGTTGATTTCCATTCGCAGATATCGGGCGGATACGGAGGGCAGTGTGGTTTC
This sequence comes from Clostridia bacterium, assembly GCA_017623595.1. GTDB lineage: Bacteria > Bacillota > Clostridia > Oscillospirales > UBA644 > RGIG995. The sequence continues at coordinate 4,789 of JAGAOU010000072.1, forward strand.
CGGGGATCCTGTCCCCGAAGAAAAGCTTTATGTTCTGCACAAAACCGAAAATGGGGAGAGGATTCTCTTTGACGGAGACTCGTATTTTTCCTGGGAAGGGGAATTTGATGAGGTCGCCGAAACCTGGGTTTGGGATTGGCACGGACGCATGGGGCAGGGCTTGGGCTTTCTTGCAAAGGAGGATGCCCTTTTCCCCGACGGGGAATTGTTCACCCTGCGGGGGTGCAAAGATATTCTTTTGGCGTTTTTGCCCTCCGACGGATGGCCTGTGACCGATATGAAACTGTTCTTGCGGGAGGGACAGACGTTGCCGACGGTGCGCGCCGACGGATTCTCCTGTGCGGAGGTGTTTCGCATTGAAGGGGAGTTCGAGGAAGAGAATTATGAAAAAATTGCCGACATCACCGATGGGGAACAGATCCGTTCGTTGGCTACCCTTTGGCTGGAGGGGGAAAACTATTTCCCTCCCGAGGGAGACTATGAGCGCTATCGCGTGCGTCTGTATTCCTCCGAAATCCCGGGGCTTTACGTCAATGTAAATGTTCACGTCAATCGGGCGTTGCAATGCTATTCGGTGGAGAAATATCGCTTCTCGGGCGACGCACTGCTCTCCGTAGAAGAAGGAATACGCTGGTTCGGATAAAAAAAGAGCCTTCCGAAGGTTTATTTCGGGAGGCTTTTTCATATACTGTACCCGAAAGGGTGTGTGTGACATGAAATCAAAAAAGGGACTTTGGGGCTTTTTGTTTGTAGGTATTTTGGGGGTTCTGTTCCATTTCGCCTATGATTTTTTAGGACAAAAATGGTTTTGGGGCCTCGTGTTTCCCGTCAATGAAAGCATTTGGGAGCATCTGAAGCTGATCTTTTTTCCGACGCTTTTGTGGTGGCTGATTGAATGGATTTTTTACGAAACCAAGCCCTGCTTCTTTCCGCTTCGAATGAAAGCTCTGCTCTGCTCTTTGGGGAGTATCCCTTTGCTTTTTTACACCTATAGCGGAATTATCGGGCAACGGTTTGCTGCCGTGGACATCAGCATCTTTTTTGTGGCGGATGCTTTGTATTTTTGGCTTGTTCACCGTTTTTCCCGCAACCGAAAAACTACCTGCGAGGGAGAAACGCTAATCGGTCTTTTGATCTTTTTGGTGCTCCTCTTCGCCTTTGTTGCCTTCACGTTCTTCCCGCCCGATCTGGGCATCTTTTGGGAGCCGTAGACCGCTTTAAAAGATCCCCGAAGAGTAACACTCTTCGGGGATCTTTTGTATTACAGATACTTTTCTGCGAATTGGTGATACAGCGCATCAAATGCGGGGTTTTGGGTCTGTTGGCGACGAAGATCGGCATGGAGGTTCAGCTCGGCTTCTTCCGCTACGCACCCCGCAATGTTGGAGCAATGGTCTGCGGCGCGCTCCAGATCGGTCAGGATGTCCGACCAGACAAAGCCCGTTTCAAGGCCGCATTCTCCTTGACGGAGGCGCAGGATGTGGTTGTTTCGAAGCCGATCCTTTAAGCGGTCAATGACCTGCTCCAAGGGTTCTACTGCGGCGGCCGTTTCTTGATCGTTGTTTTCCAGTGCACGAAGGGTAAGGCTCAGAATTTCCTCTACGGCATCGGTAAGGTGGCGCAGCTCTTCCTCCGCTGAGGGCGAAAAATCAATTTTATTGCGGACACATTCCTCTGCGGAGTCCGCCAGGTTTTTTGCGTGGTCGCCCAAGCGTTCCAGATCGCCGATGATTTTCAGGATTTTTGCGGATTCCGCACCGTCCCGATCGCTGATTTTGTTGGCATTGAGCTTCACCAAAAAGGTGCCGATCGTGTCCTCATAGAGATCGGTTTCTTCTTCCGCTTCCCGAATTTTACGGAGAACCTCGGGGTTCGGATCGGACAGGCAGGACAGGGCGTTTTTCATCCCATCGACGGCGGTTTTTGCCATGGTCACGGTTCGATCGCGGCATTGTCCCAAGGCCACGGAGGGGGTTGCCAAAAGTCTTTCATCCAAGGTTGTGCTGTGTTCGGGTTGCTTGCGGTCGGGGATGATCTTGCAGACCAGCTTTTCCAAGAGAGATGCGGCGGGAAGCAGCAACACCGTGCAGGAAAGGTTAAATGCCGAATGGATCAATGCGATTCCCGCTTGTGTTGCGCCTTCCCCGAGAATTGTCGGTGCAAAAATGCCTTGAACGGCCGCAAAGGCGCTCAATAAGAGGGCTGTTCCGATGACGTTGAAGGATAAGTGTACCAGCACCGCCCGCTTTGCGTTGCGGTTTGTCCCGAAGCAGGAGAGCAGGGCGGTGACGCAGGTGCCGATGTTCTGCCCCATGATGATGGGGATTGCGGCACCGTAAGAAACGGCTCCCGTGGCGGCAAGGGCTTGAAGAATCCCCACCGAGGCGGAGCTGGACTGGAGAAGGGCGGTCAGAAGTGCTCCCGCAAGGACACCGAGCAGGGGATTTTGAAAGAGCACAAAGAGGTTCCGAAATTCCGGAACGTCCGCCAGCCCCGAAACGGCATCGGTCATAATGTCCATGCCGAACATCAGCACCGCAAAGCCGAGAAGAATGGTGCCTGTATCCTTCTTTTTATCCTGCTTGCAGAACATGTAAAGAATGATTCCGATCAGCGCCAGAATCGGCGTAAAAGAGGTGGGTTTCAGCAGGCGAACCCAAAGATTATCGCTGTCGATGCCTCCGAGGCTCAGAATCCACGCAGTAACTGTTGTGCCCACGTTAGCTCCCATGATAACGTTGATGGCCTGCTTTAAGGTCATCAGTCCCGAGTTGACAAAGCCCACGACCATAACTGTGGTGGCAGAGGAGCTTTGAATGACGGTGGTAACGCCGAGGCCTGTGGCAAAGCCCGCAAAGCGGTTTGATGTCAGCTTTGACAGTATGGATTGCAGGGCGCCGCCTGCCCGACGTTCCAGGGCTTGTCCCATTACGTTCATTCCGAACAGAAACAGGCATAAGCCGCCGATGAGGGTGAGTGTGTTGAAAATGTCCATGAAATACTCCTTTCGAAACCGTCTTTCTTTGCGGTTTCCTTTACATAATATAACCAAAAAAGGTCTCGCCGTTCGGCGAGACCTTGAGGTATGCTATTCAATAGAAATGACAGAGCCGGTTTTGACGGAAAATGCAAAGCCGTAGTAGCCCTTTTCGTCTACATAAACGTGATATTCGGGGGTGATGATCTCCCCGTCTGCTTTGATTTGGGGAAAACGGTAATCGTCAAAGCCTTCTACCTGCAGGATTACAGTGCTCTCCATGCCTGCGGCGGTGAAACTCTCCTCGGAGCGATGCTTGGTTTGGATCAACTGGAAATTTCCTGCGGCCCGCAGCGTACTCAACCGTTCTGCCGAGGGATCGGAATCGGTTCGGATCACGCGGGCGGTGAGGGTGTCTCCTCGGACAAAATCGGTCTCACCTGCATCGAAGGCCAAATACAACCGATTGGGGCTCTGTTCCGAAACCTCCTCATAGCGCAGGGCGAGAAGGGCGGTGGAGCTTTCTCCCGATGCGGTCATGGCGCTGGTGGTGATCAGCCAGCCTGCCGCCTCCGTGTCGTTTTTCATGCCGATATAAGGCATGCTTCCCAGATATACCACGTCCTCGTCTCCTGCAGTGACGGTGACGGCTTCGTTTTCGCCGTTGAGATAGAAGAATTCTTCAAATCCGTAGGTCAATTCAAAAGAGAAGAAAGGGAATACCTTCAAAAGATCGGAAACTTGTTTCCGACCGAGGAAATCGTATTGAATGTCATAGACGGTGCAGGTGCCGTCGTTGAGCCTTGTGGTCACCAGAGTGACGGTGTAGGATCCGTCCTTCGCCCCGTAAACGGTAGTATTTTGGACGCATAAGCCGTTGAGGACGGTGGAGGTTCGGGAGATTTGATCCAGACCGGAATCGGGGAAAAACTCGGGAGATTCCACCTCCCGGGGACGGGTTTCTCCCTTCAGCCGAAGGGTCAGGTCCGAGCCCGAGGGACAGAGAGGGAAGGTTTCACCCGCAAAGATGGGCAGACGGTTTTCTTCCTTGTCACAAACCTTCCAGACCGTGCTTTGGGTAGGCGGCATGTGCATGTAAATTCTGCGGTTGCCCCCCTTCACCGTAACCGAAACGCCGTCGGATGTGGCGTTGAGACGGTACATTCCGCCGCGGGGATCATAGCGCACAAACTCGGCGCCCTCCAAAAGGAAATTATCGGCGGAAAGGGGATTGCGTTCCTCCGCCGCAATGCGATCCAGCTCTGCGGTGGAATCGGTATAATTCAGATAAACGCGGGTCGCCAGCATGGGAGTGCTTTGGGATAAATCCCATTGGAAGATCAAGCGGATTTCTTCATCGGTCTTCTCCACCGTTAAAGAGGCGCCCGAGGCGGGGCGAGTCACGCCGAAGATCGACCCGTCGATCATCTTCAATCCCACGGAATGTTCCGATTCGATCACTTGCGTGCATTTTGCGGTGCTGACCGAAACAGATGTAGTCACGGATTGATAAGAAACTGTGTTGAAATTCAGCACCTGAGAGAAATAAATGCGATCGGAATACACCGTCCAAAGGGTGTCCGCCACCTCGGGGTCGGAGGTGTTGTCGGCTGCAAAGAGGGCGATTCGGGAAATCTCCGCCGTTCCGGTTTCTCCCTCGGGAAGACGGAACAGAAGGGTCTGCAGAACACCCTTCCAGTTTGCGTTTTCGATGGGGGCGGTGAGGGTGACGAATTCGGCGGAATCGGTCAACTGCAGGGTCCCCAGCACCGTGCTCTCGGTCAGGGGGGTGTCGGTGGTGGAGAAAAAGCATTTCAACCCCGAAAGCCCTGTGGTTTTCAAAGTGATGGAAAGATAATACTTGTCATGCTCTCCCAAATCCAAATCCAAAAAGCGGGCGCCAAATTGGGAACGGTTTTTGCCTTCCGAGGTGATTTTCAGACCCGCGTCGGTCATCTCCGAGGAAAGATCGTTGTTCAGCGCCGAAAAATCGGACAGACCTTTTCCGTTGGGGGCATATTCTTTTAATAAAGTAGCCTCGGAGGGCAGGGCGGGGATGGCAACATTCTGCTCGGTACGGCGGTGTCCGACACCGTATTGCCCCTGCTCCACCCGATCATTGCCTCCCGTGATCACGGCGGTTCTGCCGTCTGCGGTGGTCAGAGTTGTGACAAAGGTGTTCTTCAGCAGTATTTCCCCCGTCTGACGGGAAGAAAGGGCCAAAAGTTCCTCCCGACCTGTGCCGAAATCCAGACGAACCGTTCGGTTGGTCACCGAATGTCCCAAGGCGGAGTCGGAGAGGCTGACCCCTCCCCGGGCCTCGGTAGCATAGGCGATGGTTGCGGAATAGGGCGAAGGGGCGGCGTTCAGCCCTCCGTTTGTGTCGGAGGAGCAGGCGCACAGGGACAAGCCCAGCCCCAGGCAAAGCAAAAGTGCCGCAATGCGGTATTTCATAAAAGATCCTTTCCTATCTGATCTGTAATGTGCTGTGGTCATATACATTATAATACAAATTTCGTCGCTTGTCAATCTCCCAAGAGCGTACAATTCCGTGTCAAAACATGAAAAACCGAACTTTTTGTAAACAAACAAAAAAATAAAAAAAAACCCTTGCAATTCCTGACTTTTTATGGTATAATAACTGTTGCTTGATTGACGGTCCTCTGCTCTCAGCATGAACGTCTTATAATATCTTGACAACAAATCAGGAGGTTCTGAGAGATGAACAATGTTATTCTCGACAACTTCACTAAGGACCAGCTCCGTGAAGAACCCTTCAAGTTTGAAATCGGTTCCACCGTCCGCGTCCATGTGAAGATCAAAGAAGGATCCAGAGAACGTATTCAGGTTTTCGAAGGCACTGTTATCGCCAAGAAGCATGGCGGCGTGTCCGAAACCGTTACCGTTCGCCGCGTTTCCTACGGTGTCGGCGTGGAACGTACCTTCCCCGTCAACTCCCCCAACCTTGCTAAGGTTGAAGTGGTCCGCCGCGGTAAAGTCCGCCGTGCGAAGCTTTACTACCTGCGCAGCAGAACCGGTAAGGCCGCTAAGGTGAAGGAACTTCTGTAACCCTTCCCACTCATCGAACAGGAGAGAAACAGTTCGTAGGAAAATGGTTTATATTTTTCTATGGGTTGTTTTTTCTTATATAGGGAACATTACTATTCTATCATAGGGAGCTACGCCATGTCCGAAGAATTGGAATTCAACCCAACCCCTACCGAGGAGCCCGAAACCGCCCCCTCGGCGGAGATTTTCGACCTTTCTTCTCCCCTTGTGCAGGAAGAATCGGAGGTCCTCCCCGTTGTCGGTCGCAGAAGGGCGTTGGAGCCTTCGCAGAAAAAGGAGAAAAAGCCCTCTCCCGTGGCTTCTCTTGTGGAATTCGTCGAGGTGCTGGTCAGTGCATTGGTTGCGGCTATTTTGGTCCTCACTCTTGTCTGCCGCACCGGCGTGGTGGAAGGCTCTTCCATGGCGCCCACCATGCATAGCGGCGATCGCTACATTATTTCCGACCTGTTCTACACCCCCGAGCAAGGGGATATCGTAGTCTTCCGCCCCGGCATCGAAGGTCGGGAAGAGCTTTGGATCAAGCGTGTGATTGCGCTGGAAGGGCAAGAGGTCTATATTGACCCCGATGACTTCAAGGTGTACGTAGACGGAGAGCCTTTGGACGAGCCCTATCTCTCCGAATATACGGGAACCATCAACAAAGGAACCGAAAACCCCATCGTTGTTCCCAAAGACTGCGTCTATGTTTTGGGTGACAACCGTTCGGTTTCCCATGACAGCCGTTATGCGGACCTGGGATGCGTAGAGATCAATCGGTTGGCGGGCCGCGTTATCTGCCGCTTCTGGCCCTTTAACAGCTTTGAGTTTTATAACTAAAGGAGCACTTCATGGATATTAACTGGTACCCGGGGCATATGGCTAAAACCCGCCGTATCATTTTGGATACGATGAAGCAGGTGGATATCGTCATCGAATTGGTCGATGCCCGCATTCCCACCGCCTCCAAAAATCCCGATATTGCCCAACTGATCGGGAACAAAGCGAAAATTCTGATTCTGAACAAGAGCGATCTTGCCGACCCCGTGGAGAACAAAAAGTGGGCGGAGTATTATCGCAGTTTGGGGTATACCGTCCTTTTGGGCAACAGCCGCAGCAAGGATGACCGCAAGCCCGTCCTCAACGCAATTCGTGAGGCTTATCGGGAAAAAGCGGAACGGGACCGCAAGCGGGGCATTGTCGCCCGCACCGCCCGCGTCATGATTTTGGGTATTCCCAATGTGGGGAAATCTACCTTTATCAATAATCTCTGCGGTGCCCGCCGTGCCGAGGCTCAGGACCGTCCCGGCGTGACTCAGAAAAAGCAATGGGTTCCCCTTGCCGAGGGCATTGACCTGCTGGACACCCCCGGCATTCTCTGGCCGAAGCTGGAAAATCAGTCCGATGCCGCTCTGCTGGCGATGACCGGCGCCATCAAGGACACCATTCTCGATCTGGAAGGACTGTCCTTGATTTTGGTAGCAATGTTGGCAAAATATTACCCCGAGCAGTTGAAAGCCCGCTACAAACTCACCGAATTGGAGCCCAAGGCCTACGATCTCTTCCTTCAGATCGGGCGCCGTCGCGGATTTGTGGTCAGCGGGGGAGAGGTGGACGAAGAGCGCACCGCCATCACCCTTTTGGATGAATTCCGCGGCGCAAAAATCGGTCGCATCTCCCTGGAACGGGCCGATGACGTGGACAAAACCGAGCAGGAGCCTGAAGCATGACCTGGGAATTTGAGTTGCCCTTCCGCGCCCAACACTCCCTTTTGTGTGGCGTGGACGAAGCGGGGCGAGGTCCTCTATGCGGCCCCGTAGTGGCAGGAGCTGTTATTTTGCCTGAGAATTTTGATGTTTCGGAGTTGAATGACTCCAAAAAACTTTCCGAAAAAAAGCGGGAAGCCCTTTATGAAAAAATTATTGCCTCCTGCGATTGGGCGGCAGGCATCGCCACCCCTGAGGAGATCGATGCTTATAACATTCTCAACGCTACCTTCCTCGCCATGTGCCGCGCCGTGGAAGGACTGAAAAGTGCTCCCGCCTTTGCGCTGGTCGACGGAAACAAGATCCCGAAGGGACTGTCGGTCCCCTCCGCTGCCATTGTGAAAGGGGATGCGAAATGTCCCTCAATTTCCGCCGCATCGGTGATCGCAAAGGTGACACGGGATCGAATGATGGCGGATCTTGCCCTGCAATATCCCCAATACGATCTGGAAAAGCATAAGGGATATCCCACCAAAGAGCATTACCGTCGCATTTTGGAGCACGGCATTGCCCCTATCTACCGCCGTTCGTTTTTGAAAAATTTAGATCAGCATCGGGAGGATTGACCTATGATCTCCTTCGGAGAACGTATTTTTAACGAGCGCATGGCCCGTGGCTGGAGTCTGCGGGAGGCCTCTGCCCATATCGGAATTTCTCATACCTATCTGGCGTCCATCGAGAAGGAATACGACCCCCGCTCGGGTAACCCCGTCACACCCTCTCCCGATAGCCTGTTGAAAATCTGCAACGCCTACGGCATCCCCTTTCGGGACACCGAGCCCATCTTTAAATCGGTAAACGAGGGCGACCTGTTGAAATTTCTTATCACCCAGCTTCGCCTGCTGCGCAAAACCGACCGTCGCATGTACCAAACCGTCCTCTCCGATGCCGAAAAGGATTGAGTAATCTTGTTTTTTTGAAAGAACATCGTTTTTGATGTTCTTTTTTTTTATGCAAAAAAGGGCGCCCCTCGGGAGAGGGGCGTCCTTTCAATGACACTCTAAAGCTTTATGCTTTTGGAGAAACTCAGTTGAATTTCTTGCGAAGAACAACAACAGCAGCGAGGCCAACCAGAGCGAGAACGCTCATAGCTGCGAAGGGCAG
>JAGAOU010000011.1 GCA_017623595.1 Clostridia bacterium
ACCGGGAAATCAAACCGCTCAGCATCCGAAAGGGGGAATTGGTCCCCTATCATTGCGGAACGAAGGTTTTGGAAGATGGGGAAACCGCTTTTGAAACCGCGCCCGAACCAAAGGGCGGATACATCTATGATTTCGGGGAGAACAATGCCGGAATTTTCCGATTAAAAATCAAAGGGGAAAGAGGGCAGAAGATCAGCTTGCAATGCGGAGAGCAATTGAACGGCGGCAGGCTGGATTACAACAATATCAATTTCTACCCGGACGGTTTTTCTCAGCGCGATATTTATTATCTAAAGGGCGGGGAAGAAGAAACCTTTGAACCGATGTTCACCTATCACGGGTACAGATATATTTACGTATCGGGGATCACAGACGAGCAGGCGACGGAAGATCTGTTGACCTACCTTGTGATGAGTTCCGATTTGGAGGAGCGCGGAACCTTTGCTTGTTCCAATGAACTGGTCAATACCATTTATCAAATGGGCAAAAGAAGCGACCGGGCTAACTTTTATTATTTTCCGACCGATTGCCCGACCCGCGAGAAGAACGGATGGACGGGTGATGCCTCAATGTCGGCAGAGCATATGATCATGACGATTGGGGCGGAAAACTCTTGGCGGGAATGGCTCAATAATATTCGCGCGGCACAGGGAGAGAATGGAGAACTTCCCGGAATCGTCCCCACGGGTGGCTGGGGGTTCGACTGGGGCAACGGTCCCGCGTGGGACAGCGTCCTTTTCAATCTCCCTTATTTTGCGTATCTTTACCGGAATGATACCGAGATTATTCGGGAAAACGCCGGGGCGATGCTCAGATATCTTGAATATGCGTCCAAGAAGAGAGACGGACGGGGAATTATCGAATGCGGGCTTGGAGACTGGGTACCGGTCGGAAAAGGTGCAAGTCGCTATGATTCTGCCTTGGGCTTTACAGACAGTACGATGGTGCTTGATATGTGCCGTAAGGCTTCGGTTATGTTTGATGCGATCGGCCTTGGACTTCACAAACAGTTTGCGTACACATTCGGTGAGGAATTACTGACTTCCATCCGCAGGGAATATATTGATTTTGATACCTACGTTGTGAAAAACAGATGCCAGACGTCACAGGCAATGGCGATTTTCTATAATGTTTTTACGGAGGAAGAGAAGCCAAAAGGATTTGAAGTGCTGATGGATATTCTGAAAGAGGATCATTTCAATATGACAAGCGGATTTCTTGGGATTCGAGTGATTTTCCACGTGCTTTCTGCTTTCGGAGAGGCGGAAACCGCATATCGGATGATTACCAAAAAGGAATATCCATCTTACGGATGTTGGGCAGATGCAGGGGAGACGACTTTCCTCGAACAGTTTTACCCGTACGATCAATATTATCCGTTTTCCAAAAATCATCATTTTTTGGGCGATGTTGTAAATTGGTTCATGAGAGAAATAGGAGGGCTGAGCATACAGGGATACAATTTTGTGAAAGTCAAACCTTATTATTTTCAGGATATTGATTGGTGCCGCACGACCCACAAACTTCCGAACGGCGAAATTGAAATTTATTGGGAACGAAAAGACGGAAAAATCAATTTACAGGTTCATACAATAGGTGACGTGCAGTATCAGATAGTCGAAAATAAAAATGAAAGAAATTGATTGGAGATGATTGTTATGACGAATAGTCAAAAAAAGGTTCTTCTGATTGCCGGTGCCGGGACACTCGGAACAAAAGTGTCTGCAGAACTTTTGAAACAAAACTGCAAAGTTGACGTGATTTGTCTGGAAGAGCAAAAATCGGATCATTGCAATCTGACGTATTACCAGCAGAGAGCAACACTTGAATTCCTTACGGAATTTTTGCACGATCGATATTATGATGCCATCGTGAATTTTCTGCATTATCCGGTTGCGGAGGAATATCCATCTTATCATCAGCTGCTTTCCGCGAAAACAAAACAGTTAGTGTTCCTGTCTTCTTACCGCGTTTATGCCGATAAACAACATCCCGTAACGGAAACGGCACCGCAACTTGCCGACGTAATCGATAATGATCAGGAGTTCCTTCAAAACGAAAATTATGCCTTGCCAAAATCCAAATGTGAAAATTATATCCGTGGCTCCGGCACCGATAATTGGACAATTGTACGTCCGGTGATTTCTTTTTCAAATTTGAGATTTGATATTGTCTGCAACACGGGAAGAAAGGTGATTGAAGCAGCCGAGCAAGGCAAAAAACTTTTTGTTCCGGAGGCATCCAGAAAATTAACGGCAGGCTTGGATTGGGCAGGAAACTCCGGAAAGTTGATTGCCAATCTTTTGTTCAAGAAAGAAGCATTACAGGAAGCTTTCACCGTTTCATCCGGTCAGAATCTAACTTGGGGTGAAATTGCAGATATTTATACCGACCTGTTAGGTGTGGAATTTGAGTGGGTTTCGACGGAAGAATATGGAAATATGATTAGAAAAGGCTGGGGAAACGACTGGTTCTTTGTTTATGACCGCTTGTTTGACCGTGACATTGATTGCTCCAAGGTGTTGTCGGTAACAGGTCTAAAAAACGAAGACTTCTTACCGTTGAGGGAAGCGATTGCGCTGGAACTGAAGAGCTTAAACGCTATACCGAAACCATGATATAACAATTGTATTAAACTAAGCAAAGGAGTTTACGAAGCAATGAAGAAATTTGCCTTTATCGGAGCCGGAAGTGTGGTCTTTACGCGTTCAGTTGTGCGGGATCTGTTCACCTTCCCCGCATTTGAAGACTGTGAGATTTGTCTGATGGACATTAACCCAGAGCATTTGGAGTACATTCGCCGCTGCTGTGAAAAAATCAAAGAAGCCATGGGCGTCAGCGCAACCATCACCACCACGGAAAGCCGCGCAGAAGCTCTGACCGGAGCCGACGGTGTCGTCTGCACGGTTTTCAACGGAGATATTGATATCTGGCGTTACGACATTGAAATCCCGAAGAAATACGGGGTGGATATCAACGTCGGAGACACGCGAAGCATTTCGGGGATATTCAGAGCTGCGCGGAATATTCCGTTGATGCTTGAAATCTGCCACGACATAGAACGGTACTGTCCGAATGCCGTATTCCTCAATTATACCAATCCGATGTCAATGCTCTGCAAAGCGATGCAGATGCAGACAAAAGTGAATGTAACCGGGCTTTGCCACTCGGTGCAGGGAACGATTGCAATGCTTGCGGAATGGATCGACAAACCCCTCGATGAAATCACTTATTTATGTGCCGGAGTCAATCATCAGGCATTTTATACGAAATTCGAATGGAATGGCAAGGATGCTTATCCCTTGCTCCGTGAAAAGTTGAAAGATCCTGTCTTTTGGAACAAAGAGTTGGTTCGCAATGAAATGTTCAACCGCTTCGGCTATTACGTCACCGAATCCTCAGGACATAACTCGGAATACAACTCCTGGTTCCGCAAGCGTCCCGATCTCATTGAAAAATATTGTTCTCCGCATGACGGCTCCAACTGGAATCCGGGCGAATACGCTTTTTCATTAAACTATCGTATCGAGAGGCTTTCCACATGGCGTAAGGATTTTGAAGATTGGATTCAGAATACTCCTGTAGATCCCAAGCGCAGTCATGAATATGCCGCGGAAATCTTCAATTCCATCATCGGGGACGGACTGCCGTTCCAGTTCAACGGAAACGTCCTCAACCACGGTTCGATAGAAAATCTGCCATATGACGCGTGCGTCGAAGTTCCGGTCGTATCTTCCCGTTTTGGCATCCGACAAACAGTGGTCGGCAAGCTTCCCGACGAGGTAGCGATTCTTGTGAACACCACCGCCCGTATGGAAAATCTGGCAGTGGACGCAATCCTTGAAAAAAACAAAAACAAATTGATCCAAGCTTGTTATATGGATCCGCTATGCTCCGCCGTTTGTTCTTTGGAGGAGATCCATACGATGTGCGAAGAGTTGTTTGAGGTAAACAAAGAATTTCTGGGCGATTATACCTGACCTTTTGAGATCAACGCTGGGATCGCGAAAACTTGCGATTGGAACACGTCGCAGAATTGCTTGCTTTTACGGATGATACGGTGAGAGAAATAACGTCCTTTTTTACTAAAAACCATTTTGTGTATAAAAAGGACAGGTTTGTTCCTATTCAAACGAAAATGATTGTGATATAATGTAGTAGAGTAAGGATTTTTTACAATGAATCAAATTGATAAGAACACTGTTTCTGCCAAAGGGCAACTGAAAGAAAGCGAATTTGTCACCTTTTTGCAGAACTGCGGAGATGGAAAACGCTATCTGTTTGTCGGGAATTCTATCACGCGGCACGGAATTGCGCCGAAAATCGGTTGGAATCAAGACTGTGGAATGGCGGCTTCGGCACTCGAAAAAGACTACGTACATCTGCTTGCGACAAAGATCCGCGAAAAAGACCCCGATGCTGTTTTTTGTATCTGTCAAGCGGCAGAGTGGGAGAGAAATTACCGGGATCCCGCGCCTGTGTTACACCTGTTTGAAAACGCGCGTGATTTTTGCGCTGACGTGATCGTGATGCGCATCGTTGAAAATTGCCCGTATAACGATTTTGATGTCGGTATTTTCGGAAAAACCTATCCCGATTTCATTTCTTTTTTGAATCCGACGGGGAAGGCACAAATCGTGCTGACCACCGGATTTTGGAAGCATCCGGGAGACGCAAGCATCCAAAAGATCGCTGCGCGGAACGGGTACCCCTGCGTCGATCTCAATGCGCTTGGAGAAGATCCTGCGATGAAAGCCATCGGACTGTTTGAGCATACCGGGGTCGCTAACCATCCGGGAGATCACGGAATGAAGACGATTGCGGATATGATTTTTGCCGTCATTTGATCGGGAAGAAAAGCAAAGTATTCCGTCGTGTCCTTCGCCGGGCTCAAAAAAGTTGACTTTTTTCAAACGATGGGGTATGGATCATTCATAAATTAATGAAACAATATCGAAAGCAAAAATGCGAGATAAATGAGAGGAGAATTATGAACTTTTACTCCGAGAACAAATTGGTGAACTTTGACACGGTGGAGATAAACGGAGGGATTGCGTGCTATGTGAGCGGGGAGGGCGAGCTCGTGTATCGGACGGATGCGGATGATATGTGCAAATATGTGGCGATTGAAAATCATTCAAGTTTTTGGTGCCGTCCTTTTTGGGGTAAGTCGCTTTCCGAACTTCCCGAAAAAGTACAGGCACTGCTGATGAAAAAGGACGACCGATATGTTTATTTCCTTCCCGTTTGTGACAGCGTTTTCAAGACGTTGATTCGGGGAGGGGACGGCGGATTTGAATTTTATACTTATTCCAATTGTAAGACCGTAACCAAGTGCGATCACCAATTGGCATTTGTCTGCATAGAGGGAAAAGAGCCTCTTGCTTTGATGAGAGAGGGAGCAAAAGCGGTCTGTGAATTGCTGAATAACGGGTTGCGAACGCGGGAGGAAAAGAAAGTTCCCAACGTTTTCAACTATCTCGGGTGGTGTTCATGGGACTCATTGCAGATCAGAGTCAGCCACGCGGGGCTGATGCAAAAGGTAAAGGAATTCAAGGAAAAGAAAGTCCCTGTTCATTATGCCATCATCGACGATATGTGGGCAGATGTTCCGAGCTTGAATGATGTTCCTTCGGATATTAGCTTTGACGAAATGGTCAGCATTATGCACGCAAGCAAAATGCGCTCTTTTGCGGGAGATCCGAAGAGATTTCCGAATGGAATGAAAGCGGCAATCGAGGACATCAAAAAAGAGGGAATTCCGGCTGTGGGAGTATGGTTCCCGACGACAGGATATTGGTCGGGGCTGGATCCCAACGGAAGCGAAGCGGAACGTCAAAAAGAGAACACCGTTACTTTGGCAAACGGGCAGATCATTGTCGCTCCCGATGGGGAAAAGGCAAAGCGCTATTTCGATGATCTTTGCGGCAGAGTAAAGGAGTGGGATGGGGACTTTGTGAAGATAGACAACCAAGGTTTCCACAAAAGATATGAGGATGTTGCCCCCGTCGGTCAAAGCGCAAGGGCGATCCAAAAAGGAATTGATAGGGCGACGGAGAAATACTTTAACGGCGCGTTGATCAACTGTATGGGGATGCCCTCAGAATGTATGTTCAATCGCACGAGTGCGGTGAGCCGTTGCTCGGATGACTTTATTCCGGAAAGCAGAGAATGGTTTGCCAAGAACATTCTCCAATGCTCCTATAACGGACTTTTGCAGGGACAGTTTTACGTAAACGACTGGGATATGTGGTGGACGGATGACGAGCAGGCAACCAAGAACAGTCTTTGCCGGGCGATCAGCGGAGGACCGATTTATGTGTCAGATAAGATCGGAAGAACCAATCCCGAAATCTTAAAACCTCTTTGCCTGGAAGATGGCAGAATCATTCGGCCCGACGAGAGCGCCACCCCGACAGCAGATTGTCTTTTTGAAAATCCCACGACTACAGAAAAAATTTTCAAGATCCGCAATCGGATTGGTCAAAAAGGCGTTTGCGCGGTATTCAATATCAACGCAGAGAATAAAACCGTGAGCGGCACGCTTGCTCCTACCGAGACGGGAATTTCCGATGGTGATTACGTATATTATGAATACTTTACCAAACAAACGGGGGTTTTGAAAGCAGGAGAGCGCTTGCAGATCACCCTTGCCGATAACGGGGAATTCCGCCTGTATTCTTTTGAACCGCGAAAGGGGAATGACGACCGGTATCACGGTAGAAAAGATCTGTTTATGGGCGTTGCTTGCGAGGAAGTCTGACGAAGGAACCCCACGCGGCATTTGACGGTAAAAATAACGAACTGATAGTATTGCTTTTATTCCTTTACTGAAAATGTATTCGGTAGTGTGTCTTCTCGCCGAAAACATTTTACTAAATATTATTACAAAAATTGCCGCCTGACAGCACTCTTTCATTACTATTTGTGCTGTCACTTTAGCGGCAGAATGGAGATTAAGATGAAAAAAATCAAGATTGTTCAGATTGGCGTCGGTCACGATCACGCCCTTCCAACGTGGATAAGTCTCCTCAAGCAGAGTGATCTCTTTGACGTTGTGGGGTGGTGCCCCGTCGCGGACGAAGCCGAACGTCCCATTGACCAGCGGTATTTTCAAAAACCGCGTATGACGCTTGATGAAGTGTTCGCCGTTCCGGATCTCGATGCCGTGGCAATCGAGACGGACGACTGGAATCTGACCGAATACGCACAGGCGGCGGCAGAACACGGTCTTGCCATCCAAATGGATAAACCCGGTTCGGCGTCGCAGGAAGATTTTGAAAAATTGGCAAGAACCGTCAAAGCAAAGGGTGGCGTCCTGCATCTCGGCTATATGTACCGCTATAACCCGATGATCAAGAGTGTCATCGCAGCGGCGAAGGTGGGAGAATACGGCGATATCTGCTCGGTGGAAACGCATATGGACTGTGAGCATCCCGTGCAAAAACGGCAATGGCTCGCGCATTTCAAGGGCGGAATGCTGTATTATCTCGGCTGTCATTTGATCGATCTCATTGTGCAGATCAACGGGATTCCGGAGAAGATCATTCCTCTCTCCTATAGTTCCGGCTACGACGGCGTGACAAGTGAGGATGTTGGAATGGCGGTTTTCCAATATCCGAACTGCGTTTCCTTTGCCAAGACATCCGGTGTCGAGTCCGGCGGCTTTTTGCGCCGTCAAATGGTGATCACGGGAAAGAAGCGTTCCGTCGAGATCCGTCCCATGGAAGAGATCGTTTCAGGTTCTTTGCAGATCACGCGGATGCGTGACTGCGTCGCGGGGAGAAGCTGGAACGACGAAGGTGTCCACTCGGCCACGAAACCGACCGATCGGTACGACAGGATGCTGGCTCAATTTGCTGCGATCGCGCGCGGAGAAATCGATAATTCCTATTCGCTTGAGTATGAATGTCAGTTGCACCGCGTGATCCTCGCGGCGTGCGGATACGAAATTGATTACAAGACCCCCGTTGTTTTGTGATTGGAAAAGGAAAACGGAAATTCCGATTGAAAGGGAAAATATGAAAGCAACACTTGTAACGAAAGATAATCACCTGATCTGGACAGATGTTCCGGATCCGATTCTGAAGGAAGATGAGGTGCTGGTGGAGATCCACTGCGCCGCCATCAACCGTGCCGATCTGATGCAGAGAGAGGGATGCTATCCACCCCCTCCTGGATGCCCCGAATGGATGGGACTGGAGATTTCCGGTGTCATCGTGGAACTCACCGAGGGTGCAAAAAAGCACTCCGAATGGAAGATTGGAGATAAGGTCTGCGCATTGCTTGGCGGAGGCGGATATGCCGAATACGCCGCGGTGAAATACGATATGCTGATGCCCATTCCCGAAGGTTGCACCATGGAGGAAGCCGCTGCACTTCCTGAGGCATTCGCAACCGCATACCTCAACCTCTTCTATGAAGGTAAATTGCAGGCAGGAGAGACCTTTCTCATGCACGCAGGAGCCTCCGGACTTGCCAGTGTGGTCATTCCCATGGCAAAGACCTTTGGCGCAAGAGTTATTACCACCGTCCTCAATGCAGACGTCGCAGAAAAAGTCAAGCACCTCCACGCAGACCGTGTAATCGATACCTCCAAGACACCCATTGAGGAAGCATTGAAAGAAGAGATGGACGCTGGGCATCCCGTGGATCTTGCCATCGACTGTCTGGGTGGTGACATGATGGGACGCTCCCTGCATTTTCTGAAATACGGTGCCCGCTGGATCATGATTGCAACTCTTGCAGGAGACATGACGCAGGTGGATCTGCGGAACGTCTACGTTAAGAACGTCCGTATCATCGGTTCCACCCTGCGCTCCAAGACACCCGCAAGAAAAGCAGAGATTTTGCAATGCATGGTCAAGGACATCTGGCCCAAGGTTACTGAGGGCAAGATCCGTCCCACCGTATACAAGATTCTCCCCATTACCAAGGCAGAAGAAGGACACGATCTGCTGTATGCTGGCAAGAGCGTTGGTAAGGTTGTTCTGCGTGTCAAAGCAGACTGACAGAATAGAGGTTCATCATAATTTTTGACGTGAGAGTGTTTATGCCTCGAAAGCCACTTGACAATAAGGAGACAATGTGATAGGATCATTGTTTTGACTATGGTATGAAGCATCAAAAATCTCCCCGACGTGCTCACCGAGGACGAATGGGCGGAGATCAAAAGCAAGCACTACATCCATGAGCTTGGCTACGTTTCCAACCTCTCGCCCGACTATGCCACCACCATTTCCAAAGGACTTTTAGCGGTTCGAGAAACGGCAAACGAATACCAAGTCCGCATGATCGACGCGATCATTAACCTCTGTGACCGCTACAAGGCAGAGGCAGAGAAGATGGGCAGAGCCGACGTGGTGGAGGTGCTGACACAGGTACCTCGCTATCCCACCCGCAGCTTCCGCGAGGCATTGCAGTTCTTCCGCATTCTGCATTTCTCTCTGTGGCTGGAGGGCGACTACCATAACACCGTCGGTCGCTTCGATCAGTATATGTACCCCTACTTTCAAAAGGACATGGAGGCAGGACTCTATACTCGCGAGACCGCATTGGAATTGGTGGAGGATTTCTTCCTCTCCTTCAACAAGGACAGCGACCTCTACGTTGGCGTTCAGCAGGGCGACAACGGGCAGAGCATGGTGCTGGGCGG
>JAGAOU010000073.1 GCA_017623595.1 Clostridia bacterium
AGACTGCGAAAGTGTGTTGTTTGTAAAACATCAAAAGAACACAATGTAAAAGTGGGCTTTATACGCAGAGAAAATGGTGATGTAGAGTGGGTATATATTGGCAGTCGCTGCACAAATTGTGGAGTTTTAGCGTCATATCTTGATTGGCATATTAATTATGGCCCTACCGACGAAATGGAACGAAATATATAAACTCAAATAAATAGAGAACCCCGACAGACTTCACAATCTGTCGGGGTTACTTATTTGTTTATAGCGGGGCATTTATTAACCAGCTGAGATAAATTCTCCGCTAAATTTGCACACCCATCGGGTGGATCTTTTTTAATCAAAAGGCATGAACTTTATTTTTAAAGTATTCTCCGCGCTTTTCGAAGTTTGCAAAAAAGTCGAAGGATGCACAGGCGGGAGAAAGAGAAACAATGTCACCGGGCTTCGCTACGGCGCGGGCATGATCGATGGCGTAGTCCCAATCGGGGCTCATTTCGATGGTCAGTTCCGCAGGATTATAGTCGGGATGAGAGACGATGGCACTGCGGATTGCTTCCGAGGTGGCACCGGTAAGAATCAGATACTTCACCTTTTCCAGCACATAGGGCACCATAGGTTCAAAGGGAATCTTTTTATCGTATCCACCCGCAAGCATAATAATCTTTTGGGTCTGCGCCTTCAATCCGGCAATCACACGGGTTGGGCTGGAGGCAATGGAATCGTTATACCATTTCACACCGTCCACCTCGCGGACAAACTCCATACGATGCTCCACACCGCCGAAAGTTTCCGCAACGGTACGAATCACATCGTCCTCCACGTAGCCAAGGGTTGCGGCAATGGCAGTCATGTAATTCTCCACGTTATGATCCCCAATTATCCGTATCAGAGAACGATGCATAATGGTTCGGACGTTTACACCATCCGTAACGCAGATCATGCCATCCTCATTCAGGTAGACACCTTTGGGAACAGGCTGCTTGAAGGAAAACCACAAAACCTCTCCCCTTGCTTCTTCGGCAAAAGCACGGGTGATCGCATTATCATAATTCAGGACCAGACGACCGGAAGAATTCTGGTGCTTGAAAATGCACTTTTTTGCATTGATGTATTCGTCCATATCAATGTGCCAATCCAAATGATTGGGGGCCACATTGGTCACAACGGCGGTCCGGGCGGAACGGTGCATATCGTTCAACTGGAAGGAAGACAATTCCACCACCGCCACATCATCGGGCGTGATCTCGAAGATCTTGGGAAGCAATGGTGTTCCGATGTTGCCACCGAGATAACATTTCTTTCCCTGTGCGGAAAGAAATTTGGAAATCAATGTGGTAGAGGTGGTTTTTCCGTCGCTCCCCGTCACTGCGAAAATGGGACAAGGACAAAGCTTGAAAAATTCTTCCATTTCCGAGGTGACCACCGCTCCTGCGGCACGGGCTCGCTCAAAGGCAGGCAGATCGCCCCGCATTCCGGGGGTCTTGAAAATGATATCTCCATCCAAACGATCCAAATAACCGTCACCCAGAACAAAGGAAACACCCTTCGCCGCAAATTCACGACCGAATTCCCCCAATTCATCCATGGGCTTTTTGTCATATGCGGTCACGGAAAGTCCTTTTTCACACATCAAAGCAATCAAGGGACGGTGGCTGACCCCAAGGCCCACCACGGAAACCTTCTTACCTTTTAAAGACTCGAAATATGCCTGAATATTCTCCATAGACACAGCTCCTCAAATATACTTGACAACAGGAAGAATCATGGGCTTGCGCATGGTTTGATCGTAAATGTACCGATCCAGATCATCACGGATCTTATTCTTGGCGTTATAGGACCAATCGGCCTGCTTTCCCTTTGCACCGTTGGAAATAACGGTGGTAACAATCTGCTTAACATTATCCATCAGTTCTTCGTTTTCACGGGTGTAAACAAAGCCGCGGGTAATGATTTCGGGTTCTCCGAACATAGCACCTGTTCGGGAGTCCACCACGGCAACAGCGACAATCAAGCCGTCCTGCGCCAGATGCTTGCGGTCACGAAGCACCACATTTCCCACATCACCGACGCCCAAACCGTCCACAAGAACACGACCGGCAGGGACCGTTCCCACAATTTTGGCAGAACTTTTATCCAGCTCGATGATATCACCTATTTCAGAAATAATAATATTTTCCTTGGCAATCCCCATACCCTCCGCAAGATTTGCGTGATGGCGCAGGTGACGATATTCCCCGTGGACGGGAATAAAGAACTTGGGACGGGTCAATCCCAGCATCATCTTCAATTCATCCTGGCAAGCGTGACCCGAGGCATGAATCTCATTATGAGACTCATACACCACCTCAGCCCCCGAGCGGAAGAGCTCGTTGACCATGTTTCCAACGGGTTTCTCATTGCCCGGAATGGCGCTGGCAGAAACAATAACAAGATCGTTTTCGTTGATTTCAACCACTTTATGCTCGGAATAAGCCATACGGTAGAGAGCGGACATAGGCTCCCCTTGACTGCCCGTAGTGATAACAACAAGTTGCTCGGGAGGAATCTTTTTGATCTTATCAATATCAATCAAAATTCCCTTGGGAACCTTCGTATATCCCAACTGCATTGCGGCTTCCAGAACCGTAATCATGCTACGGCCACTGACCGCAACCTTGCGACCGTACTGAGCGGCAATGTTGATGATTTGCTGAACGCGGTGCACATTGGATGCAAAGGTAGCAACAATAATGCGCTTTTTCTCTGCCCGCATAAAAATATCGTTCAGAGAAGAGCCCACCTTACTCTCGCTCATGGAGTGTCCGGGGCGTTCTGCTCCCGTAGAATCGGAAAGCAGGGCAAGAATCCCCTGTTTTCCCAATTCACCGATACGGGGAAGATCGATAATGTCCCCGTCAATGGGGCAGGAATCGATTTTAAAGTCCCCCGTGTGGAAGATAACACCGCAGGGCGTATGGATAGCCAGGGCGGCAGAGTCTGCAATGGAGTGATTTGTGTGAATGTACTCCACCTCCATGGATCCGATTTTCACCGAATCCCCCGCAGAAACCTGCATCAAAGAGGTCTTCTTTTCCAGATGGAATTCGCGCAGCTTGTTGATCACAATACCAAGCGTCATACGCGTGCCATAAACAGGAACATTGATCTCTCGCAGAACATAGGGCAAAGCACCGATATGGTCTTCATGACCGTGGGTGAGAAAGATGGCGGCAACTCGGTCCTTGTTCTTCAACAAATACTGCACATCGGGAATCACATAATCGACGCCGGGCATATCTTCGTCGGGGAACGCCATCCCGCAATCCACGACAATAATATCCTTCCCGCACTCAATCAAGGTCATGTTTTTCCCGATCTCGTTCAAACCACCGAGGGGAATGATTCTGATTTTTTCAATTTTTTTCAAGGTAATCCTCCTAATAAAATTCGCTATATGTAGGTCCGAAGAGGACCTTTAATCGGGCTTCAGCCCTTTTAGTTTCAAAGAATAAAATTCACACAACTCTTCCGCCTGCTCCGCACTACATGCCTCACTGATCACCCGAAAGGCATTGGCGCGATCCTTTGGAACAATCCGAACAGAACCGACAGGATCAGAAAAACGGATTCCCGTCCCCAACTCTCCGCCGGAGGAGGCCAAAAAACGCATAACCGAACTGCGGGAAGCCGCAACCGGAACATCTCGCTGCTTTACAACAAAGGAAGGAAGCCTTTCCGCAAATTGCGCAAAAGAGCACCCTTCCCGATCCAACAGTCCGAGAATCAAAAGCGCGCACACATTGGAATCGGTCAAGGGAAACAGTTTTTTCAATTCCTCTCCCTCGGAGCACCTTATGGCACGGAAGCCAAACTGTTCCGCCACAGATTCGGTAACCGAAGGATAATCTGCGGGAAAAAACACGGGAGACTGCTTTTTCCCAAGGGCCACAAGAGCACAGAGACGAATCAGGTTTTCGTCATAAGGCTCCCCGTCACTCCCCTCGATACGAACCCATTCCGAACCGACACGCATGCGCTCTTGGGCATGATCGTTCGGAAGGGAGGGAAGCAGTACAGAGAGAAAGGGGGAAGATACAACGCGCAACGGAAGCCCCGAGGGAATCCCGAAGGAGCGCAAAAATTTCAGATAGGATTTGGTGCCGCCCCGAAAAATGCGGTACATTCCGGTCTGCTCGCCGCAGGAGGTTTCCGCAGAAATCATCCGTAAAAGCTTGCGGGAAAAATCCGAAGACAAGGGCATACCATCCGCATCGTAAAGACGCAGAATCAGATTGGAATAGTTTCGCTCGAAATATGCACCGCCGTGAAAAGCATAGTTACGCAAAGCAAAGCGGAACCGTGACAGTTCGTTCACGCCGGTATCGTATACATTTTTGCCGCAAGCCAACACCCCACCGCAAAAAGTCATAACCGCGGCCGCATCCTTTTGTTCCCAACGGCCCACCAAAATATCTCCGTCAAACAAAAGCGCAAGAGCTCTTCCGATTTCATAAATCATCGCGCCACCGAAATCCTCACCGAAGGGGAACAGAACCTTCCCCTGCTCCGGCAGGGGATTACGCAGCTGATGATGCACATTCTCCGACACGTAAGAATCAGGAGGAATGCGATTTGAGGGATAAATTTTCACCTTCGCAGAGAGGGTGGTGCCACGTCCGATCTCACATTCGGCCCCGACAACACATTCATCTCCGATCCGA
Organism: Clostridia bacterium; assembly: GCA_017623595.1. Classification (GTDB taxonomy): domain Bacteria; phylum Bacillota; class Clostridia; order Oscillospirales; family UBA644; genus RGIG995. The sequence goes on from JAGAOU010000073.1 coordinate 4,692, forward strand.
ACATCGGAATGAAGGATTACATTCTTACACAGCACGGCATTGCGCACAACAACACCCGAGGAGCAACGAACCTTCGAATGAAGCACGCAGCCCTCCAAACGGGCGCCCTGAAGATCGCACCCATCCTCAATAACGGTGTACGGTCCAATATGGCAGTTGCGAAGAAGAACATTCCTGCCGATATAGCAGGGAGATTCGATGACAGTATCCTCATCCACAGGACTGAGGATCACATCTCCCCTGTCACTTAACAGATGACGGTTACATTGAAGATAGGACGGAATTGCTCCGATATCACACCAGAACCCCACGGTGGGGAATCGGTAAATGGGAACGTCCTTTTGCAGCATCCGGGGGAAAACATCCCTCGAAAAATCCGCAGGTCCATCGGGAATACAATCCAAAAAGGAAGGGGATGCAATATAAATCCCCGTATTGACATCATCGGAATAAGAATGCGCCCAATCGGGCTTTTCCAAAAAGCGAGTGACGCGGTTTTCTCCGTCACAAAGCATTACTCCGTACTCTCCCGGATCGGAAACACGGGAGGACAAAATCGTGACGGGACCACCGAAGGATCGGTGAGCAGCAATGGCAGGCGCGAGATCAAAATCAAAAACAGCATCCGCGCTCACCACGAGAAACTCTTCGTCACTATCCCCAAGACAATTGCGGACCGATCCTGCCGTACCGAGCGGAACCGTTTCCTGATGAAACACCAGATTCAGATCCCGAAATTCGGGCAACGACAAGATCTCCCGCACATTGTCGGGAAGAAAAAAGAGAGAAATGTGGAATTCAACGATTCCCAAGCTCCGCAATTGGCGGATAATCCGCACAATGCAGGGCTCTCCCATAACTGTCACACAAGGCTTCGGAACACGTTCCGTCAAAGGACGCAGGCGTGTCCCAAATCCGCCTGCCATAATTACCGCTTTCATGCGTTGGTCCCCTTCCGTAGAAAATACATAAAAAGTATTTCCACCGAAAGAAAACTTATACGGTAAAAGGACAGAAGAACAGACAGTTCAAAGAAAATTTACCAAGGTCCTTAAAGAACAATATGCTTCTAAAGACCTAATTATTCCTCGGTCTTTCCCACAGACATAAGCTTCATCAAAATCCCTTGGGCGTTTTCGTACATTGCGCGCTGTTGCTCCGAAGGATTCTCCCCAAGGGCACGCAAGGCGACATAAAGCTTGTCTTCCCCAAAAGCATCAAAGCCCGCCACAGAAGAGGCAAAATCAGATCCGTTCACCCGCCAACCGCAACCGGTGGGGTCCAAAGCATCGGAATATTCGGAAAGAGAAACCAGCACCTTCTCGGAAGAAAGGGTTGCGATCGCCTTTTCGTCGCCGAAAATAAGATAACGGTTTTCCGAAGAGACGGCTTTAAGATACTTATCGTAGGTGGAGCTTTTGGACAGATCCAAGGGGGTAAGATCGGAGCGGACCGTTCCATCACCGTTGCGATCGGAACACACCGACGCAAGCGCAGCACGAACCCATGCACTCCGGGCATCTGTGGGAGCAGAAGATTCCGAGAGATAATAAGAACGCTGATCGTAATCGGATTCCATTCCGATAACCGTGCGGAGGAAGGAACAGGCCACATCATAGGCCTGTTGTCCCGTTTCAAAGGATGCCGCCCAGGTATCGTCAAACACACGTAGGGAGATGTAAAGATCCATATCGGAAAACATCTCAAAACCCGCAGTTTTCTCCGAAAAGGCACTACCGTTTACCTTCCAAGCATAGCCGTTCCCGTCAGCATGGGAAGTAAACTCGTTCAGAGGCTGAAGATAGTTGTTGTTGTGAAGATATTGAATACCGCCCTCATCGCCGAAGAAGATCATAACCTCCCCCGCCTGCACGGCAGTCATATATTGCGCTACGGTGGCGGTGTCCGCATATTTGCCAACGCGGAGCCCCGTAACAGAAACCTTCACTTGCCCATCCCCGTTCACATCGCCACAGGCAGCGCCGACAGCCTCCTCTACCCAGGAAAGCTGCTCCGTATAGAGAGAAGTGGATCCTGCCATATAATATACTTTGATATCAAATTCCGACTTTGTCACACAACTGTGCAAAGCAAAGACCACCGTGCCGATCAAAAAGATCGACACAATAATGTAGGATTTATAGTGATACCAGATATTTTCGAGTTTTGAACGGACAGACATGACAGGACCTCACAAGATAAACAAAAAGGGGGTTACTGAGGAAGAACGATAGCAAGAATCTTATAAGTGTATTCCCCGCCGGGTGCGGTTACAACCACTTCATCCCCTGCTTTATGGCCCAGGAACGCCTTGCCCACGGGGCTCTGATCGGAAATTTTGTTCTGCTTGGGATCGGATTCGGTCATACCGACGATGGAATATTCGATTTCTTCATCAAATTCACAGTCGAGAACACGAACAACAGAACCGACCTGAATAACATCGCTCTTCAGTTCGGTATGATCCACAACCTTAACCAGCTTCAGCTGTTCTTCCAGGGTGCGGATACGCGCTTCCACCATTGCGGATTCTTCGCAAGCGGCATCGTATTCACTGTTTTCGGAAAGGTCACCGAATCCACGGGCTTCCTTAATGCGTTCCGCAACCTCACCGCGCTTAGTGGCTTTGAGGTAATGCAATTCTTCTTCCAGTTTGTTCAACCCGTCCTGGGTCAGATAAATAGGCTGGGACATGACAAAGGTCTCCTTTATAAATAAAAGTTGTTGATATGAATTACAAATTCATTTTGCCAAAGCCGCAAGAGCCGCCTGCAGCTGAGGATCGTTGGTTTCGTCTAAAGTATAGAAATATTTCTCCTGATCTTCGGTCAGAGTGACGGTCTGATCGGGGGTAAGACCTACCCCGTCATAATGAACTCTGCCCTTGGTCAGATAATGGAAGGTAGTAAACTTCACCGCAGAATCATCGGAAAGCTCAAAGGTGGACTGCCCCACACCCTTTCCGTAAGATTTGGTACCGATCAACAAGGATTTGTTGATGTCCCGCAAACAGGATGCCATCAGTTCGCTGGCGCTGGCGGAGGATTCGTTCATCAGAACAACCATAGGAGCATCGGTCTTCCGTTCTCCCATGGAATAGTGAACCTCCTCATTGTTTTTAAACTGAAGGACAACAGTCTCCTCTCCCTTGGGAATCAGATAGCTGACAATCTGTTCCACACAATCCAGGTTTCCGCCCAAATTGTTGCGCAGATCAAAGATAAAAGACTTGGCTCCTTTTGCAAGAAGATCGTTGAGAGCGGCCTCAAATTCCGCCACGGCAGGCATCATGAAGGAATGAATCCGGATAAAACCCACATCGCCGATCATGCGATAGTCTACATAATTCTGAACAAATTCCTTGAATTCCACGGAGATCTGCAGAGTTTCTTCTCCGCGATTCACCGTAAGAACCAGCGAAGAATTCACAGCCACACCCATTTCATTGTAAACATCGTCGTATGGGCGGCCTTCCACATCTTTTCCGTTGACAGCAACAATCACGTCCCCGGGCTGAATTCCCGCCGTCTGGGCAGGAGAATTCCCGAGCACGCGATAAACAAACAAGCCGCCGCTGATGGGATCCGAGGTTTGCAAACTGACACCGATTCCCGTAAAATTACCCTCATTGGAGGAAAGTTGCTGGGCGTATTCCTCTGCCGTCCAATAAAAGGAGAACCCGTCATTGAGCGCAGACAAATAACCGTAAATAAGAGCCTTTTCGGAATCCTCCTCCGAGAACTCAAACACCGCATAACGATCAATATATTCTTTGATTTCCGTAAGGATATCGGGATATACCGATTCGCGGGGAGCATAAAAATAACGAGACAGGACAACCACAGTACCCGTAAAAGTGATAATGGCGGTCAACACCACAGAAAGGATAATCGATAGATACTTTTTCAAGAAAGAATGCCTCCAAGCAACAAAAGGAATCGATCCGACATACGGATGCATGTCGAATCGAAGGGTTCAAACACCGTCAGCCTCCGAGAAGGGTACGCATCTGTGTAATAGCAGCCTGCAGCTGATCATCATCCGCAGCGGCCAGCGTACCGAATCCGAGAACCTTCTCCTCGGGCAATGCAACAGCCACATCGGGAGAAATCCCGACTCCGTTAAATTCTTCCCCGTTAGGGGTAACATATGCAAAGGTGGAAATATGGATGGCAGAGCCGTCCGACAGAGGGATATCCCGTTGTCCCACACCCTTACCAAAGGAGGTATCGCCTACAAGAACCGCACCGGAAGCGTCCCGCAGAGCGGCGGCAAACACTTCGGCAACATCAGAAGTTGCAAAGTTCTGAAGGACCACAATCTTTTCGGGCAGATGACCTTCGCTGGAATAGTACGGCAGGGTGGTCTCAGACGCAAGCTCCTTTACAGAGCACATGATCCCGGCGGGCATTACTTTGTCGAGCACGTTGCGCATGGAGGGAAAATCGCCTCCCGCATTGAATCGGACGTCAATAATAAAGCCCCGAGCCCCTGTATCCCGCAAACTTTCCACCGCCGCCGAAAACTCGGAAACGGTAGACGCAGCAAACTCATTAATAGAAATATATCCGATTCCGTTCCCGGATTCCAGCAAACGGTATTCCACCGTATTCGAATCGTAGGTCATACGGGTCAAAGTCAACGTAACGGGGGCGACTTCACCGTCCCGAAGGAAGGACACAACCACGTCGGACCCCTCAGCCCCGGAAAGCATATACACCGCATTGCGGAAGCCCAACTCGGTCACGGGAGTACCGTTCACAGCTGTGATCACATCACCGGATTCCATCCCTGCAGACTCGGCGGGAGAATTACGCTTGACGAACGTGACCTTGACACCGCCGGTTTCCTTATCAAAGGTAGTAAGAACACCGATACCGACACCGGTGGAGGTTGCCGCATTGGAAGAAATACGATAATTCGTCTCGTTAAGGTAGTAGGAATAGGGGTCGCCGAGACCGTCGATATATCCTTCCACAATACCGTCAAGAATCTGTTCATTACCGTAAACGGGGTCGATGGGGAGAATATAGTTCTTGTTGATCAGGTCATTCACCTTATTCAACTTCGAATAGATCTGCTGATTGCGCCCCAGATCCGACACCATATTGCTGACATAAAAATATGTAGCAATAGCGGTAAGAATGACAGCGGTAACCAGGATAAAGAATACCGTACCGTATCGCATGCCCTTTTGTGACTTTTTCATAGAGAAAATCTCCGATTATCAATAAGGATTTTTAACGTAGTTTGCAGGATTCTGAACCTTTGCGTTGTAATAAATCTTAAAGTCGAGGTGGGTACCGAAGGCATATCCGGAATCCCCCACATAACCGACAACTTCGCCCTGTGAGACTCGCTGTCCTGCGGTGACTATGGGCTTTTTGTTCAGATGATTATAGTAAGAATAGTAAGTACCGCCGTGGTCAATCACAACCTGCCAGCCGCCGCCGGTGGTAACCCATTTTGCGGACTTGATCACCCCTGCCTTGGTAGCAAGAACAGGTGTTCCGCGGGGGGCTGCAATGTCAATGGCATAATGGAATTCACGGCGACCGTTCAGCGTTCTCCATCCGTAGCCCGAGGACATGTAATTGTAGCTGGCGCGTGCCACGGGCCAAATCCATTCACCCTCCTGGTAATCCACAGAGGAGTTCTCCCCTGCCAACTCCTTTTCAATCCACTCGTTAAGTTCCTCTTCCTTTTTGTGGGCTTCCTTCTTCGCAGCCTCCAATGCGGCGGCGTTGGAATTCAGAGAGGAAATAACCTTGGAAAGCTCGGAATTCTTTTTATCTACCTCGGATTTTCGTTCCTGCGCCGCAGCGCGGGCGCCATCAACCTGGGCACGTTTTTCCGAAACAACGGCCATTTCTTCTCGCTCCACACGAATGCTCTCGGTGATAGTATCCAAAAGCTTCCGTTCATAGAGAGAAACCTGTTTCACATAATCAAGGCTCAAGAGAAAATCGGAAAAACTCTCTGCACCGAGAAGAACCTCCAAATAAGAAGTCTGTCCGTTTTCATAAGTAGCGCGGGCCTGGGCCTTAAATTTCTCAATATTATCGTTGTAGTTCTTTTGTGCGGCGGCAATTTTTGCCTCACTGAGAGCGATTTCGCCATCCAGCGCGGAGATCAGCTGATCGTAAACGGAAATCTCCTCCGCCAACTCACCAACCTGTTGTTCGATGATCTCCTTTTGATCCATGTAAGCTTCTTTTTTATTGGCCAAAGCATCCAATTGCTTTTGCAATTCCTTCTGCTTTTCCTGCGCTTCTGCAATCTTGTCCTTCGCATCCTGAACAGAGGATGCGGTCGCAGCATCCGCGGTCTGCGGAAGCAGAGAAGGCACAAAGCTCAACAAAAGAGCCAGCACAAAAAGAAGTGAGAGTACCGATTTTTTCATAAGAGAACCACCTAACAAATAAGAGAAACGATTAAACCTTCAGATATTTCTTTACGGGATAAACCGATCCGATGATGCCGATCAGACTTCCTCCGATCGCAAAGAAGGGAACCCAGAAGGACAATTGACTGAGAAAAGAGATGGGCGTAAAGAGTTCTGCAAGAAGCGGATAAAGCACCGCATTATAAACATAAAACTGAACAAAGAAGGAAACAATGCCTGCAATCAGCCCAATGATCATCCCCTCGATAAAATAAGGGAGCTGGATGAAGAAATCCGTGGCACCCACGTACTTCATGATATTGATCTCCAAACGGCGTGCATAGACCGAAAGCTTGACCGAGTTCATGATAATAAACACGGAAACGATAAAGAACAGGAAGATCACAAGCACAGATAGGAAGAACAAGGCTTGCTTGACCTGCTGAATCTTATCCACAACATCACGGCGTTCCTGAATATCCCCAACTCCATCCATTTTGCGGATTTCGTAAAGGGTCTGGTCATACTTGGAAAGATCGATGATCTCAAAAATCAGGGAGGCACGGAAGGTATCCGCATCCAACGCATCCTCCATGCCGGTGCCAGAGCCGATGGATTCCAAATAATTGGCAAGGGCCTGCTCCTTGGTTTCATAATGGATATCGCCCACATTGCCGATTTCGGTCAACTCATTGCGGAAGCGGGCAATGTCCAGTTCGGTCATATTCTCGTCCAGAAAGACAGCAATACGACTTTCGCCGATCTCGTCCACAAAGGCATTCACGTTTTGAATAACCATGGAGGTACAACCGAGAAGGGTGAGGCAAATGGTGAGAACCGTTACCGAAGCTACGGTGAGAAGAAGGTTACGATAAAGATTGTTCAATGCGCTTTTCAGCAAGAACCAAAGGCTGTCAAAACTCATTCTTCCGCCTCCGTTTCCTCATCCGACGTATCCGAAACAACTCTCCCCTTTTCGATGCGAACCACACGTTGGTTCATTTGATCGACCAAGTGCTGCTCATGGGTGACAACCACAACGGTAATTCCCATTTGATTGATACGCAGAAGCATTTTCATGATCTCCACGGAAAGAGAGGGGTCCACATTCCCCGTAGGCTCGTCCGCAATGATCAGAGAAGGATTGTTGACAATGGCGCGGGCAACCGCCACACGTTGCTGCTCACCGCCGGAAAGCTGGTCGGGGTATACATCGGCCTTTTCGGTCAGTCCGACAAGCTCCATGGCGCGCTCCACGCGACGGGCAATTTCCCGACGGCGGCGCCCCACTACCCGCAGGGTGAAGGCAATGTTGTCATATACGGTATAGTTGGGAATCAACTTAAAATCCTGGAACACAATCCCGATGCGGCGACGGTATTTGGGAATCTGTCTCCGGGTCAGACGACGGGTATTAAATCCATCCACGATCACATCGCCACGGGAAGGGACATCTTCACAGGTGAGCATATGAACCATGGTGGACTTCCCGGCGCCGGAGTTACCGATGATAAAGACAAACTCTCCGTCCTTGATGGTGAGATTCACCTTCCGCAGGGCAACGGTTCCGGTTTTTTCATACCGCTTTGAAACGTTGATTAACTGGATCAAACCGAACCTCCGATCAATACTTCGTGGGGTTGGAATCAAGATACTTACGGACCATCAAAGCCACCTTGAAGACAATGGCGTGGTCGAACTGCTTCAGATCCAGACCGGTCAAACGGCGGATCTTTTCCAGACGGTAAACAAGGGTGTTGCGGTGGACAAACAGCTTACGGGAGGTTTCGGAAACGTTCAGGTTGTTTTCAAAGAATTTCTGGATCGTAAAAAGTGTTTCATGATCCAGAGAATCAATGGAGCCGCGCTTAAAGACCTCCGCAAGGAACATATTACAAAGAGTTGTGGGCAGATAATAGATCAAACGGCCGATCCCAAGATTGGAATAACTCATAATGACCTTTTCCACATCAAAAACCTTGCCGACTTCAATAGCAACCTGTGCTTCCTTGTAAGAACGGGAAAGTTCTCGCAGGTTGTTGATTACGGTCCCGATACCGACAACGGCGCGGGTATAGAATTCGGAGTTAAGGGTGTCAACAATGGAACGGGCAAGCTTTTCAAGATCGGATTGCTGAATCCCGACCTTCACTTCCTTGACGAGGGCGATATCATTTTCACCCACATTAACAACAAAGTCACGGGTTTTTTCGGGGAAAAGCTTTTGAACAATGTCATAAGCAAAGACTTCGGTGCGATCCACGAGGCGGATCAGAATAACAACACGGGGAATATCACCGTTGAAGCGGAGTTCTTTGCTCTTCGGATAAATATCGCCGGGAAGGATGTTTTCCAGCATGACGTTTTTGACAAAGTTACCCTTGTCATATTTCTCATCATAGCATTCCTTCATGGCAGCGAAGGAAACCGCAAGAACACCGGCAACTGTCTCGGCAAGAGAATCGGTCCCCTTGACAAAAACAAAACAGTCGTACTTGATCCGAGTGCCTACGATGCGATATGTATAACCATTGATAACAGCGGTGTCGGACATTGAGAAATACTCGGCAATATTCACCTCGATAGACTGCCCGATCATCGCAAGATCACTGCAGGCGACAACGGTGTAGGTATCATCGACAATACCGATGACACGCTCCGTGATATCGCGGGTCTTGTGGATCAATTCCTGATACAGTTTTGTTGACATGTTATTCTTCCATTCCTTTTCCCGTTTTTCCTGCCAAGAGCGTTTTTTGTGAAATTTGATATTTTTTTCAGCCTCAAAACAGTACTCTTTGGCAACTTCAACAATATTATACCATATTTTGCACAAAAAATCAACGTCTTTTTTGTAACATATTCATAAAAAACATTCGGTCAAGAGCCAATACTATTGTTTACATAAACGCCCATTCCTTGTGACGACGGAAGGCATCTTCCCGATCGATACGAAGCTGACGCATAAGCGCGCCGATATCGGTAAAATGCTTCTCGTCGCGAAGGCGGGACAAAAAGCGAACGGTAACAATTTTTCCGTAAAAATCTCCGTCGCCGTTCAGCAGATGGGTTTCCGCATTTTTCGCCGCATTGTCCTCCACAGTGGGGCGCGTCCCCACATTAGTCATTGAGGCATACACACGTCCCTCTGCTATGGTCTGGGTAATGTATACTCCGTTTCGAGGCAGAATTTTTCCTTCTCCCGGAACCACATTGATGGTGGGAAAGCCGATAGTGCGCCCCAAATGCTTCCCCTCCACCACCGTTCCCGTGATAGAATAGGGATGTCCAAGCCAGGTATTGGCGCGCTCAATCAATCCGTCCGCCAGTGCGGTACGAATTGAGGTAGAAGAAATTTTCACAAGATCGGTTTTCAGAGCAACCACGTGCTGACGGATCCCTTCCAAAACCAATCCGTCGGTCAGAAAACCCGCACCGCCCTTTCCGAAACGGAAATCGGGGCCGCCGAACAGGTCGGTACAGCCGTAGCAAACCCGAAGATATTCCAGAAAATCCTTTTCACTCATATTGCAGAAGGATTCATCGAAAGAAACTACCGCAACACGGTCAATTCCTTCCGCCAGCAGAAGCTCCCGACGCTCACGGGTGTCGGTAAGGCATCCTGCATTGTTTCCCTTCAAAGCATTTTTTGTATTGCGGTCAAAGGTAAGAACCAAGGACTCGGTCCCCAATTCCTTTGCCCGATCGGTTACGGCGCGCAACAGAGTTCTGTGTCCGAGATGGACACCGTCAAAATCACCGACAGTAATAACAGACACGGAAATCCCTCCTTATGTATCGTTTTCCGCGAGAAACGCGGCTTTGGCAAATCCCTTTTCAAAGGCAAGAAGCCCAAGAAAACGAGAATCCGCAGAATAGGCGCGATAAAGTCCCTCCGAAAAAGGGGCGGGTCTGAGTCGGTTAGCCGTCAACTCTCCCCCGTTGAGGTAATAGCGTTCTCCGTCCGAAGGAACCGTCAGAGCGGGCAGGGATGAAAAGGCCTCCTCCGCAGAGATGGCCAGATCCGAAAGAGCGCCCTGTACCGCTTTTTCGGTTATTTCCGAAAGCAAGTGGGCATCCTTCAGCGAAAAGCCGTTGGATTCGGTGCGACGCAATGCACACATTGTGGCACAAAGTCCCAATTTCGCCCCGATATCCTCGCAGAGGGTACGGATATAAGTCCCGGAGGAACAGGTAACGGAAAAACGATATTCATCCTCTGCCAACCGTTCCGAAAAGGCGAGGTCGAAAATCTCTACCTTACGGGGCTCCCGTTCCACCTCAATGCCCTCCCGCGCCAGCTCATAAAGCCTCTTGCCCTCCACATGCACCGCAGAGTACATGGGCGGCACCTGCAGGCAAGGTCCTATCATTGTGGGCAGAACCCCACGAAACTGATCCTCCGAAGGGATCGAAGAAGTGGCAACAATCTCCCCCGTTACATCTCCGGTAGTGGTCTTGATTCCAAACTTGATGGAAGCAAGATAAGCCTTGGTATGGGGGAAAAA
>JAGAOU010000074.1 GCA_017623595.1 Clostridia bacterium
CTCCACCAAACGGTCTAAGGGTTGCTCGTTTTCGGGGAAATAATCTTTGACGTCCATGAGAAAATCCTCCATTGTAAATATGATTCCTTTTCAAAAGGCTCTGTCACAAATAAGCGTTGATTCAGATGTTTATCCAAACAATCCTTCCGTCACGGCGGCCGAACACGCCGTGCCACCTCCCTTTACACCAGGGAGGCTGAATTGTGTGCAAGCTCTCCCGTCTTTTTGCGGGTTAAGAGTTTCTCTCTGAAGAGAAAACGAACGGGTAACGGCGCGCTTTGCCCTGCCTCCCCTGTGTAAGGGGAGGGGGACCGCAAAGCGGTGGAAGGGTTGTGCGGATTCTTTTGTTTCTTTTTTATATAGATCTTGTTGTTTGCCGACATATAAAATCAACAACCGGTTGTGACAGAGCCTCGGGAGAAAAGAAGAAAAAGTACACCCCTTCGCCTCTACTTTACCACGGTGCAGGTCTCAATGCCGTAGTAGCGGAAGGCGTCAAGGTCGGCTTCGGTGATGCGTTGGCCGCAGACCACCAAGGGCACGGCGGGAGGGCACCCCACGGAGGGGGATGCCAAAATCCGTCCTACGCATTGGGAAATTGGCAAAAGCTCCGAGGGAGAAAGCATGGCCTGTCGCACCGTCATCCCTTGTTCGTGGGCGATGACCTTGGGGGGCGATTGCAGGATCGGCGCCCGCTCGGGCATAGTTTTCAGCGCATCCTTGATCCGCTCCAGGGCCTCCGTCCCAAGAGAGGGGGTCAGCATCAAAACCAAGGTGTCGGGATCGGCAAATTCACACACAATGCCCCGTTTTTCCAACTGTTCGGCCAGCTCCGTGCCGTAATATCCGTAGGATTTGGTGTAAATCGTCCATTTCAAGGGCTCATTGTCCCGTAAATCATACCCGAACCACCGTACATCCTTCGCCGCCTCCTCCGCATCCAAGGCAAAACGGCGGATGGATTCCCCGTACCCCTCCGAAACGGTTTTATTGGCCAGATCCAAGGATTGCAAAATCAAATAAGACGGGCTGGTGGAGGCAAAAAGCGCCAGCGCATCCTTCGCCCACGCCGATAACGCAGCAGGAGCGGAGGGGGAAATGTGCAGATAAGCTCCCCCCGTCAGCACGGGCAGGGTTTTGTGGGCGGAATCGCAACACATGTCCACCCCCAAATCCATGGGATGCACCGAGGGAGAGAGAAATTTCAAATAAGCCCCGTGGGCGTTGTCTACCAAACACAGACAGCCGTGCTTGTGGCAGACCGCCGCCAATTTGCCCAAGGGCAGACGGTTGCCCAAATAATCGGGGGAGGTCAGATAGACCGCTGTCACCTCGGGATGGGCGGAAAGATCCGCATCCAAGGACTCGGGGGTGACGGTGCAGGTCAGATAGGAGTCGGATTCCTCGCAGGTCAGCCACAGATGGTCAAAATCCAACAGAGCCGCCGCCGACAGGAAGACCTTGTGGGCGTTTCGCCCTGCCGCAATGCAGGGCGCTCTCCCCTGCTCCTTGGCAAAAAGGCAGGCCAAATGAAGCATGGCCCGCAGGGCAAGGGAGGATCCCTCCGTGGAATAAAAGGTGCGGGCGCCGAAGAGGGCCGATGCGTTTTGTTCGCTTTCGGCAATGATGCCGTGGGCTTCGAAGAGACTGTCCGCCCCGCCAATCTCGGTGATATCAAGGGATTCCGCTCCCAACATCCCCTTCCCCTTGTGTCCCGGCATGTGGAGGCGCAGGGGATCGGCGGTGGCATAGGATCGGACAAAATCCCAAATGGGCGTGTTCATTCCTTGTCCTCGCTGCGGGCAACGGCCAGCATGATGGCACATTCCATCCGCTTGCGGAACAGATCGCAGCCGTCCTTGTAAACGCCCTTCACCGAGCCCGTGGCATGGTAGGCGTTGGCGGCGCATCCTCCCGAGCAATACAGCTTCGCCCAGCAGTCGGCACATTCGGGACGGGCATAGACGTTGCAGTCCTTGAATTCCTGTCGCAGGGCCGTGTTGGTCACGCCGCCCCAGATGTCTCCGAGACGGAATTTTTCATCCCCCACAAACTGATGGCAGGGGTACAGATCCCCCCAAGGGGTGACGGCCATGTATTCCGTTCCTGAGCCGCAGCCCGAAATGCGCTTGTAAATGCAGGGGCCGTCGGTGAGATCAATCATGTAATGATAGAAGGTGAAGGGTCTCCCCTCTTTTTCCCGCTGAAGCATCAGCTCGGCCAGTTTTTCGTACTGATCAAGGACGATGGCCTTGTCCGATTCGGTCAATGCCGCCTTATCTCCGGGAGCGCAAACCACGGGCTCCATGGACAATTCCGAGAAGCCAAGATCCAGCATTTGCTTGATATCTTCCAGAAAATCGGGGTTTTCATGGGTGAAGGTTCCCCGCATATAATAGTTTTTGCCCTTCCGTGCCTTGACCAGCGCTTGGAATTTGGGAACAATCTTCTCCCAGCTTCCGTTGCCCGCATAGTCCACACGGTATTTGTCGTGAACCTCCTTGCGACCGTCCAGAGACAGAACCACGTTGCTCATCTCCTTGTTGGCAAAGTCGATCACGTCCTTGTCGATGAGCACCCCGTTGGTGGTGAGGGTGAAGCGGAAGTTTTTGTTGTGCTTTTTCTCGATGGAGCGGGCGTAGGCCACCAGATCCTTTACCACCTGAAAGTTCATCAAAGGCTCGCCGCCGAAGAAGTCCACTTCCAGGTTGTGGCGTGTGCCGGAATTCTCGATAAGGAAATCCAAAGCCCGCTTGCCCACCTCAAAGGACATGACCGCCCGATCGCCGTGATATTTCCCCTGACTGGCGAAGCAATAGGCGCAGTTGAGGTTGCAGGTGTGGGCCACATGAAGGCAAAGAGCCTTGACCACCCCTGCGGTTTTGTTTTTCAGTTCTCCCGCCATATCGGCGAAGGTGTCGGGGGTAAAGAGCATGCCCTCGTCCTTCAATTCCGCAATCTGATCATAGCATTCCTCGATCTCCGCGGGGGTAATTTCGGGGATATGGGCGTATTTTTCGCCGATTTCGGCAAGAATCGCTTCTTTCGTTTTCTCCTCAAAAAGGGCGATGATGTCATAGGCCACGTCGTCCACCGCATGCACCGAGCCGGAGCAGACGTCGAGAACAATGTTGTAGCCGTTGAGCTTGTACTGATGGATCATATGGAAACTCCTTTGGGAATGTAAAATGCAAAGTGCAAAGTGGGGGTACGGGGAGTTCTTTCTTTTTTCGGAGGAAAAAGAAAGAACCAAAGAAAAACCTCTTTCAGTCCCGACGGATTACATCCGTCGGTGGGTTTTTTATTGGGAGAAGTGCATTACAGGCAAGGGGAGGGTGGAAGGGATAAAAAGTGTTTTTTCTCGGGAATTAAAATAAAGGCGCTTTTGAACGAGGAACAATAAAAAGGTTGTGCACGTCGATAGTCTTCCCATAGTAGGGGAAGGCTTGCGAAGCGCGCCATCTCATCCACCGCACCTCGTCCGAGAGGGGTGCATGAATAGAGAAAACTGTCCCAACCTTTTCTTGCTTTCTGTGAGGGTGCCGCCTTCATGAGGGGCGGTACCCTGTGACTGAGCAAACGTCCTATAACGTTCCTCCGACGGATGAAATCCGTCGGGACTTGGCTTTTCTTCTTTTCGGTTCCTTTTCTTCTTTTCTCCTGAAAAGAAGAAAAGGAACACCCCTCGTCTTTCTAACTTCACGAAAAAAGCCGCCGATGCGGCGGCTTTTTCATGGTTCGTAAATTACTTGCTCTTGCTTTCGCACTTCTGGTTGGCAACGCCGCAGGAAGTTTTGCAAGCGGACTGGCAAGAAGTCTGGCATTCGCCGCAGCCGCCCTTTTTCGCGCAGAGGTTGCGGGTCTTCAGGGTTTTGATATGTTTCATGTTGTGTACCTCCATGATTGTATTCTACTATAAATTATAGCATATTTTTTTTATAAAGTCAATAGGTTTTCGGCATATTTTACTGCTTTTTCCGCCGAATTGCCTTCCGTTTGAGGGTTTCCGCCCTCAGATCGGCGGCGGGGAAGCCCACATTGGTGAAGGAATAGGACAAACGGGAGTTGAGACGGGATGCGTAACATTCCCCTCTCTCCTCCTCGGAAAGGTTGGTGCTGATGACGGTGGGCTTTTTGCGGGTCAGACGGGTGTTGATCACCGAATAAAGGGTGGTCTCCACAAAGGAGGAGTAGAACTCCGTCCCCAGATCGTCGATGATCAGAAGATCGGCATCCAGATATTCTTCCGTGGGCATGGTGGCCTCCTTGTTGCGGAAGGTGGCCGCCTCAAAATCGGTCAGCAAATCCTGCACGGGAGCATACAACACAAACTTCCCGCTGCGGATCAGCTCGCACCCGATGCACACCGACAAAAAGGTTTTGCCGCAGCCCGGTTCTCCCACAAACAGAAGATTGGGCGATTCTTCCCCGAAGGATTTGACGTATTTTTTGGAAAAGTCCAGAATTTTCTTCATCTTTGCCCGAGGGGACATGCCGCTTCCGTCCTCTTCGTCGGAATAAAGAGACAGATCAAAGGCGGCAAAGGAGCACTTTGCAAACAATTTCTGCATCCCCGATTGGGACAGATATTGCTCCGACAAGGCCTGCTTGTAGCATGCGCAGAGCTGACCGTCAATCACCCCTTCGTCGGCGCAAAGGGAGCAATGATGAACGGGATCCAGATAGTCGGCGGCATAGCCGTTTTTCACCAAAAGATCCTTGATTTCGTCCTGAAGACGGAGGGATTTGTCACGGAATTCCATGAATTTGTCCTCGTCCCCGTCATGGTCGGCAATGAAACGGAAAAATGCGGCGTGATTCTCCTGCAACTCCCGCTCCTTTTGGGCGATGGCAGGCACCGAGAGGGAAATTTCCTCCCGACGGCGGTTGGATTCGATTTTTCCTTGGGTGCGACGGTCCTCCATCAACTGATTGACCGCCCGAAGGCATTGATCTTTGTTCACGGTCGTCTCTCCTTATTCGTCATTTCCCGCAATAATTTCCCAGCCCAAATCCATGGCCTCCGCAGAGGTGGCGGATTTTCGGGGATTGTTGGCGGCGGGGCGGCGGGTGGATTTTTTCGCCGTTTTTTGCTCCGGCTTGGGGGCGGCCAGGGCTTCCTCGGGCGTTTTGTACCCTGCGGCATGCCAGTTGGTCAGCACTTTATCAATGTATGTATAGGTATATTTTCCTGCGTTTTTGATGGCTTCCTCGTAGGCGGCGCCGATCATGTTCAGCTCGTAGCCCAGCTCTTCCTTCCATTTGAGGAATGCCTTCTGCTCCGCCTCGGAGATGGCACGGGTGCCCAGAATCCCGAAGCGGGCGGCGATGCGGTTGACGGTGTTTTTCTTTTCGGTCTCCCGACGGATCAGAAGCTCCGCATCCTCAAAGGTTTTGATGCCGTCATCGGCCCAGCGGATGCCCGTCTGTGCGATTTGGCGCAGGGATTTGCCGTTTTCACTGCCGTAGCGGATCAAAAGGGCCACCACGTCGGCAGGAAGGCCGCACCAATCCACCAAAGACAGAATCACCGAGGCGTCGGAGGAGGTGAGGGGCTTTTTGAGGGATTCTTCGGCGGATTTGTAGAGATATTGCAGGGCAGGATCCCCCTCCAGCCGTTGGGCCACCGTCTCGGGGTTGTAGGAAATGAAGTCGGAGGCGGTGAGCTTGGGCCGCTGGAGAGAATATTTCCCTGCGGCACGGAACAACAGCCCCGCCTTGACCCAATATTGGAAGGCCTCCTCCAGCCGTTTTTCGTCCACGGAGAGGGTGGTCATCAGATCCTCCTTGCGGAAGGCGGCGTTGGCGTTGCGCAACAGCAGAAGCATGAGCCGCAACTCGGTTTCGGGGGCGTTGAGGTGACGGTCCACCAGATCGCAGGGCACGGAAAAGGTGATGGGCGCCTCGAAAAGTATGGTATTGTCCATGATTTATCCGTCCTTTCTGCGGTCGATGCGCATCGATCGCTCCATGTCCCGCTTGGCCGATTCTTTGGCGGCGGATTCTCGTTTGTCGTACAGTTTTTTACCCTTGCAAAGGCCGATTTCCACCTTCACATAGGGCCCCTTGAGGTAGACCTGCAGGGGAATGATGGAATAGCCGTCTTGCTTGACCTTGCCGAACAGACGGTCAATTTCCTTGCGGTGCATCAGCAATTTCCGATCCCGCAGGGGGTCTTTGTTGAAAATGTTGCCCTTTTCATAGGGAGAAATGTGGAGCCCCTGGAGAATCATCTCCCCGTTTTTCACCGAGCAGTAGGAATCCTTCAGATTCAGCCGCCCGAGACGGATGGATTTGACCTCCGTCCCCGCCAGAGAAATGCCCGCTTCGAATTTTTCTTCCACGAAGTAGTCATGATATGCTTTTTTATTGTTGGCAAGGACTTTGACAGAGGGATTTTTTTGCATAGAGCGGCGCTCCTTTCGTAAAAATGTGGGATTGGGGAATGTTCGGTGGATGAGGTTGACACCGAGGATGATACTATTTCAGCAATCCCCTCAGTCTCGCTTTCAGCGATCCAGCTCCACTTGCTAAGGGGAGCCTTGCCCGAGTGCAGGTTCTCCTCTTGTTTTTTATTCGAGAGTTACCTTTTGAAGAGTGAAACAGAGATGCGTGATGCGCTTTCTTTTGCCTCCCCTTAGTAAGGGGAGGTGGCGCCGCAGGCGACGGAAGGGATTGACCGTCGCAAGGATACTTCCAAAAAAAACATTGTGAACCGAAGCAACCTCATCCGTCACGGCGGGTTCGGCCGCGGTGACGGAGGGGGTTAAAAATGATGTTGTCCTTCGGACAAATGATGCGCCTGCGGCATGATGTTTTTGCTGCGCAAAAATGAAGTTAAGTTTGCCCTCTGCGAGGATCAAACTTAGTTGTCGCCTTTGGCGACGGAAGGGGGACCGCTTGCGGTGGATGAGGTTGTTGTGATTCGCAAAGATTCTTTGCGGAAAGGATCTTTGCGGCGGTCAATCCGTGGCTGTTCAGGGGCGTGCAATTTTTCGGGCGGGGATACGGGTGACGGTTTCAAAGGTGGGGCATTCGTAGTTGGGGAAATAGATGCCGTAGATTTCGCCGTCGATTTCCGCTTCCAAAATGTGATAGTGGGGGATTTTAATCTTCCCCGAGAAGGTAGCCTTGAGGTTGTTGATGCGGGCGGTTTTGCTCTCCGAAAAGGACTCCGGCTTGTTCCATTTTTCAAGGGAGAGGGACAGATTGATGGTTCGAATCCGTGTCAGCGACTTGAGGGGGAAGGCAAATTTTTGTTGCATATCCGCAAGATAAAGGTTGGTTTCGTCCTTAAAGAGGGCCATGGAATAATTCAGGCAAGGGGATTTCGGCTCGGGGTCGGGCTCGTTGTCCGCAGGCTTTTTGTAGGGGAAGAGCAGAACATCCACCGCATCATAATCCTCCGGGATGCCCAATTCCCGACGGATCTCTTCTTCGCTTCGGAGGACCTCCGCCAAGTCCGATTGGGTGGTGGACTTCTCTAAATTCTTGTGCAGCCGTTTGCCTGTATAGAAGAAAAGCCCCAGCGCCAAAAGGATAAAAAGAATACATGCAGAAAACAGCAGGGGCTGACGCACAACGGCGGAGGAAAATCCGTCAAGCTCTACGTGGCGGAAAAAGCGGGCTCCGAACCTCCAAGCCCCAAAGAAGAAGAAAAAGTGCAAAACGTAATATACCGTGGGCGAAAAAATACCCTTGTGCAGGGATGCGGTCAGGTTTTTTGCCTGTTTCTCATAGCGGCTCCAATCGGATTGTTCAATACTGCTCGCCAAAAGAGCCTGCCCGTTGGGCAGCGACGGCTCTTTGTTTGGTTTCTTTTCGGTGCCCAAAAATGGTTTCATGGTGAGCCTCCTTGAACGAGAGGTGTACGAGGGGACGGGGTGTTCTTTCTTCTTCTCGGTTCCTTTTCTTCTTTTCGGGAGAAAAGAAAAGTACCAAAAGAAAAGCCATGTCCCGACGGATTCCATCCGTCGGTGGGGTTTTGTAAAGAAGAAGTTCATTGCAGAGGATCGGCCTTTACGAAGCCGACCCTCTCATGAGGAGCAAGCAAGGGAAGAAACAAGGTTTTGTTTCATGCGCATC
>JAGAOU010000075.1 GCA_017623595.1 Clostridia bacterium
ATAGCATATATTTGTGAAAAAACAATTATCAATTCGTTGTTTCAAATCCAAGCAATCCTTGGATTTACTCATCAAAAAAGACATAGCCTAATAATAAGCTATGTCTTTTGATTTGTACCTGCTTTATCGCAGGTACGCCAAAACGTGTACTTTCTTTTTTTCCATGTTCAAGAGATTCGCACAAAACAAACTCCTACTTTTTTCTTTGCTTACTCCCCATGAGAGAGTCGGCAACTTTTTCGACAAACCGAAGGCTCGGAAGAGAAATCTTCCGAGCCTCAATTTTTTTGATTTTACAGAGCGATAACAATCTCTTCCCCGATTTCACATTCGGTAAGAAGGTCGCCGTCCTTGTAGATTTTGCAGGCGTGGCCCCGTTCCAGTTCCACACAGACTCGATGCCCCGCCAAACACCAGCCGTCCAATTTCAAATGGGTCAACTGTCCGGGCAGAGTGGGGGTGATACGGAACTTCTTGTTCCCTTCGGGCCAAAGCTTGAACAGACCTTCGGTAACAATGCGGCAGAAGAGTGCGCTTTCGCCGCTGAGGTGGCGCATGCCGTTTTCGGGATAAGCCTCCACCACATAAGGCACACGCTCTCCCAAAAGGCGGGTATGTATAAATTGCTTCAAAGAATCCCAGCAGGGGTCCACACGGTCGGCAATAAAGGAGCCCTTAAAGCCGAAGAGGGTGGAACGGTCCCAGATGGTATCGTTCTTGTTTTCGATGCCCCGTTCGCAGGTCAACATACCGTTCTTCGTCCACAAATAGGGAGAGAAGAGGGCGTTGAGGGTATCCTCCTTGCGATCAAAGATCCGCATGCACAGAGGCAGACAGATCCAGGAGCGGAGGGTGTCATGGCCTTTGGTGTAGCGGTAGGTCTTGAATCCATGCATATCCTCGCCGAAATAGCTTTCGATGGCGATTTTCAGATCGGCGGCACGGCGACGATATTCGACGGCAAGATCAGACTCACCCAGTTCATCCGCCAGGTTTGCGGCAAGAAGATAACCGCCGTAAGCAAGACTGGAGGTGGAGAGGTTGGCATATTTATCGGTGGGGAAACGCCCTTCCAGTTCATCGGAATCAGAACAGACAACCCCTTCGGGCCCGGTTTTTCTCCGACAGTATTCGGCACACCATTTCAGAGCAGGCCAAAGAATTTCGGTATATTCGGGCTTGCCGCAGGTGAGGGCGAAGAAAGAGCCCCCGAACAGATACATGGCGGCATCCCCACGGTCTCCCGCACCCTCCCAAATATCCAATCCTTCGGAAATGACAGAGGAAGGAATGGGAATGTAAGAGGGCCCCATAAAGGGAATATAATGCTTGTATGCATTGATTGCCGCATTAAGATCCACAGCATCCCCCGTCTGAGCAAACCAGGGGCCGGAATATTCCACCTGATCGTTGCACCAGGAAGCGGCATAGAAGTTCTTTCCGCCGGGAGCGTGAACATCCCCCGTAAGGGTACGGAAAATACTTTCCCCCGCACGGAAGCAGGCCAGGCGGAACATGGTGTCCAGTTCCTTGTCATCGGTGGTCAGAGTAACGGCGCCCATCAGTTCTTTGATGCGCATCCGACGACGGCGGCGTTCCTTTTCCACATCAAGCTTCAGCATGGGCTCGCTGGCAATGCGTCCCGTACAGTAAACACCGAAAACGGTCTTTTCTCCGGGGGCAAGCACAACGTCCACTTCATCATGAAGCACTTCCAGCAGATAGCATCCCTTCGTTCCCCGATGCTCAGACTCCAACACCACAGAAGGGGTGGAGAGGGTGAGATGTACGGGGCGAGCAGTGCGGTTCTTGACCACCGTGCGCTCCACGGTGGCACGCAGTTGATCCGCAGGGAAAAATTCACGGATAATTTCAAAGGATTCGGTCTTGGTTTTTGCGGTCAGCATTCCATCCAAGGCAAACCAAACCGCCTTTTCCTCCCGGGCAACCCCGTCGGCAAGCAGGACGGGAAAAGCCTCAGGCTTGTAGGAATGGCGCAGGGATGCGTGCGTGTTGTTTGGAATGGTGCGCAGCATGGGAAACACACAATAGCGATCGAAGAACGCCTTTCCCCCTTCGCAGACACCGTAGGTTATAATGTCCGCCGTATAAAAGGATGCCATCTCAATATCATCCTTATGAACCTGTCCCTTGCGGACCGTCCAACGAATGCCGTCCTTAAAAAGCTTGAAATAGTCCATAGCAATACTCCTTTACGGGTTATTTACCCGATTTTTTCAATTCTTCTTCCTCCAACACCCGATAAGCAACCTTACCAACCGGGGTTTTGGGGAGGCTATCCCGAAATTCGATCTGACGGGGCAGTGCATATTTTGCCACATAACTGCGGCACTGCTCCAAAATTTTTTCCTTGGTCTCTTCCGAGGGTGCAATCCCCTCTTTCAGCACCACAAAAGCCTTCACCGCCTGCATACGCAGAGGATCGGGCACGCCGATGACACAGGAAAGATGAACCTCTTCCATAGAATCCAGAACATTTTCGATTTGAGAGGGATAGACGTTATACCCGTTGGTCACAATCAATCGTTTGATACGCTGACGGAAATAGACATATCCATCCTTGTCCATAGACCCGAGATCTCCCGTATGAACCCAGGTTCGGCCGTCGGCATGGCGACGCAGGGTCTTCGCCGTCTCCTCGGGGCGATCCAGATACCCCAGCATCACCGTGGGGCCCGAAAGACAGATCTCCCCTGCTTCCCCATATGGGACCTCTTCCTCCGTGTCGACTTTCACAATCTTATAGAACATATCGGGAAAAGGAACGCCAATAGATCCTTCGCGGAACGTATGGCAGGGCGTCAGACAGGATGCGGTGACACACTCGGTGGTGCCGTAGCCCTCCCGCACCGAAACGGGGGAGCCATGCTCCTTCAGAAAAGCGTCCAATCGCTTTTTCAGCCCCACGGACAGAGAATCTCCGCCGCTGTACACCCCTTTCAGGGAAGACAAATCCAGCGATTGAGCGGAAGGCTCCCGCAAAAGAGCCTCATAAAGAGAAGGAACTCCCGCAATAAAATTACATTTTTCCTTTTTTAACAGTTTTGTCAGAGTTTTCACCGTAAAACGGGGAACCAGCAAACACCGTCCTCCGTGGAACAGCATGGAATGAATACTCACCCCAAGGCCGAAACCGTGGAACACGGGCATCAGAGCCAGCATCCGATCCCCCGGGCGGAACATGGGATTGGTGGCGATCACCTGGCGGGCCAAAGCATTGAAGTTGCCGTTGGAAAGAACGATCCCCTTGGCAACCCCCGTAGTGCCGCCGCTGTAAAGAATCACCGCAGGGTCGGCGGATTTGCCGCACACATCAAAGGTATCGGCTGTACCGTTGCGCAAAAAAGAATTCCATAAAAAGACCGTATCGCTTTCGGGAATCTTCGGAATTTTCCGACCCGAAGTCAGCTTATAACCAATCGCAGTAAGAGGCGGCAAAGCATCCGCTACCGAGGTGACAATCAAAAGGTTCAGTGCGGTATTGTCCCGAACGGCGGCAAATTTGCCGTAAAACTGATCCAAAGCCACCGCCACACGGCATCCCGAATCCTTGAGATAAAACTCGATCTCCTTCTCCCCCGACAAGGGATGCACCATCACCGAAAGAGCTCCGATGGCATTGATGGCGTAGAAAAGCTCCACCGCCTGAGGACAGTTGGGAAGGCAGACCATAACCCGATCCGACCGACGGACTCCGATCTCCCGCAAGGCATTGGCACAACGGATCACATTCCGCTCAAATTGTGCATAGGAAGTGGATTTTCCCATAAAATCGTAGGCAATCCTTGTGGGATTCTCACGGGCAATCTTTACAACCCCTTCCCACATCGTTCCCTCAAAATAATCCAGATGGGCAGGGATTTCTCCGTACTGCCCCAACCAGGGGGCGGGAATTTGGGTCATGGGTTTCACTTCCTCTCTTGTTTGATTAAGTATATATAAAAGTATATCTGTTTTTTCGTCCTGTGTCAAGGCTCTTCACATTTTGTTTGAACTTTCGGCGTTTTTTTACATTTTGCGAACTTTTTGTAACATTTTGCATTTTTCTGTCACATTTTCTGTTTTTTTTCGTGTATAAAAGATGAAAGCATTTTGAACCACGTGCAAGGGGCTTGCAAAAACCGTCGAAATATGGTATAATAACAAGAACACCCTTGCACCCCATGGAGAACTGTATGAAACGATTCGCACAATCCCTGCTCCTTCTTTTGCTCCTGCTTGCCCTCTGCGCCTGCACCGGGCAGACCGCTCAGGAATCGACGTCCACCTCCTCCGAGCATCTTTCGGTGGAAGGATCCGACACCGATACAACGGAGGAAAGCACCTCGGATGCCACACAAACCGATACAACCCTTCCCTGCACACACTCCTTCGGCGAATGGGAAACCATCACCGAAGCAAAAGAAGGCGAAGCCGGGCTGAAAAAGCGCCTTTGCACCCTCTGCGGAGACGAAGAAACCGAACCCATTCCCGCCCTTCCCGTGCATGTGCATAATTATACCGAAACGGTATATCTCTCCAACTGCGAGGAAGACGGATTCACCTTAAAAACATGCGAAGACTGCGGGCATTCGGAACAAGCGGACGTAGTCAAAGCAAGCGGTCATAAATACGGCAACTGGGAGGTAAACATCCCTGCCTCCTACGAAGACGAAGGGGAAGACATCCGCACCTGCTCCGTCTGCGGGGACAAGGACACCCGCACGGTAGGCAAACTTCAGGTCCCCCCCAACACTCACGTGCACAAATATACCACAACGGTATTTGATGTGACCTGCACAGAAGACGGTTACACCGAACAACTCTGCTCCTGCGGACGCAGAATCTTCACCATTGATGCCACAGCCACGGGACACAGCTTCGGGGAATGGTATACCACCCTGCATCCCATGGGGATGTACGGAGGACTGGAGCGCAGAGACTGCGGCAACTGCGGGGATGCGGAAATGAGAACCCTTCCTCCCGGTGGCCACCCCTCCGAGAAGCCCGAGGAGGAAGACCCCGAAATCAGCACCGATCCCGAAGCCTCCGACGTCTCCTTCAGCGGTTCCTGCAGCGGATCCTATACAGACACCGATGGCGGCCCCGATGACACCGAGGACTCCGACACCCCCGAAGATCTTCCCGTTCGGGAGTTTACTTATTACAATCAGCGGGACAAACGCTGGGGCAACAAGGAATTGGGCTGCGGAACCATGAAAAACAACGGGTGCGGCCCCTCCTCCATTGCCATTGCTCTGAGCTATTACGGCATAGATGTCACCCCCTATGACGTAGCCCTTTGGCTCTATGAGAACACCATCGAATTCAATCACACCTTCCACGGAATCTCTGCCACAGGCATCAAGCTTGGGCTGGAGCATTACGGGCGCAAGGTAGTTCCCATCGGCTCGTATGAAGAATTTCAGCAACATCTGCGCAACGGCGCAGTTGTGGTTGGAGCTCAAGGGAAGGGACACTTTGTCTCCAAACAGGAGAACTCCCATTGCATTGTCATGTTTGGCCTTGACGGCGCGGGAAAGGTACAATGCTACGACCCCTACACCGAGCGTCTCAACGGTCTCTATACCGCAGAAAGCCTTTGGGAAGAGCGTTCCCGCAAAGAAGTAGATGTCCGCTACGAGGGCGTCACCCATTTCGCCGTGTACTAAAAAGCCGATTGCGCCTCTCTGTTCAAAAAAAGTTTACGCATACCCCATTGACAAGAGAGGCGCAATGTGCTATAATATATAATAATAAAATATGGAAATAATATCTTTAATCCGATACCGTGATATCGGCAAGATCAGACTCCTTCTTCCGGACGGCGCAACGCTCCGTCGATCTGTTCTGCCGTTTCGCGGCAGATTTTTCATTATCGGGAGGAAATTTTGATGATGGATCAAATCCGAAACGCACAAATCATCCATACTCCGAACCAGCCCAAGGAATCTTCTTTGGACTTTTCTTCCGCTTCCGACCTTCGGGCTGTCGATAAAAAAGAATACACTGTTTTTCCCGGCTTTTGTGATGTGCATGTGCATTTCCGTGAGCCGGGTTTTTGTTGCAAAGAAGACATTGCCACCGGATCTGCCGCCGCCGCAAAGGGCGGATACACCGCCGTGTGCACCATGCCAAACCTAAACCCCGTTCCCGATTCCGCAGAGCATCTGAAGATTCAGACCGATGCCATCTCCGCAAAGGCCATCATCGCCGTCTATCCTTACGGGGCAATCACCGTGGGCGAGCAGGGGGAACAATTGGCGGATCTGGAAGAAATGGCACCCGATGTGATAGCCTTTTCCGATGACGGACGGGGTGTCCAATCGGACGAAATGATGCGGCAGGCCATGCTCCGTGCCAAGGCTTTGGGCAAAATGATCGTTGCCCACACTGAAGTGGATGAACTGAAGGGCGGCTGGATTCACGAAGGAGACTACGCCCGAACCCACGGACACAAAGGAATTTCCTCCGCCTGCGAATATCTTCAGATCGAACGGGATCTGAAGCTGGTAGAAGAAATCGGGTGCGCCTATCATGTCTGCCACATCTCCGCAAAGGAGAGCGTAGAGCTGATCCGACAGGCGAAACAAAAGGGGTTGAATGTCACCTGCGAAACCGCCCCCCATTATCTGATTTTTGACGATTCCCACCTGCAGGAGGACGGGAAATGGAAAATGAATCCGCCCCTGCGCTCTGCCGCCGACCGTCAAGCCCTCATCGAAGGAATTCTGGACGGAACCATCGACATGATCGCCACCGATCATGCCCCCCACACCGCAGAGGAAAAAGCCAAAGGGCTGGAAAAGAGTCTGTTCGGTATTGTGGGATTGGAAACCGCCTTCCCCGCCCTTTACACCCACCTGGTTAAGCCGGGGATTCTGAGTTTGGAAAAGGTTGTGGACCTTCTGGCCTACGCCCCCCGCCGCCGCTTCGGCATCCCCCTCGGCAACGATTGGAGCGCATGGGATCTGAACGAGGAATACACCGTCGATCCGAAAACCTTTGCGTCCAAAGGGCGCGCCACCCCATTTGAAGGAATGAAGCTGCAAGGAAAGCACATTGCCACCGTCTTCGGCGGCACGCTGATCAAATAAGTGAATTATTACGGAATATATTAAGGAGGCCCATTGTTATGCCCAAAAGAACCGACATCAAAAAGATCCTCATCATCGGCTCCGGCCCCATTGTCATCGGACAGGCTGCAGAGTTCGACTATGCGGGAACCCAAGCCTGCCTCGCCCTGAGAGAAGAGGGCTATGAAGTTGTTCTCTGCAACTCCAACCCCGCCACCATCATGACCGACACCGTCATTGCAGACAAGGTTTATATGGAACCCTTGACCCTGGAATATGTGGCAAAAATCATCCGCTACGAACGCCCCGACGCCATCGTTCCCGGTATCGGCGGCCAGACCGGTCTGAACCTTGCCATGCAGCTGGAAAAGAAGGGCATCCTGAAGGAATGCCGCGTTCAGCTGCTGGGAACATCCAGCGCATCCATCGAACGTGCGGAAGACCGCGAGCTGTTCAAGGAAATGTGCCAGTCCATCGGAGAGCCTGTTATCCCCTCCGAAATCACCTACTCCATCGACGAAGCAAAAGTCGCAGCTAAAAACATCGGCTACCCCGTTGTCCTCCGTCCCGCCTTCACTTTGGGCGGCACCGGCGGCGGCTTTGCCTACAATGAAGAAGAACTGATCGAAATCGGTCTCAACGCATTCAAGCTCTCCCCCGTCCATCAGGTACTGGTGGAGAAATCTGTGAGAGGCTACAAGGAAATCGAATTTGAAGTCATGCGGGACTCCAATGACCACGCCATCACCATCTGCGGCATGGAAAACATCGATCCCGTAGGTGTGCATACCGGGGACTCCCTGGTGGTCGCCCCCATCATGACCCTCAACGATCACGATCTGAAAATGCTCAACGATTCCGCCATCAAGATCATCAAGGAGCTCAAGATCGAAGGAGGATGCAACGTCCAGTTTGCCCTCAATCCTCACACCTCCGAATATTATCTCATCGAGGTCAACCCCCGCGTCTCCCGCTCCTCCGCTTTGGCATCCAAGGCGTCGGGATACCCCATCGCCCGCGTCACGGCCAAGATTGCCGTGGGTATGGCCCTGGAAGACATCAAGATTGCCAACACAAATGCGGCCTTTGAGCCTCAACTGGATTACGTCATCGCAAAACTGCCCCGCTTCCCCTTCGACAAATTCGCCTCCGCCTCCAATGCCCTGGGCACTCAAATGAAGGCCACCGGTGAGGTCATGGGCATCGGCTCCAATCTGGAGGAAGCCCTGCTGAAGGGCATCCGCTCTCTGGAAATCGGCGCAAACCATGTCTATCTGTCCAAGTTTGATAACATGACCGTGGAAGAACTGCTGGAATATATCAAGGAATTCCGTTCCGACAACATCTTCGCCATCGCCGAGCTGCTCTATCACGGCGTTTCCGTAGAACAAATCCACGAAATTACCAAGATCACTCCCTATTTCCTGGAATCCATCAAGAAAATCATCGACATGGAAGAAGCCCTGCGGATCAATGTCAAGGATCCCGAAACCCTGACCGCCGCAAAGAAAATGGGCTTCAGCGATAAGTATATCGCTCGCATGTGGAAGTGCAACGAGTTGGATGTTTACGCTCTGCGTAAGGAGCTGAACCTCTTCCCCGTTTTCAAGATGGTGGACACCTGCCACACCAATGCCTACATTCCCTACTTCTACTCCTCCTATACGGGCGAGAATGCTTCGGTGCTGACCGACCGCAAGAAGATTGTGGTGCTGGGCGCAGGCCCCATCCGTATCGGACAGGGCGTGGAATTCGACTATTCCACCGTCCATGCGGTCATGACCATCAAAAATGCAGGCTATGAAGCCATCATCATCAACAACAACCCCGAAACGGTCTCCACCGACTACACCACCGCAGACAAGCTCTACTTTGAACCGCTCACCCCCGAAGATGTGATGAACATCATTGAATTCGAAAAGCCCGACGGTGTTGTGGCCTCGCTGGGAGGACAAACCGCCATCAATCTGGCACAGCCCCTTACCGATCGGGGCGTAAAGATCATCGGCACCGATTGCGCCGCCATCGACAAGGCGGAAGACCGCAACGCCTTTGAAAACCTGCTCAACGATTTGGACATCCCCCGCGCAAAGGGGCGCGCCGTAACCAAGATCGAAGACGGCATTGCAGCCGCCGCGGAAATCGGATATCCTGTATTGGTGCGTCCTTCCTTTGTCCTGGGCGGTCGCGCCATGCAGATCGTTGCAAATGAAAAACAACTGCGCAACTCCCTGCGCACCGCCGTAGAAATCGACGAGGACAAGCCCGTTTTGGTGGATAAGTACATTCAAGGACGGGAAGTGGAGGTGGATGCAATCTGCGACGGTCGGGACGTGTTCGTTCCCGGCATCATGGAACTGGTGGAACGCACCGGCGTTCACTCGGGAGACTCCATCTCCGTTTACCCCCCGTTCTCGATCTCAAACAAGGTGAAAGGAATCATCCTGCAATACGCAAAGAAGTTGGGTTTGGGCATTGGAATTGTGGGTCTGTTCAACATTCAGTTTATTGTGGACGATAAAGACAACGTATTTATCATTGAAGTCAATCCGCGCTCTTCCCGAACCGTTCCATTCCTTTCCAAGGCAACGGGCTATTCTCTGGCCGACATTGCCACCGAAGTCATTTTGGGCAAGAGCCTGAAGGAACAGGGTATCTTTGACATTTATCCCGCAGAAAAAGATCGATTCTATGTAAAAGCTCCCGTATTCTCCTTCAACAAACTGCGCGGACTGGATGCATATCTGTCCCCCGAAATGAAGTCCACGGGTGAAGCGATCGGATATGACAGAACCATGACCCGAGCCCTGTATAAGGCACTGCAAGCCTCCGGTATGAAACTGCAAAACTATGGCACAGTCCTTGCCACCATCGCCGACAAAGATAAAGAAGAGGCGTTGCCGCTGATCCGCAGATTCTATCAGTTGGGCTTCAACATTGAAGCGACCATGGGCACTGCAAAATTCCTGAAAGAAAACGGAATCCGAACCCATGCACTGAATAAAATCAGCGACGGAAGCGAAGAGATTCCCAATGCATTGCGTCAAGGCCATATTGCTTATGTCATCAACACCAGAGATCACGCTGCAGATCAGAATGACGGTATTCAAATCCGTCAGATTTCCACGGAGAACAACGTAACCATTTTCACGGCGCTGGACACCGTAAAGGCCCTGTTGGACGTGCTGGAAGAAACAACTCTTTGCATCTCTACCATTGACGCATAAGGAGAATCGACAATGCTTCAATCCATCTTCACCGTCACGGAAAACATCTCTCTGACGAAAGACGTTATGAAAATGACCCTGACAGGGGATTGCTCCCATATCACCGTCCCCGGTCAGTTTGTTAATCTGAAACTTCAAGGGCGTTTTCTGCGTCGCCCCATCTCGGTCTGCGATCGGGAGGGGGATACCCTGACGCTGATCTACAAAATCGTGGGCGGCGGCACGGAAGACATGAGCCGTATGACCCCCGGCACCGAGGTGGACATCCTCACAGGGCTGGGCAACGGCTACGACCTGTCCAAAGCAGGAGATCATCCCCTGCTTATTGGCGGCGGCGTGGGGGTTCCTCCCATGTACCTGCTAGCAAAGGATCTGATCGCTCAAGGGAAAAAGGTCTCGGTCATTTTAGGCTTCAACACCGCATCGGAGATCTTCTACGAGGAAGAATTCAAGGCACTGGGTTGCGATGTCCGTGTCACCACCGTTGACGGCAGCCAAGGCATCAAGGGCTTTGTCACCGACGCTCTGGAGGGCATCGACGCCTCCTACTTTTTCACCTGCGGTCCCGAGCCCATGCTGAAAGCCCTTTACAACAAGACCGAAATTTCGGGTCAGTTCAGCTTTGAAGAACGCATGGGATGCGGATTCGGCGCCTGCATGGGGTGCTCCTGCAAGACCAAATACGGAAACAAACGTATCTGCAAAGACGGCCCCGTACTGGAAAAGGAGGAGATCATATGGTGAATACAAAAGTCACCCTCTGCGGCATTGAGATGGACAACCCTGTCATCCCCGCCAGCGGAACCTTCGGCTTCGGCTATGAATTTGCCGAACTGTACGATATCAACGTTTTGGGGACCTTCTCCTTCAAGGGAACCACCTTGGAGCCCCGCTTCGGCAACCCCACCCCCCGCATTGCCGAATGCACCGCAGGCATGATCAACGCCGTCGGTCTTCAGAATCCCGGCGTGGATAAGGTGATCAGCGAAGAACTGCCCAAGCTTGCAAAATGTTTTCATAAGCCAGTCATGGCCAACGTCAGCGGATTTTCCGTCCCCGATTACGCCACCACCTGCGAAAAGCTGGACAAATGCGACCAGGTGGGTTGGTTGGAGGTCAACGTGTCCTGCCCCAACGTCCACGGCGGAGGCATGTCCTTCGGAACCTCCCCCGAAGCGGCGGCGGAAGTGACCAAAGCCGTTAAGGCCGTCACCACAAAACCCGTTATTATCAAACTTTCCCCCAATGTTACCGATATTGTTTCCATCGCAAAGGCCTGCGAAGAAGCGGGAGCCGACGGCATCAGCCTGATCAACACCCTTTTGGGAATGCGCATTGATCTGAAGACCAAAAAGCCCGTCATTGCCAACAAAATGGGCGGATTCTCCGGTTCTGCAATCTTCCCCGTAGCCGTGCGCATGGTCTACCAAGTAGCCCACGCTGTCAAAATCCCCGTAGTGGGCATGGGGGGGGTATCCTCCGCCGAAGACGTAATCGAAATGATGTTGGCGGGAGCTACTGCCGTGCAGGTGGGTGCCGCCAATCTGGTGGAGCCCTTCGCCTGCAAAAATATCATCGAGGATCTGCCCCGTGTGATGGAAAAGTATCAAATCCAATCCCTAACCGATATCATCGGCATTTCATAAGGAGTCTTTATGATTTTCAAAACAATTCCTCTTCGGGAGGACGATCCCGACATCACCTTAGACATGTACATTGCCGATCCCTATAAGGACGTTCGCCGAAAAGCCTTGTTGGTCATCCCGGGAGGCGGATATCGCATAACCTGCTCCGATCGAGAAGGAGAACCCATTGCGATGGCCTTTATGCCCCACGGCTACAATGCCTTTGTGCTGAAATATTCCGTAGGCCGCAAGCGTCCCTTCCCCGCCCAACTGATTGAGGCGGCTACCGCCATCAAGCACATCAAGGACCATGCAAAGGAATACGGCATTGACCCCGAAGAGCTCTTTGTTGTGGGATTCTCCGCCGGCGGGCACCTGGCCGCAAGCTGCGGAATTCTTTGGAAGCATCCCGCCGTTTACGAAGCGCTGGATATGCCCTACGGCTATAACAAACCCAAAGGCATCATGCCCATCTACGCCGTCATCAATGACCACATAGGCTCCTTCCGAAATCTGTGGTGCACAGACACTCCCTCGGAAGAGCAGCTCAACCAAGCGGCTTTGGACCTGCACGTGGATAAAGACAGCTCCCCTGCCTTCATTCTGCACACCTTCACCGACGAGGAAGTTCCTGTACACAATTCTCTGGACCTCGCCTCGGCCTACGCAAAAGCGGGCGTTCCCAGTGAAACACACATCTACCCCAAGGGTCCCCACGGCATGGCTTTGGCAAATGTGTTGACCGCCGGGAACGGAAAGCCGGCCTACATAAATCCGGAAATTGCAAAATGGGTGGACTTGGCCGCTACTTGGGCAAAGAATCTGTAAATTATAGTTTAAAAGGAGATATATTATGGGAAAAGACGTCATCATCGCCTGCGACTTTGACAGTGCGGAAAAAACCTTTGCATTTTTGGACAAATTCACCGGCCGCAAGCCTTTCGTGAAGATCGGTATGGAGCTTTATTATGCGGAAGGCCCCTCCATCGTCCGCGAAATCAAAAAGCGCGGCCACAAGATCTTTTTGGATCTGAAGCTGCACGATATCCCCAACACCGTGAAAAAATCCATGGCTGTTCTGTCCCGCCTGGATGTTGACATGACCAACCTTCATGCCGCAGGCACCATCCGCATGATGGAAGGCGCCATTGAAGGCCTGACCCGTCCCGACGGAACCCGCCCCATGTTGATTGCCGTCACCCAGCTGACCTCCACCGATCAGGAAAGCATGGAGAAGGATCTCTGGATCGAAAAGCCCATCGCCGACGTGGTCATGCACTATGCCCACAATGCGAAGATCGCAGGACTGGACGGCGTGGTCTGCTCTCCCCTGGAAGCAGGCAAGGTTCACGAAACCTGCGGCAAGGACTTCGTCACAGTCACCCCCGGCGTCCGTTTTGCCGACGGGGATGTGGGCGATCAGAAGCGTGTCATGACGCCCGCTCAGGCCAAGGAAATCGGTTCCGACTATATTGTGGTGGGCCGTCCCATCACCGCTGCAGAAGATCCCGTGGCCGCCTACGAGCGTTGCATCGCGGAATTTGTAGGATAATGTCATGAAAAAAGTTGTACTGTTGGGGGATTCCATCCGATTGATGGGATACGGCACCCCCGTAGAAGAAGCGTTAAAAAACGAATTTGAGATCTGGCAACCCACCGAAAACTGTCGTTTTGCTCAATACACCCTCCGAGGGCTCTTCGATTGGCGAAAAGAAATCGAAGGAGCAGATATCATCCACTGGAACAACGGGCTTTGGGACATCTGCAACCTGTTCGGAGACGGCCCCTTCACGCCGAAGGAGCAATTTGTGGAAGAGATGGTTCGCCTGGCAACCATCATGAAGCAACGGGCAAAAACCGTCATCTTTGCAACCATAACCCCTGTTCGGAAGGAAAACATTTACAACAAGAACGAGGTTATTGCGGAATATAATAACGCTGTCGTTCCCCGTCTGCGGGAACTGGGTGTGGAAATCAATGATCTCTATACCCCCATCAGTTCAGACATAGAGCGGTACATCAGCAATGATCTTATTCACCTAAGTGACGAAGGAATCCGCCTCTGTACCGACATGGTAGAATCCTCCATCCGCAAGGCCGCCAACAGGCAGGCAGAACAAAAGGACCTCACGAAAAACGCTGTCGGAGATGCGCAAGGCGCTCCGGTTTGATCCCGATTACAACCAAAGGAGATAAAAAACATGGAAGCTTACAAAAGAGAATTTATTGAATTCCTGCAGAGTGCAGGTGTATTGAAATTCGGTGATTTCACCGCAAAATCCGGCCGAAAGATCCCCTACTTTGTCAATGCCGGGATGATCAAGACCGGTGACCAGATCACCAAGATGGGTGAATTTTACGCAAAAGCATACTTTGACAAGCTGGGCAAAAAGGCTTCCGTCCTTTACGGCCCCGCATACAAGGGAATCCCCCTGTCCATCTCCGCCGCCGTTGCCCTTTCCAAGAACGGTCTGGACGTTCCCTTCTTCTTCAACCGCAAGGAAGTAAAGGATCACGGCGAAGGCGGCACCTTTGTGGGCTACGTTCCCCAGCCCGGTGAAGAAATCGTCATCATTGAAGACGTAATCACCGCAGGCACCGCCATCCGCGAAAGCATGGATATTCTGAAGAACCTGGAAGGCACCAAGGTCATCGCCACCTTCATCATGGTGGACCGCAAGGAAAAAGGTCAGACCGAAAAGGGTGCCATGCAGGAAATCGAAGAACAGTTCGGATTCCCCGTCTACTCTGTAGTTGACGTATATGACATCATCGAATATCTGGAAGAAGACCCCGCCAACGAAGAAAATGTTACCCGCATCAAAAATTATCTTGCAGTGAACGGAGCAAAGGCATGAAACGCAGCCTCATTGATATTCTCGAGCTCTCCCCCGCGGAGATCGACGAGCTGATCGCCACCGCAAACGATATTATCGACCATCCCGCAAAATATTCGGAAAAGTGCCGCGGCAAAAAACTTGCCACCCTCTTTTTCGAGCCATCCACCCGTACCCGTCTCTCCTTTGAGGCGGCCATGTACGAGCTGGGCGGCAATGTGTTGGGCTTCTCCGAGGCCCAATCCTCCTCGGCCGCAAAGGGTGAAAGCGTGTCCGACACGGCAAAAACCGTCAGCTGCTATGCCGACATCATCGCCATGCGCCATCCCAAGGAAGGCGCCCCCTATGTGGCGTCCATGGCCGCATCCATCCCCGTAATCAATGCGGGCGACGGCGGACACAACCATCCCACCCAAACCCTCACCGACCTTTTGACCATTTCCCGGGAGAAGGGACACATCGACGGGCTGACGGTGGGCTTCTGCGGAGACCTGAAATTCGGCCGCACGGTGCACTCCCTTATCGGAGCGCTGTCCCGCTACAAGAACGTGAAAATCGTTCTCATCTCCCCCACGGAGCTGAAGGTGCCCGAATATGTTCTACAGGAAGTGCTGGAAAAGAATAACATTGACTTCGTCCAGACCACCGATCTGCAGGCCGCCCTGCCCGAGTTGGACATTCTGTATATGACCCGTGTCCAGAGGGAACGCTTCTTCAACGAAGAAGATTATCTGCGGCTGAAGGACAGTTATATTCTCACTCCCTCAAAGCTGCGGGATGCAAAATCCGACCTTTGCATCATGCACCCCCTGCCCCGTGTCAACGAAATCTCCGTGGAGATCGACGATGATCCTCGGGCGTGCTACTTCAAGCAGGTGCTCTACGGAAAATACATCCGCATGGCGCTGATCATGAAACTGTTGGAGGTGGAATAAGATGCATATTGATTCGATCCGCAACGGTCTTGTTATTGACCACATCACCGCAGGCAAGGGCATGCGCATTTATGAGCTGTTGGGGCTGGGCAATCTGGATTGCACCGTTGCCATCATCAAAAATTCCAGCAGCCAAAAGATGGGCAAAAAGGACATCATCAAAATTGATGCCGAAATCGACATAGATTTGGACATTCTCGGATTTGTGGATCCGGGCATCACCATCAACGTGATCAAAAACGGCCGGCTTATCGAGAAAAAGGCGGTTAATCTGCCCGAGACCCTGACCAATGTCATCAAATGCAAAAATCCCCGTTGCATCACCTCCACCGAGCAGGAGCTGAAGCACATCTTCAAGCTCACCGATCGGGAAAACAGAGTCTACCGTTGCCTCTACTGCGAAACCAAGGCCACGGAATAAGTATTTGAAATACAAAAGAGGAAATGTGTTCTTTCTTTTTTTCAGAGGAAAAAAGAAAGAACCAAAGAAAAAACCTCTTTCAGTGCCGACGGATTTCATCCGTCGGTATTGTTTTTAAAGGAATTTTACAAACCAAAACGGTATAAAATCATCGCCCCCAATTCGCAGGAACAGGGGCGATTTTTCTTGATTTATCAACAATTCTTCGGTTTAAAACCGAGGGTCAACGCCTAATGCCGTCGAAGGAAGGATTGTACATATAGAAGTTTTTGCAGTTCATCTTATCCTGAGCGATGCGGGTGCATTCACCGTTCTTACCAAATCAAAAAGATGCCCAAAAGCCCTTGATACACAGGGGTTTTTGAGCATTTTACATTTTTACCGTTTTTTGTGATTTTTGCCCTTTTTCGATGCAAAAACCTTTGATGTAGATAGTATAGCACAAAAGGACGAAAAAAGCAAGAGTTCCTTCCGACCGACCAAACATATAGGAAAGATGTTGAATAAAGTTACAAATAAATTCTTTAATTCTTTTCTGTTTTATGGTATGATCAGTTCGATAAATAAGAATTTGACAAGGAGAACGCATATGAAATACAAAGGAACGCTTATTGTTGTTAAAGATTGTAACCGTGCGTTAAGGTTCTATCGTGATATGTTTGGATTTCAACTGCTTCAAGACAACGATGGGAATATGGAATTGACGGATAATTTATATTTACAGGAATCGGGATACTGGGAACAATTCACAAAAAGAAGTGTAATTCCAAACAGTAATCAGTCGGAGTTGTATTTTGAAGAGTCTAATATAGAGCAATTTGTAGAGCGTCTTGAAACACTTTACCCCGAAATCGAATATGTCAATCACCTGATGACCCACAGTTGGGGGCAAAAGGTAGTCAGATTCTACGATTTGGATGGTAACTTAATTGAAGTTGGAACACCGATATAATCAACAAATTCCAATTTTTCGCTTACATTTCTAAGAAAGGGGAAGTGACGCGTGTGATCATTGAAGAACGGGCCTCAACCCATGTTTACCGCCAGAAACGGATGTTCACCAAGGAGGAGCTGGAAGCCATCGAGCACCTGTGTGTCCACGAGCAGCCGCCCTACTGCAACGCCGCCTGTCCCCTGAAGCTGGACACCAAGGCCATGGTCGCCGCCATCGCCGGGGGAGATTTTGACAAGGCGCTGGCGCTGTACGATAAAGTCACCCCCTTCCCGCACATTCTGTGTGCCGCCTGTGAAGCGCCCTGTGAGAAAAAGTGCAAGCTGAACGAGATAGGGGAGGGTGTTTCCATCCGGGAATTGGAAGCCGCTGCCCTTCGTTTCGGCGTAAGCCCCAAAAAGCGGGGGCTTTTGCGGAAAAAGAACAGAAAAGCCGCCGTTTTCGCCGGGGATTTGTTCAGCCTGTTTCTGACCGGTGAGCTGAGCCGGAAGATGTACCCGGTGACGGTTTTCTGCAAGGAAGATGGATATGACGCGTTTGTGCGTGCTTGCGCCCCGGGGCTGAGCGAAGAGATTCTGCTGGCTTCCGCAAAGGAGCTGTCCGCAATGGACATCACCTTTGTCTGGAATACAGATCCGGCTGCCGCATTCTCAGAAAAGGCGGGAGCATTCGATCTGGTCTGCGCCGCCTATGACACGGCAATAACCCTGTTCCCGGAATTATCCGTAGATGAAGCGGTGATGGTCAGCCGGAAGCAAAAATTGATTACGGGAAAAACCGAGGGCGTGCTGGGTGCGGCCTTCGGGGCGAAAAAGGCAGCCCTGTCCGCCGACCGGCTGGCACAGAATCTTGACCCTGCCAATACACGGGGGGGAGAAGGCAGCGTGGAAACAAGACTCTACACCTCCCTGGAAGGGGTTTCTCCTTCCGCTCGGATTCCCGGCATCGACCAGGACAGCGCAATCGCCGAGGCAAAGCGTTGCATCCAGTGCCGGTGCGAGGAGTGCGTCAATGGCTGCGCCTACTTACAGCACTACAAAAAATTCCCCCGGATTCTCACCCGGGAAATCTATAACAACGTATCCATCATCATGGGCGACCACATGATGAACAAGCCCATTAACGCCTGCTCTTTGTGCGGACAATGCAGCGTGCTGTGCCCCAATGGGTATGACATGGCAAAGGTCTGCCATATTGCCCGGGAAAACATGGTGAGTACCGGCAAAATGCCGTTGGCTCCCCATGAATTTGCACTGATGGATATGGTGTTTTCCAACGACGAAGCCTTCCTGTGCCGTCCCCAGCCGGGTTACGCACAGTGCAAATATGTATTCTTCCCCGGCTGTCAGGCCACAGCCATCGCCCCGGCTACCGTCCGGGCGGCGTATCTGGATTTATGCGCACGGTTGGAGGGCGGCGTGGCCCTGATGCTGGGCTGCTGCGGGGCCATCAGTGACTGGGCAGGGCGGTATGAACTGTACGCGGATACCATTGTGTTTCTGGACAGGCAGCTGGCGGCACTGGGAAATCCCACGGTGATTGCCGGGTGCCCCACCTGTAAGAAGAATCTTGCCAAAAATGAAGATTTGCAGGTACAAGGAATCTGGGAGATTCTGGAGGAGATCGGTCTGCAGGAGAAGGCAAAACGTCTGAATAAGCCAATCGCCGTCCACGATGCCTGCGGAGCCAGAGGGGATGCCGAAACGCAGGCCAGTATCCGCCGCATAGCGGAAAGCCTTGGCTGTCAGGTTGCGGTAACGCCTTACGATGGTGACAAGTCCCCCTGCTGCGGCTACGGCGGCCTGACCCAGTACACCAACCGGGAAGTGGCGAAGGAAATGACGGACAAGTGCCTAGAACGATCTGACCTGCCTTACCTCAGCTACTGCATGGCCTGCCGGGATCGGTTCGCCCGGGAAGGGCGGGAATCCATGCACCTGCTGGAGCTGGTCTACGGCACTTCCGCCGATCATTGCCCGGATATCAGCGCCAAGCGCTATAACCGCCTGAGCATACGCAACCAACTGCTGGAAGAAATCTGGAACGAGGAGGTAACTGCCGTGGATTTGGGCTTTACCATCGAATATACCCCTGAGGCGGAAGTCATGATGGACGACCGAATGATTCTGAAAACCGATGTCATTCGTGTCTTGCAAGCCCTCCGGG
>JAGAOU010000076.1 GCA_017623595.1 Clostridia bacterium
GAAGAATCCTATGCCGAACAGATTCGCGCCCTGATTACCACCTACGGCGCCCCCGATCGGGTCCTTCCCGTACTCAAGACCCTCTCTCCTGCGGTACAGCCTGCGGTGCGACAACTGGAAACCGTGGTGGAAGCCCTGTGTGAAAACGGTCTTGCAGACAAGATCCGCATTGACTTCTCGGTAATTCACCATATGAGCTATTACAACGGCATCGTCTTCCGCGGCTTTGTGGCGGGGATTCCCACGGGGATCCTGTCGGGAGGCGAATACGATAAGCTGCTGAAGAAGATGGGTCGCAAATCCAAGGCCATCGGCTTTGCGGTTTATTTGGATCTTTTGGAAGAGCTGAGCGAAGATTCGGAATACGATGTGGACACGGTGCTCCTTTATGACGAAACCGATGCTCCCTCCGCCGTTGCCAAGGCCCTTCGCCTGTTGACAAAGGAAGGGACGGTCACCGCCCTGCGGTCAATCCCCCCGAAGATGAAATACCGCGTCTGTAAAACAGTCAAGGAGGTGGCGAACCGTGGATAACATGCTGAACATCGCCCTTCCCAAGGGGCGTCTGGGAGAAAAGGTCTACGCCATGTTCAAGGCGGCAGGCTTCGAATGCCCCTCCATCGAAGAGACAAATCGTAAATTGATTTTTGAGAATCCCGAAAAGGGTGTACGCTATTTCTGGGTCAAGCCCTCCGATGTGGCCATCTATGTGGAACGGGGCGCCGCAGACATCGGCGTTGCGGGAAAGGATATTCTTTTGGAATACCGTCCCGAGGTCTACGAGCTTTTAGACCTGAACATGGGCAAATGCCGCATGGCCGTAGCCGCCAAGAGCGACTTTCGGGACGATCCGCGAAGGACCCTGAAAGTAGCCACAAAATTCACAAATATCGCCTTGAACCACTACACTTCTCTCGGGCGGGACATTGACATCATCCACCTGAACGGCTCCATCGAAATCGCCCCCATTCTCGGACTTTCCGACGTCATCGTGGATATTGTGGAAACGGGAACCACGTTGAAGGAAAACAAGCTGGAGGTCATTGACACCATCGTTCCCATCAGCGCCCGTCTCATCGCAAACAAGGCAAGCTTTAAGTTCAAAAATGCCATCATCGAACAGGTGCTCAAGCAGATGGCAAAGCAAACGGAGGAACAGAAATGATCAAAATCCTCAAATACGGCGAAGTGGCAGCAGAAGATATTTTTGCCCGCGCCGTCCCCGAAATCAACGTGGAAGCCACGGTAGCCGACATCATTGCCGCCGTGCGCAAGGACGGAGACAAGGCCCTTTACGCTTACTGTGAAAAATTCGACGGTGCGAAACTCTCCTCCCTGCAGGTCTCGGAAGCGGAAATTGAAGAGGCCGTCAAGGCGGTGGAACCCAAGTTTTTGGAGATTCTGCAAAAGGCCGCCGACAACATCCGAAAATTCCACGAAAAACAGGTGCGCAACAGCTTTATCATCAATGACGAAGACGGCATTGTCATCGGCCAGAAGGTCATTCCCGTGGATCGGGCGGGGCTTTACGTCCCCGGCGGCACCGCCGCTTACCCCTCCACGGTGCTGATGGACTCCATCCCCGCAAAGATTGCGGGATGCCGTGAAGTGGTCATCACAACCCCTCCCAACAAGGAGGGAAAGGTCAACCCTGTCATCCTTGCCGCCGCAAAAATCGCAGGGGTGGATAAGATCTTCAAGGTGGGAGGCGCCCAAGCCATTGCCGCCTTGGCCTACGGCACCGAATCGATCCCCAAGGTGGACAAGATCGTGGGGCCGGGTAACGCCTTTGTGGCCGAAGCAAAAAAGCAGGTCTTCGGCGTGGTCTCCATTGATATGATCGCTGGCCCCAGCGAAATTCTCATCGTGGCCGACGGGAACTCCGATCCCCGTCACATGGCCGCCGATCTGTTGTCTCAGGCGGAACATGACAAGCTGGCCTCCGCCGTATTGGTCACCGATTCCATGGAACTGGCCACCGCCGTGCAGGCAGAACTGGAAGTACAAATTCCGATGTTGGAACGAGCGGAGATTGCCCGCGCATCCATTGACAAGAACGGAAAGATCATCGTTGCCCCCGACCTGACCGCCGTGGTGGACATCGCCAACGAAATCGCTCCCGAACATCTGGAGCTCTGCGTGGATGCACCCTTCGACTGGCTGGACAAGATCCGCCATGCGGGATCCATCTTCATGGGACGCAACTGCCCCGAAGCCCTGGGCGATTATTTTGCGGGCCCAAACCACACCCTGCCCACGGGAGGAACGGCAAAATTCTCCTCTCCCCTGTCGGTGGACGATTTTGTGAAAAAGACCCAGTACACCTATTATACCAAAGAAGCCTTGGCGAAAGTGGCACGGGACGTGGAATTCTTTGCAAAAAAGGAAGGGCTGACCGCCCACGCAAAGAGCGCCGTCATTCGCCTTGAGGAACAGAAATGAGCCGTTTTTTAACCGAAAAACAGAAAGATCTTATTCCCTACACCCCGGGAGAACAGCCCAAAGTGCTGAATCTGATCAAACTCAACACCAACGAATCGCCCTATCCACCCGCCCCCGAGACGGTGGCCGCAGCGGAAGAGGAAGCAAAGCGCCTTCACCTCTATCCCGACCCCACCTGCTCCGCCCTCTGTGAGGCCTTTGCCGCCCGATGCGGCGTAGATCCCGAAGAGGTCATCGCCGTCAACGGATCCGATGAAATTCTCAACTTCGCCT
This sequence comes from Clostridia bacterium, assembly GCA_017623595.1. Lineage (GTDB taxonomy): Bacteria > Bacillota > Clostridia > Oscillospirales > UBA644 > RGIG995. The sequence continues at coordinate 2,716 of JAGAOU010000076.1, forward strand.
TCATGGCCTATTGCGACGATACCCATCCCGCCGTTTTCCCCGACATTACCTACGGCTTCTATCCCGTCTTTGCCGATCTCAACCACGTTCCCTACGAAGAAATTCCCCTGGAAGACGATCTGACCGTGGATCCGCACAAGTACATGAATGTCAATAAAACCATCTTTCTCGCCAATCCCAACGCACCCACGGGCATTGCCCTTTCCAAAGACGTGATCGAAGAGATCGTGAAGAGCAATCCGAACAACGTGGTGGTCATTGACGAGGCCTATGTGGATTTCGGAGCGAAATCCTGCATCCCTCTCATCCGCAAATACGATAATATCCTTGTCACCCAAACCTTTTCCAAATCCCGCTCCATGGCGGGAGCCCGTCTTGGCTTCGGCATCGGTTGCAAGGAGTTGATTCGGGATCTGAACACCATGCGCTATTCCACAAATCCCTACAACATCAACCGCATGACCATGGCGGCGGGCATCGCCACCCTGAAGACCGATTCCATCACCGCCAAGAACTGCCAAGCAATTATGGAAACCCGCGCAAAAACCGCAAAGGATCTTGCCGCATTGGGCTTCGAAATGACCGAATCTTCCGCAAACTTCCTCTTCACAAAGCATCCCCGTCTTGACGGCGGTGATCTTTATCGAAGGTTAAAGGAACGGAACATTCTGGTGCGCCACTTTGACAAAGACCGCATTTGCCAATACAACCGCATTACCATAGGCACCCCCGAACAGATGCAAGCCCTCACCGCCGCCATCAAAGAAATTTTGGAGGAATCCTTATGAAAAACGCCACCGTCCGCAGAACCACCGCCGAAACCGACATCACCCTGTCCCTTTCTCTGTACGGAGACGGGATTTCCGATATCAACACGGGATGCGGATTTCTCGACCACATGCTCACCCTCTTTGCCCGTCACGGCCGCTTTGATCTGTCGGTCACCTGTCGGGGCGATGTGGAGGTGGACGATCACCACACCGTGGAAGACATCGGCATCTGCTTAGGGCAGGCCTTTGCGGAAGCCTTGGGAGACAAGCGGGGCATCAACCGCTACGGCTCCATGATTCTACCCATGGATGAAGCTCTGATTTTGGCCGCCGTGGACCTTTCGGGCAGAAGCTATCTGGGCTGCGGCCTTTCGATTCCCACCCAGAAGGTTGGCACCTTTGATACGGAATTGGTGCAGGAATTCTTCCTGGCCTTCACCCGATCCGCCGCCTGTACCCTACACCTGAAACAGTTGGACGGAACCAATTCTCACCACATCATTGAAGGAACCTTCAAGGCCTTCGCCCGTGCCCTGCGTCAGGCCGTCGCCATTGACCCCGACGGAGCAGATGAGATTCCTTCCACGAAGGGAGTCCTTTGATGATTGCCATCGTTGATTACGGCGTGGGAAATCTTTTCTCGCTGAAAAGCTCTCTGCAAGCCGTCGGTGCTCAAGTCATCGTCACAGGCAACGCCCAAGACCTGCGCAACGCCGACCGTATCATTCTCCCCGGGGTGGGAGCCTTCGGAGATGCGGCAAACAAGCTGCGGGAAGCGGGCCTTGCGGAGATTGTCAAGGAAGAAGCCGTAAAGGGAAAACCCCTTATGGGCATCTGCCTCGGCATGCAGATGCTGCTGGAAAAGAGCTATGAATACGGAGAACACGAAGGGCTTGGGCTGATTCCCGGAACCATTCGCCCCATCGCAGAAGCCATCCCCGAAGGATATAAAATCCCCCACATCGGCTGGAATGCCCTTTCCTTCCCTGAGAAAAAACACCCCGTCTTTGCCGACATTCAAGAGGGAGATCACGTTTATTTCGTTCATTCCTTCCACGGCACCGACTGTGAAAAATATACCGCCGCCACCACCGAATACGGCGGGATCCTCACCGCCGCCGTGGCGAAGGACAATGTGGTGGGATGTCAGTTCCACCCCGAAAAAAGCGGATCTGTGGGGCTGACCATTCTGAAATCCTTTTGCAACCTTTAAGGAGATTCCTACCGTGGAAAAAAAGAAGAATCGTTTTATTGTAAAAAAAGAAAAAGGATCTTATCCTCTGACCACCTACGTTTTGGTGGACAGGGAAACGGGCGTGAATTACCTCTATACCGCAGGCGGATATGGCGGAGGGCTTACGGTTTTGGTTGACCCCCAAGGGAACCCCATCATTACCCCTGTGACAGAAGAAGAATAAGGAGAATTTATGTTACTGTTTCCTGCCATCGATCTTTATGAAGGAAAGGCGGTCCGCCTGTACAAAGGGGACTACAATCAGATGACCGTCTACAGCGAAAACCCACCCGAGATTGCGGAAAAATTCAAAGAAGCAGGCGCGACCCATCTCCATCTGGTGGATCTGGAGGGCGCAAAAACGGGCGAGGCTCCAAACCTGGAGGTCATCAAAGCCATCCGAGCAAAAACCGATCTGTTTACCGAGGTGGGGGGCGGCATCCGCACCATGGAAGTCATTGACCGATACCTTTCCGCAGGCATCGACCGTGTGATTCTCGGCACCGCCGCTGTCACCTCTCCCGGATTTGTAGAAGAAGCGGTGAAGAAATACGGAGACAAAATCGCCGTAGGCGTAGACATCAAGGACGGCACCGTGGCCATCAAAGGCTGGACCGAATCCTCGGGCATCGATGCCTTTGAATTCTGCAAAAAAATGCAATCCATCGGGGTTGCCACCCTCATCTGCACCGACATTTCCAAGGATGGTGCCATGCAGGGCACAAATCGAGAATTGTATAAAACCCTGTCCAAGCAATTTTCCCTGCAGATCGTCGCCTCGGGAGGCGTATCCACCTTGGACGATGTGAAAGCCCTTGCCGCCATGAATCTTTACGGCGCCATCATCGGGAAGGCCTATTACATCGGAGCCATTGATCTGAAGGAGGCCATCGCCTTAGCATGATTACAAAGCGCATCATCCCCTGCCTGGATGTAAAAAACGGCAGAGTGGTCAAGGGAGTCAACTTTTTGGGGCTGGCCGACGTATCCTCCCCCATCTCCCTTGCCAAATATTACAGCGACAACGGCGCAGACGAATTGGTTTTTTATGACATCACCGCCTCCGCCGAAGGACGAGCCCTCTTCACCGACATCCTCTGCGAAGTGGCCCGCACCATCTTTATCCCCCTCACCGTGGGAGGCGGCATCAATACTCTGGAGGATTTCGACCGCGTGCTGAAATGCGGTGCCGACAAGGTGAGCGTCAACTCGGGCGCCATCCGCAATCCGTCCCTCATCGGCGAAGCGGCCAAGCGATACGGAGATCAATGCGTGGTGCTGTCCGCTGATGTGAAGCGGGTGGACGGCGTATTTCGCGTCTTTGCCAAGGGCGGACGGGAAAACACGGGCATGGAAGCCATCGAATGGATCAAGCGGGGCGTGGATGCGGGGGCCGGCGAAGTTGTGGTCAATTCCATCGACACTGACGGCGTGAAAAACGGCTTTGACATCGAAATGCTGGATGCGGTCTGCAACGCAGTTTCCGTTCCCGTCATCGCCTCGGGAGGTGCGGGAGGCATCGACCACTTCACCCAACTGTTCCGCGCCATTCCCACCATCGACGCAGGGTTGGCGGCCTCCATTTTCCATTTCGGAGAGGTGGCCATTGCCGACCTGAAAAACGAACTGCACAAACAAGGAATTCCCGTAAGGAGATAAATCATGATCGACATCAATCAACTGAAATTTGACGAAAAGGGCTTGATCCCCGCCATTGTCGTGGACGCAAAAACAAAAGAAGTGCTGACCTTGGCCTACATGAACAAAGAAAGCCTTGAAATCAGCATCAACGAGGGCAAGACCTGCTTCTGGTCCCGCTCCCGCAAGGAACTGTGGAGAAAAGGGGAAACCAGCGGCAACTATCAGCACATCGTTTCCATCACCGCCGACTGCGATTTCGATGCTCTGACCGTCATGGTGGAAAAGGATGGCCCCGCCTGCCATCTGGGGGAAGAAAGCTGCTTCCACAACCCCGTCTTTGAAAGCGAAGAGCGCCACGCCTTTTCCCTTGAAAGCCTAATGAAACTCATCGAGGGGCGCAAGACCGAGAAAAAGGAAGGGTCCTACACCACCTACCTTTTTGAAAAGGGCATTGACAAGATTCTGAAAAAGGTGGGCGAGGAATGCACCGAGGTGATCATTGCGGGCAAGGCCGACGACAAAAAGGAAACCATCTACGAAATTGCCGACCTGACCTACCACGTCATGGTGATGATGATCGAAATGGGCATCTCTTTGGAGGACATTCATGACGAGCTTGCCTCCCGCCACGTCATCGACCACAAGGTTAAACAGGAAAAAATGACGAAATAAACCGCATAAAACACAAAAAAACCGCGCCGTTATCCTCTTTTCCCCATGAGACGGCGCGGAATTTTTATGTTATTTTAAACCATTTTGGTTTGAGAATTATGCTTTTTTCTTCTTCAGCACGAAGAACACGGCAACGGCTGCCACGGCGGCCACGGCAACGACAGCAACCACAATCCACACCGCAGAGGAACCTTCCTCCTGCGGCACCGCATCGGTGGCGCTGCCCGTCGACACATCGGTAACCGCATCGGTGGTGGGGGACGGATAACTATGCACCATATTTTCGGGTATCTGCTTTGGAGCCTCGGTCATTTCCGTAGAATACCAATAATATGACCCTCTCCCGTTCGACTTGAAGGTAAGCGTGTAAATCGGAGAATATGCGTCATAAGCGCCTTCTCTGAAATCCTGAACCCGATCCTTTTCCACATAGGCCAAAGGTGTGTATTGCAAATTGCTGTTTGCAGAATTGTCACCCATTAAAGAGCACAATTCTCCTTTCGTTCCACCGTAAAATCCAAACAAGCAGTAACGTACTTTGACAATATAATCATTTCCGGAAAACGTAGAATCAAGAATTTCCTCACGAAATTCACAGGAAGCATCACTGCTACCGTTGTAAGAGTGGTAAACATATACTCCTTCACTTTTGATAAAACTCAACTGATTGTTGAATACGAAGATTTCATTGTTCGGTAGATTGTCAAAGCTTCCGACGCCAAACAAAGAATCAAAAACCACTTTTACCGTCTGTAAAGGAACAGTTTCCAAGGTAGTATCGGCAGGATATCCCTTTATGTCCCCGGGTTTGTCATTCTTCAAATACCCCAACGCATGCAGGCGATTGATCAAAATCGAACTGACATTGGGGGCGGAAGAACCCGGAAGATTTTCAAATGTGATTTTCTGTTGCATGTTATACGCACCGTGGGGAACCTGTGCCAATAATTTTTCGGAAATCTTGGCGGGTAACGATTCATGAACAACGGAGAGGGGAATTTTCTCGCCATCGGCTTCCTTGACCGTAGATGCCCAATAGTAAGTCCCGTCCCCGTTGGGCTTGAAGGTATGCTTATAGGTGGGGAAATATTTGTCAAAAGCACCCGAATCCAATAAATCCCACGGATCTACATCTACCGATTTCCAATCGGATTCTTCTAAACTTATGAGCGATTTGGATCCTACGCGAACACTTTCTTCGATATAGAAATAGATATCCGCATAGGGTGCAAAATAGGAAAATTTTGTATACAAAATGAGGTCTTCACCGGCGGTTTCAGATTTTTGAAAGACCTTTCTTGTTCCTCCGAAAACTCCTCCGCCGTAGAAATAGGGAACATACACAAAACTTTTCTTGTCCTTTGAAAGAAGAAGAGATTCCGAACCTGTTCCAATCATCCATCCGGAGTCCCGTTCATTGATCCTGAGAACAGAGGAAGCATTCGGACCAAAGAGCCGGTCAAAGGTTTTGCATACATCCTCCACGGAAACCTGAGGGCAAGCAGCCATTTCTTCCTCCGTCGGTGCATTTTTGAATTCTTCCATGTCCTTAGGAATCAGCCCGGCGTCATACAACCGATCAAAGAGAATATCTGCATAAGACCAATACAATTGTTGTATATCGTTGTTAGATTGTGCAACGGTTTCTATGGTTTCCGTATCACCGGTGTATGCCGCATCCGGAATTTGAGAAACAAGATCTTGCGGAGCAAAGGTCGATTCTTCCGCAAAGCCCACAGCACACAAACTGCAATAAACACAGATGATCAGAAAAAGAATTAACACTCTTTTTCTCATAATACATAACCTCCTTTAAGATTTTAAATGCGAAATCATTGAATTACCAATTCATTGATACTGCGAGGAAGAATCGAACCACAGAAACAATAACCATCTATATCATAATCATGAAGTTCCCTCGGGCCCATCACAACACCGCATGTACTGCACATAGGAATATGTGCATCCCCGTCGATATCGTAATAAACGGTATGTGTATGCATTTGAGAAGGTACAACCGCTCCTGTAAAACTCGTATACCGGGTCTTAAAAGCTTGGTAAGTTAAAACTTGATTGTTCAAAATCCGACACTTTTTATTGACTGTAGAATTTTCCGGCAACCCTCGTCCGGTGTTTGCTTCACAAATACCGATAGAATTCGCAGAAACGGCATATATAAGGATGTAATGCTCAACTTCAATGTAATTACCATGCTCATCTTGCATCGTGACTGTTGTACCGAAGAAAATAGGAAGATTTTTGTTCTCGAAATAGGTCCTTATTTCAGAATCCTCTGAATCGGGTGTAATTGGAAGCGTAGTATAATTAAGTGTCGCAGACGAATTGCTCACTAAATATGAAGAGGTCAGATAGAATATATATCTTGCATAACCGTTGCATTGGATGGCGCCATTAAATATCAAACAATCACAAACAGATGAATCACTCCAAGAGCAATTATTTGAGTGGCAAGTACACCCCGTTGTTTTATGATCTGAAAAATACGTTCCGGAAGGATACATCCATGTAATCGGAGTAACCGACCGTGCCGTCGCAGAAGATCGCGCTGTAGCGGTAGAAGATCGCGTCAACTGGAAGGTTTGAGCCTGCACAGGCTGCTCTATTTCAGTATATTCACTCAACACCTGATCGGTGACTACGTTGTACCAATAACCGATTACACTGCTAACACCGCTTGCCGACAAAATGTTTTGAACATCACACTGCTGCAGAACTTTACTTTCGGGGGAGGTTTCAAGGGAAAGATTCTGATTCAGCCATGCAGAAAAGGCCGCAATATCGGTTGGTTTCTCGGATTCCGAAACGCCGGAGGCGACAACCGCTTCGTAATAGAGAGGATTATCCTCAACAATCCGAATTACATAATTTGACATAGGCTTCCAAGCCCGAATATCCTCAACGGTGGTCAACAGGCGCAGGGTTTCGGTGGGACTGTAGTAATGATAAATACTGTCCGCAATCTGGAAGAAAATAATATCATCAAACACTCGAAGATCGGAAACAGCAGTATCGCTTGTGTAGATCACGGACATTTCCAAGGTTGTTAAATCCAAATGGGAAATGGTTCCGCCAACGGACAGATACATATCGTTGCCGCTATGGTTATAATTTTCAAAATTACCTGTGGCAAGGCAAACCAGTTCAAGTTCGCCGTTCACCAGACGTTCCTGATAAACATTGCCCACAGAGATTTGCGCATCTTCATAAAAGCTTTGATAATCGTCAAGCAGCCCCTCCCGCATGACAAAGGGCTCTTCCAACCAATCGGAATTGTAAGAGGTGGGAGAGGTCTTGGTCAAGGGGCGCTCTTGGGACATGTACAAAGAATAGGAATCTATGGCGTAGAAGGAAAACACACCGGAGGACAGAATTGCGAGAACCATAAGGATTGAGAGAATCGATTTTCTACTTAACAAAGTTTTCATAACATAGCCTTCTTTCTTTTTATTTTTTGTTTATGCAGAACCGGTCGAGTGGATTGCGTTGTGCCACATCGGAGACACCCCCTTTTATAAAATTCTTTATGATTTTTCAGAATTAACAAGAAATTGAGACAAATAAACAGAACTTAGTTGATACTCTTTTGTTATATTATACCATAAATGCAGAATGATTGTCAATACCTTGCGGGGCTCTCACAAAAAATTTACAAACCTACCGTAGGCACAAACCTTCCTTCACCCTATATACACGTAAAAAAATCGAAAATGTGACACGAAATCGCAAGAGTTCACAAATTGTTCAAAAAAACGCCCTGCGACGGAATTCCGTGACAGGGCGGTTCATATTATCACAATCAAAGTTGCAAGTCGAAGAGTTTTTTTGCGTTTTCGGAGAAAATCAGGCGGCGTTCTTCCTCGGTGAGATCAAGGGCGAGGAAGTGTTCGATTTCCTCCACGGGGGACCACATGGGAAAATCGGTGCCGTACAACACCCGATGGGCGCCGTAGGTGCGGATAAGCTTAACCGAAATTTCGGGATGCTCCATAAAGGGCAGGCTGGAGGAACAGTCCACATAGAGATTTTGGTATTTCGCCATTTTCTCGGTGGCTTCTTCCCAAATGGACCAGCCGCCGAAATGGGCGCCGATGAAGGTCAGATCGGAGAATCGTTCCAACAAGGGCACAAGACGGTTGGGATTGGAGAAATCATAGCGATAATCCCCTGTGTGCATCAGAACGGGCAGGCCTTCCCTTTCACAACATTCATACATGATCATAAATCCGGGATCATCCAAAGGGCGGGCCTGAATGTCGGGGTGAATTTTGATCCCCTTCAGCCCTAACTCCTTCAGATGGCGAATCTCTCCGGGGATGTCTTCACAGTCGGGATGCATGGTGCCCAGGCCCGTCAGTTTTCCCTCCGAGGCCGCCACGGAAGCGGCGACAAACTCATTGATGGAGCGCACCTGCTTGGGCGTGGTGGCGACGGACTGGACGATAAAATGATCGGTGCCCGCCTTGGCCCCCACCTCCAGCAGTTCCGTCACGGTGCCTTGGGGGCAGCGGGCGGTGGTGCCATAGAAGGCGTCGGTTCCCGCCACCGCACGGGCGGCGATTTTTTCGGGATAGATATGACAATGGGCGTCAATGACATAAATTCCGTTAACCATTACAAGTTCTCTTTCTGCGTTTTGATTTTCTCTTCCGCTTCTTCCCGCATCTTATACTTCAGGATCTTTCCTGCGGCGTTCATGGGGAATTTGTCTACGAAATCCACATAGCGGGGAACCTTGTGCCGCGCCATGCTGGCGCCCACAAAGGCGCGCATCTCATCGGGAGTCATGGTCACCCCTTCCTTCAGGATAACGCAAGCCATGATCTCTTCCCCGTACTTTTCATCGGGAACCCCGATGACCTGAACGTCGCTGACCTTGGGATTGGTGTAGATGAATTCTTCGATTTCCTTGGGATAAATATTCTCACCGCCGCGGATGATCATATCCTTCAAGCGACCGGTGATGTTGTAGTTCCCTTCGGGGGTACGGCAGGCAAGATCACCCGTATGCAACCAGCCGTCCTTGTCGATGGCTGCGGCGGTGGCCAAGGGCATTTTGTAATAGCCCTTCATGATGTTATAGCCGCGGGCCACGAATTCTCCGTTGACACCGTCGGGGCAATCCTCCCCTGTTTCGGGATCCACGATTTTACATTCCACGTTGGCAAAGGCGCTGCCCACGGTTTCGGTGCGCACCTGCAGGGAATCGTAATAACTGGACATGGTGCATCCGGGGGATGCTTCGGTCTGACCGTAGACCGAGACGATCTCACGCATATTCATGTTGTCGGGCTCGGTGGCCTTCTTCATCAGATCGGCGGGACAGTTGGCCCCGGCCATAATGCCGATGCGCATATAGCTGAAATCGGTCTTCTTGAAATCCTCATGCTCCATCATGGCGATGAACATGGTGGGAACACCGTTGAAGGCAGTGATGTGCTCGTTATGAACGCAAGCCAAAGCGGGCTTGGGGGAGAAATAGGGCAAGGGATACATGGTGGTGCCATGAGTCATGGAGGCGGTCATGGACAGAACCATGCCGAAGCAATGGAACATGGGAACCTGAATCATCATGCGATCGGCGGTGGAGAGATCCATATGGTCGCCGATGTATTTGCCGTTGTTGACCACGTTGTAGTGGGTGAGCATAACTCCCTTGGGGAATCCGGTGGTGCCGGAGGTGTATTGCATGTTGCAGACGTCGTCCTTGTCCACCTGAGCGGCCATACGATAGACCTCTTCCACGGGAACCTGAGCGCTGCGGGCGATGGCATCCTCCCAGGTCATGCACCCCTTCTGCTTAAATCCCACAGTAATGACGTTGCGCAGGAAGGGCAGGCGACGGGCATGGAGGGACTGACCGGGCTTGAGGGTATCCAGCTCGGGGCAAAGACGGGCGATGATCTCACCGTAGTGGGTGTCCTTGGCCCCTTCGGTGAGAATGAGGGTATGGGTATCGGATTGGCGGAGCAGATACTCCACCTCGGCAATTTTATAAGCGGTATTGACCGTAACCAAAACAGCGCCGATCTTGACGGTGGCCCAGAAGGCGATGTACCACTGAGGCACATTGGAGCACCAGACCGCCACGTGATGTCCCGCCTTGACGCCCATCGCAATGAGAGAACGGGCAAAGACATCCACATCATCACGGAATTCGCTGTAGGTGCGGGTGTAATCGAGGGTGGTATACTTGAAGGCGTACTGGTCGGGGAATTCCTCAACCATGCGATCCAGCACCTGAGAGAAGGTCAGATCAATGAGCAAATCCTTCTTCCAGATAAACTTCCCCGTGTGAGCGCGGTTGTAGTACAAGGTCTTTTCGTTGCGGGAGGTATCGTTATACTGCTTCATGTAGTTGACGAACTGGGAGAAAATAATCTCCATGTCGTCCAGTTCTTCGCACCATTTGGGATCCCACACAAGGGAGATGAAACCGTCATAATTCACCGAACGGAGGGCCAGCATCATCTCGGCCACGGGCAACTCCCCTTCGCCTGCAAGGCAGGGTTCCACGCCCGTTTCGGTGCGTTTGCCGTCGCAGAAATGGACATGTTTCAGATATGCGCCCAAATTCTGAATGATCTTTTCCGCAGATTCGCCCCCGTCAAAATAGGCGGCGGACAGGTTCCACAGAGCGGCCAGATGGTCACAAGCAAAGCGATTGAGCATTTCCCGCAAAAGGGCGGTGTCGCTGAAAACACCCGACGTTTCCAGCAAAAGGGTAATTCCCTTCTCCTCCGCCTCGGGCAGAACCTTGGCGATGCGGTCGGCAATGCCATCCAAAGCGGAAGCATCGGCACCGAAGGCCTTCAGACGGATGTTGGGGATACGCAGGTTTGCGGCAATGACAATACAACGGCGGATCTCATCCAGCGTTTCTTCTTCTGCAGAGGCATCGGCCAGATTGCAAAGGGTATCAATGCAGGGTATCTGCAGTTTTTTCTCATACAGACGGCGCAGGGTGGCTGCGGCGGCGTAATCATGGAAGGCCCCATCCCGATCGGTAAAGAGGCGGTTGTTGATATTGTGCAACTCCAATCCGCCGAAATTCAGATCGGCGGCAATGTCGCAGAATTCTTCAAAATTATTGTCATGCCACCCTCGGGTGGAAAAGGACAGTTTCATAAATCAGACCTCCTCGTAGACGATCTTGTTGACCGCGTTGATGTAGGCACGGATGCTGGCGCCGATAATATCGGTGGAAATACCGTTGCCGGAATAAAGCTTTCCGTTGGAGCGAAGCTTGACAATGGCGGAGCCCATAGCTTCCTTGCCCTCGGTCACGGACTGGATCTGGAAATCGTCCAACTCATAATGGTGACCGATAATCTGTTCAATGGCCAAAAAGGCGGCGTCGATGGGACCGTCGCCCATACAAATGCCGGGAAGATCCTTGCCCTCCCGCTCCAGAGTAATCTGGGCGGAGGCGGCAATGATGTTGCCGTTGTTGATGACATAGCTCTTCAACTTATAGGATGCGGGAACCTGCAGGGCAGTGCTGGCAACGATGGCATCCAACTCCTTGGAGCCCACAGTTTTCCGATCGGCAACCCGCAAAAACTCTTCATACACACGGGCGTTGTCCTCTTCAGAAAGATCATACCCCAGCTTGGCCACGGCGGAAGCCACGGCGGCGGCATCGTCGCTCTTGTCCAAACGGAAGGAAGCGTCGTCGGAAACAACCGAAAGGGCGGCTGATTCGTTCTTGGAGTTGCCCGCAATCCAACGGATCTGTTTGACGGTGCGATGGAGCTCGGTGACACGGATCCCCGTGGCAAAGCCATAGGTGTTGCCGCAGTTTTTCACCATATCGGCAAAGGTTTCCAGAGAAACGCCGTTGCCCTCCACCGAGGTTTTCACGCCGCAAACACCGCTGCGGACGGCCAAAATGGCAGAGGCGCAGGCAAGGCCGTTTTTGTCCTCGCAGGCCACGGAGACAGGGACGGTGGTGCCCTCCATCACATTCTTCGCAAAGGCGGCAAAATCATCGGGCATCATTTCGGCGGCACTGTCACAAACCGAAACGCAGGTGGCACCGGCGGCTACGGCGGCATGGATGGCAGCCTTCAAAAATTCGGCCTCGGCACGGGTGGCATCCACAGCACAAAATTCCACATCGGCGCATTTTTCCTTGGCGGCGGCCACGATGTCGGAAATATATGCCAACATCTTGGGGGGCTTCTTATGACAGAAATATTCCATGGCCACGGGAGACAGTGGAAGCTCAATGCGAATGCGGGGATGGGAGGCAGAGGACAGCGCGGCGGCGGCCTGCTCCAGACTGTCGGCTCCCATACCGGCGGCGACGGAGAGAATGGAGTTTTTCACAAAAGAAGCAATGGTACGAACAAGTAGAATATCGGTCTTTCCGTTGCGGATCTCGGGCAGCTCGATCACATCCACAGCCAGACGTTCCAGCTGACGGGCGATCTCCAATTTTTCCTTGAAGGAATAAGCGTTGCCTTCCTTACAGAGTGTGGTGTCGGAAATAACGATTTGTTTCATAGCGAATGCTCCTTTAATATAATTGCTTGTTCGTTTTCACTTTTTACAAAAATATGTGCAAAATCCCGGGGTCGGCTCACACCGACTCCGGGACCTAAAATACAAAAGCTGTATGAAAATCAGTCAATCGGACAAGTCCAACCGAAGGTATCTTCGATCTTGCCCCACTGAATTCCGGTCAGGGTGTCGTAAAGATGCTGTGTGACGGAGCCGATTTTTCCGTCATTGATAATATACTTTGTATCCTTGTAGCATAGCTCGCCGATGGGAGAAACCACGGCGGCGGTACCGCAACCCCAGGCCTCTTCGAGAGTTCCGTTTTCCAGGGCAGCAGCAAGCTCGTCAACGCTTAGTAGTCGTTCGTTGACGGTATATCCTTCTTTACGTAGCACTTCCAGACAGGACTTACGGGTGATGCCGGGAAGAATGGACCCGGAAAGCATGGGCGTGACAATCTCGCCGGCAATTTTGAACATGACGTTCATGGCGCCGACCTCTTCGATATATTTGCGCTCCACACCATCCAGCCACAGAACCTGAGAATAACCCTTCTTCTCTGCCCGTTCCCCTGCACGGTTACTGGCGGCGTAGTTACCGCCGCATTTGGCATAGCCCGTACCGCCACGAACCGCACGAACATCCTCGTCCTCGATCATGATGCGGACAGGGTTAATGCCTTCCTTATAATAGCTTCCCACGGGAGAAGCGATGATAACAAAGGTAGCGTTGTGCACTGCATGAACGCCCAGGGTCTCATCGTTGCCGAAGAGATAGGGACGCAGGTACAGAGAGGTGCCGGGAGCAGAGGGAGTCCAGTCCTGTTCCATGTCCACAAAGGCCTTCAGAACCTGAAACGCATCTTCTTCGGGAATCTGGGGCAGGCAGAGACGCTCTGCGGAATTGTTCAGACGGCGGATGTTCTCCATAGGACGGAACAGTTGAACCTTACCGTCGGCACGGCGATAGGCCTTCAGACCTTCGAAAATTTCGGAGCCGTAGTGCAGAACGGTGGAAGCTGGATGGAGAGACAGATTTCCGAAGGGGATGATGCGGGCATCATGCCAGCCTTCCTCCCGGGAATAATCCATCATAAACATATGGTCGGTAAAAAACTTACCGAATCCGAGAGTGGAAGCTTCGGGCTTCTCCTTGGGGCAGGTGGTCTTGGTGATGGAAATATTCATCATAACGAAACTTCCTTTCAATAATTTGCGCCCAATTTCATGGCGTTCAGATTCACTTCCAGCATGTCGGCCCGCTTGGCGGAAATCACCTTTCCGAGGGCGGTGCGAACGCTGGTTTCGTCAAAGTCGTTGAGAGCGGCAAGAATCTTACCCACAAGGATCATGTTGGCAAGGGTGGGAGTGCCGTTGTCGCTGGCCATCTGAGTGGCCGGAAGGGCATAAACCGTAACATCGGTGCGGTTGACGGGACGGGTGACCAGCGTGGAATCCACAAAGATCATACCGCCGGGAACCACGGAGGACTCATATTTGTCCAAAGAGGGCAGGTTCATGGCGACCAAAACATCGGGATTGGAAACGATGGGAGAGCCCACCGATTCATCACCCACGATCACACCGCAGGAAGCGGTGCCGCCCCGCATTTCGGGACCGTAGGAAGGAAGCCAGCTGACGTTCTTGCCGTCCATCAGCCCTTTGTAGGCGATGAACTTCCCTGCGAACAAGATGCCCTGTCCACCGAAGCCGGAGAAGAGAAATTGTTTGGTGCTCATTTCGTTTCCTCCTTTGCGGCAGATCTGTCTTTATAAACACCCAAGGGGTAGTAGGGAATCATTTTTTCATCAATCCACTGAAGGGCCTTCTGAGGCGTCATACCCCAGTTGGTGGGGCAGGAAGAAAGAACTTCCACCAGAGAGAACCCCTTGCCGTCAATCTGATTTTGGAAGGCCTTTTTGATGGCAGCCTTGGCGACACGGATGTTCTTGGGATTGTTGACGGTGACACGGGTCAGATACTCGGGGCCATCCAGCTCGGAGAGCAGCTCGCAAACCTTGATGGGGAAACCGCAATGATTGGTGTCGCGGCCGTAGGGAGAGGTCTGGGTCACCTGACCGGGAAGGGAGGTGGGAGCCATCTGTCCGCCGGTCATGCCGTAAATGGCGTTGTTGATGAAGATAACGGTGATATTTTCGTTGCGGGCGGCGGCATGAACGGTTTCCGCCATACCGATGGAGGCCAGGTCACCGTCTCCCTGATAGGTAAAGACGATGTGATTTTCGGGATCGGCACGTTTTACCCCCGTAGCAACGGCGGGTGCACGGCCGTGGGCAGCCTCGATCATATCGCAGGCAAAGTAATTGTAAGCCATAACGGAGCATCCCACGGGAGCCACACCGATGGTTTTCCCTTCGATACCCAGTTCATCAATGGCTTCTGCCACAAGACGGTGAACGATACCGTGGGTACAACCGGGGCAATAGTGCATGGGAGCATCGGTCAAAGCATGAGGTTTATCAAAAACGACCATTAGTTTGCACCTCCGTTGGTTTTGGCGGCCTCGCAGATGGAAGCGAGAACTTGTTCGGGAGAGGGGATCATACCGCCCACACGGTTGCAAAGGGTGACGGGAGCCTTACATTCGGTGGCAAGGCGAACATCCTCGATCATCTGCCCCATGGAGAGTTCCACGGAGATGAAGGCTTTGCAATGCTCGGCGGCTTTCTTGAAGGGAGCCACGGGGAAGGGCCACAGGGTGATGGGACGGATCATACCCACCTTAATGCCCTGCTTACGGGCTTCGTCGATGGCGTTCTTAGAAACGCGGGCGGCAATACCGAAGGCAACAACACAGATCTCCGCATCTTCCATAAGATATTCTTCGTACAGGACCTCATTTTCTTCGATGGTCTTGTAGCGATCGTAACGTTCAAAGTTGGTCTTTTCCAAAGCGGCAGGATCCAGGAAGAGGGAGTTGACGATATTGTGCTCCCGTTCCATCTTAGTGCCCACAGTAGCCCAGGGCTTTTCGATGGGTGCGCCCACCTTCAGCTCGTCGAGGGCAACGGGTTCCATCATCTGTCCCATGGTACCGTCGGCAAGGATCATGGTGGTCATGCGGTATTTGTCCGCAAGATCAAAGCCCTTCACCGTCAGTTCTGCCATTTCCTGCACAGAGGCGGGGGCAAGAACGATCATGCGGAAGTCCCCGTGCCCGCCGGCACGAGTGGCCTGAAAATAGTCGGACTGGCTGGGCTGAATGCCGCCCAAGCCGGGGCCGCCGCGCTGAACATTGATGACAAGAGAGGGAAGATCGGCGCCTGCCAGATAAGACAAACCTTCGCCCTTCAGGGAAATTCCCGGGCTGGAGGAAGAAGTCATAACACGTTTGCCGGTGGAAGCGACGCCGTACACCATATTGATGGCGGCGATTTCGCTCTCGGCCTGCAGGAAGCAACCGCCGATTTTTGGCATACGCTTAGCCATGTAAGCGGCGATTTCGGTCTGAGGGGTGATGGGATAGCCGAAATAGTGACGGCATCCGGCGATGATGGCCGCTTCTGCGATGGCCTCATTGCCTTTCATAAGTACTTTATCGGACACGTTGTTCACTCACCTTTCTACTTTGATGATGCAGTCGGGGCACATGGTGGCGCAGAATGCGCAGCCCACACAAGCAGCCTCATCGGTGATTACTGCGGGATGATGCCCCTTTTTATTGATCTGATCCGGTGCCAGGATCAAGAGGTGCTTGGGGCAGGCGTCCACGCACAGTCCGCAGCCCTTGCAGGCATCGGTTTTAAAGGTCAACTTTGCCATAGGTCTTGTCTCCTTTTCTTCGTTCTGAACAGGGATTAGAGTTTTTTCTGAAGTTCCAGGGGGAACAGATTATCGATTTTTCTTTCCAGTTGCGGGAAAATTTCTGCGGGAACCGTGGTCATAACCAAGGGAATTTTCATAAGATTTGAAACCGTTTCGGCATAAGAAACCGACTTCAAAACCACATCCGCATCGGTCTCGCGCCCCAGATTTGTGTTATTCACAAGCCCCGTAAATTTCATTCCGCTTGCGCCTTCAATTTCTCGCAGAACCTCCACCGTATCCTCGGGGGTGTGGGTGAGGGGGCGGGAGGAATTGATAACGGCCAGCATTTCGTAGTTGTTTTCCGCAAGGATAGGTTCCACGATGCGACCGAGGGCCAAAGCACCCCGATCATCTCCCCCCACGTCAATGACGGCGTGCAGGGAACGGTCATCGGTGACGGCGTACATATCCTGAGGCAGGGCGGGAATGTCAACGTTGGTGTTGGCATATTCGGAGCAGATAAGGCGAATACCCGCATCCTCAAAGGCTCCCCGACTGTCCTTGGTACGGAAATAGGGATTGACGATGTCCAAATCGGCCACCGCCACCCGATCCTTGGTTTTGCGCAGGTGCAGGGCGAGATTCACCGCCACATTGGTTTTTCCGCTGCCATAATGGCCGCAGAGAAGGGTAATACGCTTAAAATTTCTCATAATCTTACAGCTTGTTACGCTGGATCTTTCCGCTCACCGACTTGGGAAGAGAATCCCGGAAGACGACGATACGGGGATATTTGTAGGGTGCGGTCTTCTGCTTGACGTAAGTCTGGATTTCCTTTTTCAGTTCCTCGGTGGGTTCGGTGCCGTTGACCAGAACGATGCTGGCCTTGACCACCTGTCCGCGGACCTCATCGGGTTCGGCGGAAACACCGCATTCCAAAACGTAGGGAAGCTCCATAATCACGCTTTCGATCTCGAAGGGGCCGATGCGGTAGCCCGAGGACTTGATCACGTCGTCGGCGCGACCCACATACCAGAAGAATCCGTCTTCGTCCTGCCATGCCACATCACCGGTGTGATAGAATCCGTCATGCCAATTTTCGGCGGTCTTCTCCTCATCCCCGTAGTAGCCCACGGCAAGACCGCAGGGCAGGCCGTTTTTGATATTAACAACGATTTCGCCCGTTTCACCCACGGCAACGGGATTGCCGTCGGCGTCGTGGAGCTCCACATCATACACGGGAACCTTGCGTCCCATGGAACCGATCTTGTGGGGAGCACCCACCATATTGCCGATCATCATGGTGCTTTCGGTCTGACCGAAGCCCTCAATGATCTGCAGACCCGTGGCCTTTTCAAACTGACGGTAAACCTCGGGATTCAGTGCTTCTCCTGCGGTGGTCATGTGCTTGACCGAAGAGAAATCGTATTTGGAAATGTCCTGCTTGATCATCATGCGAAGCATGGTGGGAGGAGCACAGAAGGTGGTAATATGATATTGTGCAAACATGGGCAGAATGTCCGCGGCATCGAAACGGTCAAAGTCATAGACAAAGATCGCCGCTTCGCAGAGCCACTGGCCGTACAACTTGCCCCACATGGACTTTGCCCAACCCGTATCGGAGATGGTGAAGTGCAGTCCGTCGGGATCTACGTTGTGCCAATATTTGGCGGTATGGAAATGCCCCAAAGGATATTTATAGTTATGGGCGGCAAGCTTGGGATAACCGGAGGTGCCGGAGGTAAAGAACATGAGCATCAGGTCTTCCCCACCGGGAGCAGCGGTCTCGGGACGGTAGTAATGAGTGCTGTAAAGGGTATATTCCTCGTCAAAGCTCCGCCATCCCTCACGGGAGCCGTTGACAATCAGCTTGTGCTTCAGATCGGGGCAATTTGCTGCCGCAATATCCACCTGACGGGCAGTATCTCCGTCGGCGGTACAGACAATGGCGGAAACACCGGCACACTTGAAGCGATATTCAAAGTCATGCTCCTGCAACTGATTGGTGGCGGGAATGGCAATGGCGCCCAGTTTATTCAGCCCCATCATGGCAAACCAGAACTGGTAATGCCGCTTCAGAACCAACATAACCCGATCGCCCTTCTTGATGCCGAGGGACTTGAAGTAGTTGGCGCACTGGTTGGAGGCCTTCTTGATATCCTTGAAGGTGAAACGACGTTCGGTTTTATCTCCGGAAATGTGGAGCATGGCCAGCTTTTCGGGTTCCCGATCAGCCAAGGCATCCACAAGGTCAAAGGCAAAGTTAAAGTTATCGTGATTCTTGAAGGTAATGGAGGTGGGAGTTCCGTTCTCGTTTTCCACAATGTCGATGTACTTGCGATAGATTCGGTCCTTTTTATCCTCGGTTTTGGAGGCCTTCTTCTCGGAAACGGCGGCAATCTCGGACAGCTCGGGAATGGGCTCGCCCGTGGGATTGAGGACGATGGCGTAGAACACACAGTCCTTTCCGTTGACGGCAATCATGCCGTGGGGCGTATCGGAGTCGAAATAAATACTGTCCCCGGGACCGAGAATCTCTTTGTGCTCGCCCACCTGAACCATCAAATTACCTTCGATGATCAGGTCACATTCCTGCCCTGCGTGGGTGGTCAGTTCAATATCCTTCTGCAGTGCTTCGGGATCAAAAATACTGCGAACATAGAGAGGCTCCGCAATACGGTCACGGAAGGCATAGGCCAGGTTATAATAGGTCATGCCGTGGGCCTGGGAAACCTTCTGTCCCGCACCCGCACGGGTCACGGTATAGGATTTCAGTTTGGGGCTGTACCCCTCGATAATGTCGGTAACGTTGACGCTCAGCGCCATGGCGCAGCGATAGATGAAGGCGAAGTTCAGGTCACTCTTCCCTGCTTCGCAGCGGAGATATTCCTCCTCGGAAACCCCCGTTTTCGCCGCCATTTCTGCGGTGGAAAGCCCTTCCAGATCCCGCAGCGCGCGGATTCGGCCGGCCATTTCCTGGATCTTGAAATCAAGTCCGGTCATTTGTTCCATAAGTACTCAGTTCTCCTTTTCCGGGACGGAAAAAAAACGCACCCGTCCCAAAGCTGATAAAACTTTGAGACGAGTGAATGTCATGCAAATTAACAAAACACCCGCGGTACCACTCAAATTGCGGATCTACCGCCACTCTTGGGATCCAACAATCCCTATGCCTTCACGCAGCAATCACGGGGAGAGTCTACAAGCCCCAAAGGGCGTTCTTTCTCCCGGCTCGGAAGCGACAAACACAGACCGTCTCCCATGGCTCGCACCAACCGCCACTTCTCTCAAGGTCAACAAATTCCGCATCCTCTTCGTCGAAGCCTTTACTCACATAAGATGAACAGTACTATTCTATCATACCTTATGGGATTTGTCAATATAATTTCTGTTTTTTTACAAAAAATCCGTTTTTTTGTCCCGTAAAAGCCTATTTCCACCCCCGAAGGGCAAACATCGGTTTTACTCCTCGTACAATCCGTAGGATTCCAACATAAAGCGGCCGATCTCGTAGAGGGAGGTCGTAACCGATTTCCAAACCCGCAGAGGAACCTTTTCCAGGGTGCGGACCACCTGTCCGTTGTAACGGAATTCGGGGGTATTGCGCAGAGGTGCGGGGGTATTGGATTCAAAGTTGAAGGTGCCCTTATATCCCGCATCCTTCAATCCCTGCAACACCGCATCCCAGTTTACGGTGGAGTACCCGGAACAGTAGGGCATCATGTGCATATCCACCCGCTTTCGCTGTCGGGGATCGGGGAAAAAGCCAACGTTTTCATGAGCATGGATGGCGGTCAGCTTATCGCCCAATGTTTGGAAGGTATCATAAGGAGATCCTCCCACATGGAGATATTCAAAATGATTGGCGTGTCCCACGTCCCAGCAAACGCTGAAAAGGGGATGATCCACCGCCGCAAGCAGTTCCAGTATATCCTCCGCAGACCAAAGGAAATAGGGATCCATATAGTGACCGATGTTCTCAATCAGCACCCCTACCCCCGTGGCTTCCATGGTGGGAATCAGCGAACGGTAAAACTTCACGTTGTTTTCAAAAAATTCCTTGCGGGTATTTCCTTCCCGTGCCCCGGGATGCACCACCGTATGGGCAAAGCCCGCCCCCTTGCAAAACCGTAGTGCCCCCTCCGCAGAACGCAGAGCAGGCTCAAAGGAATCGGGGGTGCGGAAGGGATTGGGCATAGGTGCATGAGATTGGGTAACGGTAAGTCCGCAGGAATCGAGCAACGCACGTCGGGATGCCCCATTCTCCTCGGGGTTCTCCCCGATCATGTCAGATGCAATATCAAAGTCCATACAGGTAAATCCGGTGGCACGGAAGGTTTCATACACCTCCCGAGGATCAATCCCCTCCCGCAGATAGGGAGAAACGGCACTGGACGAAAGAGACAGTTTCATAACAATTCACCTTTACAGTTTATTTCGTTGAATCTTGCCGCTGATGGTCTTGGGCAGAGAATCACGAAAGACCACAATGCGGGGATACTTATACGGCGCAGTATGCTGCTTGACGTAATTCTGAATTTCCTTCTTCAGCTCCTCGGTGGGCTCAGTGCCCTTGGTCAGAACGATGGACGCCTTGACCACCTGGCCTCGGACCTCGTCGGGCGAAGCGGAAACACCGCATTCCAAAACATAAGGAAGCTCCATGATAACGCTTTCGATTTCGAAGGGCCCGATGCGATAGCCTGAGGACTTAATTACATCGTCCACACGACCCACATACCAGAAGTAGCCATCTTCGTCCCGCCATGCGGTATCGCCCGTATGATACAAGCCGTCGTGCCATGCCTCGTTGGTCTTTTCGGGATCCAAATAGTATTCGCGGAAGAGACCGCAAGGAACATTTTTATCGGTATGGATCACAATTTCACCCACTTCACCGGTGGCAACGCTGTTGCCGTCGGCGTCCACAACATCCAGATCGAACTGGGGCGATGCCTTACCCATGGAGCCGATGCGGGGAACGGTACCCACCAGATTGGCGATGGCAAGGGTGGTTTCGGTCTGACCGAAGCCTTCCATAATTTCCAGACCCGTGGCCTCCTTGAATTTCTTGAACACCTCGGGGTTCAAAGCCTCCCCTGCGGTGGTCATGTGATGAATAGAAGAAAGATCGTATTTGGAAAGATCGCCACGGATCAGCATGCGCAGCATGGTGGGAGGCGCACAGAAGGTGGTGATGTTGTATTTTGCGAACATGGGAAGAATATCGTTCTCATCGAAGCGGTCAAAGTCATAAACAAACACCGCACCCTCGCAGAGCCACTGCCCGTAGAGCTTACCCCACAGACTCTTGCCCCAGCCCGTATCGGAAATGGTCAGATGCAGGCCGTCCCGCTCGCAGCAATGCCAATACTTTGCGGTAACATAGTGCCCGAGAGCATAGGTATGCTTGTGAGCCGCCATTTTGGGGTTGCCCGTAGTGCCCGAGGTAAAGAACATCAGCGCGGTTTCATCCCCTGCGGAAGCATTTTCGGGACGGACATATTTGCGAGAGAACAGCTTGAATTCTTCGTCAAAATTATGCCACCCCTCCTTGGATCCGCCCACCAGAACCTTTGTAGTCACCTGAGGACAGTTCAAGGCGGCACGGGCGGCGATGTCTGCAACATCACCGTCAGCGGTGCAGACAATGGCGGAAACACCCGCCGCATTGTAACGATACTCAAAGTCGTGCTCTTTCAACTGATTGGTGGCGGGAATGGCCACGGCTCCCAATTTGTGGAGGGCAACCATGGCGAACCAGAACTGATAATGCCGCTTCAGCACCAGCATAACCTTATCCCCCCGCTTGATGCCGAGAGAGGTGAAGTAGTTGGCACACTGATTGGAATATTGCTTGATGTCTTTAAATGTAAACCGACGCTCGTTACGATGCACATCCAGGTGAAGCATGGCTAACTTGTCGGGATAACGTCCGGCAATCTCATCCACCACATCAAAACCGAAGTTGAAGGTATCGGTGTTCTTGAAGCGGATAGCCTGCAAAGAGCCGTTGGCGTCCTCCTCGGTTTCCACAAATTTCTCGCAAACCAAAGGCTCGGAGGATTTTGCCGTCATGATGCTTGCCCGCACCGCTTCCTCCTTGGTGTCTTCCCCGGGAAGAACCACGGCGCAGAACACGCAATCCTCTCCGTCCACGGCGATCATACCGTGAGGGGTGGAAGAATTGTAATAGATGCTGTCCCCTTCCCCCAAAATCTCCGTATGACTGCCTACCTGCACCTTCAGCTTGCCGCTGATGACCAGGTCAAACTCCTGACCGCTGTGGGTGGCAAGATGGATGGGCTTGTTCTGCTGGGAAGGATCGTATTCATAACGCACCCAATAGGGCTCCGCAATTTTCTTACGGAACATGGGAGCCAGGTTCTGAATGGTGATACCGTCCTCCTTGGCCGTCTCCTGCCCCTGCCCTTTGCGGGTTACGGTATAGGAAGAAAGGTTGGCGGAGCGTCCTTCAAGAAGATCGGAAATACCGATATTGAACACGAGAGAACACTTATGGATAAAGGAAAAGGGGAAATCGGTCTCGCCGTTTTCATAACTGCGATACTGTTCGGGGGAAACCTCGGTTTCCCGTGCCATCTCTTCCACGGTAAGTCCCGTAATTTCACGCATGTCGCGGATACGGGCGGCGACCTCAAGAAGCTTTACGGTTTCAACGGTTGTGGACATAGTGTTTTACCTCCTGACGGAAAATTTGCGGTGAGCCTTTTTTGTTGGAGGGATCGGACCTGCGCTCACCGAAAAAAAACAAACCCGTCCCAAAGAAAAAGATCTTTGAGACGGGTGCAATTATACTACACTCGCGGTACCACTCAAATTGCGAATAAAATATCCGCCACTCTTGGGATCCAACAATCCCTATGCATTTACGCAGCAATCACGGGAAACGTCTACTGACCGACGGCGTTCGGGCTTCCGGCTCGGAGGTGATGGGTTATGAGGAGGCTTGCTTCCGACTCGCACCACCCGTCGGCTCTCTCAAAGCAAGGGACTCCAAACCGTCCTCGTCACAGCTTTTATGGAGGTATTATAGCACACCGATTTTCATTTGTCAAGAGGTTTTTTGCAAAAAAATGTGTTTTTTTTGTAAAAACCATCCCCTCTTGCATATTTTTCACTCACTCACCCCGCCTCATTCACTTTTTTCGTTGACAAAACAGGAACAAATTGCGCAAAAACGGGAGAAAACAGGGGCGAATACTTGACTTTTTTGCGGAACCATGTTATACTGAATTTGGGAAAATTTGGAATGATTTCCGCGTGAATCCGAAAAAAATTGGAATGATTTCCGCGAAAAA
This sequence comes from Clostridia bacterium, assembly GCA_017623595.1. Classification (GTDB taxonomy): domain Bacteria; phylum Bacillota; class Clostridia; order Oscillospirales; family UBA644; genus RGIG995. The sequence continues at coordinate 26,645 of JAGAOU010000076.1, forward strand.
AGCAGATGGAGGAGTTTTTGTGAAAAAGACACTTGCTTGTCTTTCTTTGTGTTTTGCGTTTCTTTTTTCTATGGCGCTTGTGACCTTTGCCACCACCGTAAGCACGGACAACGGAACAGATTCCGCCGTTGTCAAGGGGAATTACGTCGGTCCGGAGGAACCGGGAACGGTATATTCGGTGGAAATCACGTGGGGAAGCATGGAATTCACCTACGATGACGGCA
>JAGAOU010000012.1 GCA_017623595.1 Clostridia bacterium
GGTATATGCACTGACAAGGCTTGCCAAAACATCGCTGATCAGCCCGATTCCGACCGCATCATAAGCAGGAACACCCAAAAAGGTTATTAGCATAGGACCTACAACCGCAGCAGCACTCATGCCGGCAAAGCCCGTTCCAATGCCTGCACCTGCTCCCGCAATAAAGCACACAAGTATTTTTATCAGAATGTCTCCCATAACAGATCTCCATTAACTTCAAATTATCATTCTGTATAGTTTTTATGAAAAGGGCACTTTTCCTGTCTGCACTGATTGTTCAAGTGTGAACGAGTGCAGACCACAGAGTTCAGCTTCATATCGATATGCAATTTTTCGCTCGTGAATTTGACCGCTTCGATAATGGCAAGATAGGAATTTCTTTTACAACAACGTGGGCCGCCATTTTTGCCTATCGCATCCAATGCTCTTGCTGTCATTTGATTGGATAATCCCCAAGCTTCGCCTGCCAAAGGGGTTGCATTCAAGGCAATAGAGATATACATTCCCGTGCTGATGCCGGCACCGCAGGCTCCCCAAAAACCGCAGGCGCCGCCGGGGACCTGTGCTCCTCGTTTCTGCATTTCTCTAAGTGCAGACACAAGATCAGTTTCACCGCCTGCATTTTTGTAAGCAGTCAGAAGCGCAGATCCGACCATCGTATGATGCTCGGGGCCGTGCATATGGCAATACGGCATGCTCATCATTTCTTCCAAGATCTCAATGGGGTCATCGGATTTGCTATTCAGACAAATCGCAATAATGCTGTCCATTCCACTTGCATGGCATTTATCGCAGACGAAATGACCGTTGACACACCTTGTTTTACTGTACTGTTTTTTGTGACAAAGTACACATTCCATTTCTTCGTCAACATTCAGATATTCCAATGGTGCTTTGCAAATCAAGCATTCTTCATTCATATATGTTTCCTCTTCAAATAAAGGTGCATACACCATAATCGCAAAAACATTTTTAACATACGCTATGTTTGATGAGATACGGCAATGCCATGTTCTGTCGTTCGAATCCATATTGACGGAGATTTCCGTGATATTGTGCCTCAAATAATCACAGCGGGGCCGTGTATATCGTCAAGACGAAGTCTTTTATCATTGCGAAAGCTTTTTTTGATGCACGCTGACGCGTGATGATATACCATTTCTTTCGCAACGGATAAAAAAATCCAAGCCCGAAGACTTGGATTTTTTGGCAGTTACGAACCATTATGATGCCATCAATCAAAATCAATATCTAAATTGTATATTCCGTACCCGGCATCATTCTTTACAATTTCAATTTCCATTTGAATGATTTTATCGGAAGCCGCAATTTTCATTTTCAAACTATATGCAGAACCGTCAACAGAGTGGTAATTTGAATCCATCTTGACGAAGGTTTTAATGATATTGCGCCTCAAAAAATCACGGAAAAGCCGTAGAAATTGCATATCATCAAAACGAAGTTTTGTATATCATCATTGCGAAAGAGATTTTTGATACACGCCTAAAGGCGTGATGATATACAGCCTATCGGCTGATGAGATACAAGGTCGGTTTACCGCCCTTGATGATATGCCATTGCCTTGCAATGGATAAAAAAATCGACTTGCTTGAGCAAGTCGATTTTTTGGTGGGCGAGGGTGGATTCGGACCACCGAAGTCGATGACAACAGATTTACAGTCTGCCCCCTTTGGCCGCTCGGGAACTCGCCCATATTCAATTGTGCGATAGAAAAAAGGTGGAGCTGGTGGACGGATTTGAACCCCCGACCTGCTGATTACAAATCAGCTGCTCTACCAGCTGAGCTACACCAGCATTTTTAACGCCTAAGTATTATATCACAACTCGAAGAAAAAATCAAGGGGGTAAATGTGAATTTTTTTTTACATTCAACAGAGTCTTCCTCCTTAAAAAAGAGACCCCTCTCTTCCTTGCGGGAAGCAGACCGATCATCCTGACCGAAAATGCATACTTTCTGACGCAAAAAAGCATAGCAAAAGGCTGCTTTTTATGCTATAATTTGAAAAAAGCAATCATTATAACAAAATCTTGGGGAATGGGATTGACAAAGAGGCGCAAAATATGGTAAAATAGACATATATCACTCCTCTGCTGTTTGCAGTCCGATTCCATAAAAAAGGAGCACCGCGATCATGAACGAATACCGCATCTCATTTGACAAAAACGACGGGCCCATGACGGCCCTTGCCAATGCGCTGAAGAAGCGTATCGAAGCCCGCTGGGACACCGCCGTATCCTTCGGAACCCCCGCAGACCTGACTCTGTCCTACACGGAAGGGCATCGGTTCGGAGAAATCTGTGCTGCCGAATCGGGATTTCTTTTGAAGGGAACGGAAGCCCCCGACCTTTGGAACATGGCAGGGGTACTGCTGCGCAGCATTCCCACGGGAGGACCCTTCAAGCCTGCCCCCCGTTGCGGCATCTATAAGACCGAAAAGGAACTGTGCGGCATGTACTTTGCCACCCATTTCCACAACTTTTATCATTCCGCCCCCCTCCCCGTAATTTTTGATTACATTGAAGATCTTGCTTTTTGGGGATTGGAGGCGCTGGCGGTTTGGTTTGACATGCACCATTACACCGGCACCGACGATCCCGAAGCCATCACTATGGCATCTCGTCTGAAGGCAATTCTCGGTCATGCGAAATCTCTGGGGCTGAAGCGGATGATGACCACCCTCGCCAATGAGGGTTTTTCCACCACCCCCGAAGCTATAAAAGCCACCAATGCGGTGCAAAACGGCTATTATCTGAAGCCCGACGGCTTTTACCATACCGAAATCTGCCCCCATTCGGAGGGCGGCATGGAACAAATCCTGAAAAACCGTTCGGACATGCTGGATCTTTTTGAGGATGTTCAGCCCGATTTCTTCACCATTTGGCCCTACGATCAAGGTGGCTGTACCTGTGAAAAGTGCTCTCCCTGGGGAAGCAACGGATTCCTCAAAACCGCAAAAGCCGAGGCAGAGCTGATCAAAAAGCGCCTGCCAAACACAAAAATTATTCTGTCCACCTGGTACTTCGGAGAATTCTATCGGGGCACCGCCGAATGGGATGGGTTCTATGACGCACTGTATCGGGGCGAACTGGACTTTGCGGACATGATCATGGCGGACTTCCCTGCCGTTTATCCAAAATATCCTCTCACCCATCACACTCCCAAGCCTCTGGTTTCCTTCAACGAATTCAGCATGTACGGCGCATCCCCCTGGGGCGGCTACGGAGCCAATCCCATGCCTGCCCACATTGCAGAGCAGTGGCATGATGCGGGACAGCAGTTGTCGGGAGGCATGCCCTACTCCGAAGGCATTTTTGAGGATCTCAACAAGGCGATCACCCTGCGCCTCTTCCGTATGGGGCAGGATCCCTACGAAACGGTAAAGGAATATCTGCGCTACGAGTGTTTCCTCAGAGAGGAAGATCTGGACAAGGGCGTGGACCTGATCAAGGCCATGGAAACCGGTCTTTGCCGTGATGCCTTTGCCTTCCAAACGGCGGAAAAAGAGGTCATTCTGTGGGACCGCTCCAAGGCCGAAGAAGCAGAAAAACTTGCCCTCGAACTCAACGAAAGTCTGTCTGCCGAACAGAGAGAAAACATCAAGTGGAAACAGATCGTCCTTCGCACCGAGATCGACGCAGAACTGGTGCGCAATGAAAACCGCATCACCGAAAAGGCACTGGATCTGTTTGACACCGTAGATCGGCTGTACCATACCGGCAATTCCAAAACAGCCCCCATCCGCCCCTTCTGCAGAAAGCAAATTCCCGTATTGGAGGCGAAGGTGGCAAATCCCAAATGGAAGCCCAATCCGACCTTCTGGTGGGAACAATAAAGAACAAAGAGTATAATCTCCTGCGAACATCGGATACTAAAAAAGATCCGAAATAACAAACAAGAGAGGGTTCTTTTATGAAGCTCAACTACAAACGCACCGTCCTTGTCGGCTTTGCATTCTTCCTGATCTGTGCCTTTTGGCAGATCTACGATGTCACCATCGCCATGACGCTCACCAGCAAATTCGGCATGAGCCAGACCGCATCGGGTATCGTCATGGCATTGGATAACATCCTTGCCCTGTTCATGCTGCCCCTGTTCGGAAGCATCTCCGACCGTCACAAGGGAAAAAGCGGGCGCAGAACACCCTTCATCCGCGTGGGCACAGTTCTTGCGGTTGCGCTTCTGATCCTGCTCTCCGTGGCAGACAATGCCCAGCTGGCAAAAATCGAGCGCTATGCAAAGGTCAACGATCCCGCCACCATGGAGATCATTTACGACGAACAAAAGGATACTCTGCTCCAGACCCCCGAGGGCGTGGAGTATAAGCTGTCCGACCTCTACACACGGGAAGAGTTCGCACAGATGACCACAGAATCCAAGACCACCGAAACCAATGCCTTCGGTCGGGAGGTGGAGGTGAATCTCTACATCCGCCATGTGGTTCCCGCCCGTCAAGCCTGTGCGGCCTCGGTGACGGCAGAGAATTCCGCAACCCTTTGGATCTTCCTCGGTATCCTTCTGATGCTTTTGGTTTCCATGGCAACCTTCCGCACCCCCGCCGTAGCGCTGATGCCCGACGTCACACTGAAGCCCTTGCGCTCCAAAGCCAATGCAGTGATCAACCTGATGGGCAACGCAGGGGGAATCATCGTTTTGGGCATCGGATCGGTCCTGGCCATTTCGAAGGTGAAAAATGCCTACATGAGCTACACGGGAGTTTATACCATCGTCGGACTTCTCATGCTGGTGGCACTGATCATCTTCAGCTTTACCGTCAAGGAGCCCAAATGGGCGGCAGAGGCTCAAGCGAAGAGCATTGCTCTGGGACTGGATCGGGCAGAGCCCGAGGCCGAGGCCGACAACAAGAAAAAACTGGACAAAGCGAAGCTGTTCAGTCTGATCTTCATGCTGGCATCTATCATCCTTTGGTTCTTCGGATGCAATGCGGTCACCTCCAAATACACCGTCTACGCCCAAAATGTTCTGGACAAGGACGCAACCACAACCCTGCTTTTGGCCAACGTGGCTGCCATTATCGCCTACCTGCCCGTGGGTATGATCGCCTCCAAAATCGGGCGCAAGAAAACCATCCTTGCAGGCATTGCCATGTTGTTCACCGCATTCCTTGCGGGATGCTTCATGACCGCATCCTCCCCCTCCTGGCTCATGTCCTGTATGTTCTGCCTGGCAGGCGTCGCATGGGCAACCATCAATGTAAACTCCTTCCCCATGGTGGTGGAAATGTGCACCGGCGCCGATGTGGGAAAATACACCGGATATTATTACACCGCATCCATGGCGGCTCAATCCCTGACTCCCACCGTTTCAGGTATTTTCATGGACAACATCGCCATGACCAGTCTTTTCCCCTATGCGGCCATCTTTGTGGCCCTGTCCTTTGTGACCATGTGCTTTGTCAAACACGGTGACTCCAAGCCCGAGGCAAGCAAAAACATGATGGATCAGTTTGCGGAGGAAGAACAATGATCGGTCTGTATATTGCCCTCGGTGTTTTGGGCGGAAGCGGTCTGGTTTTTCTTCTGTTCCTTTGGATGATCGCGCCCCGCAGCCAACGCAAACGCCCCGACACAACCCCCTTTTTGGGGATGGAATTTGCCCATCGGGGGTTGCACAACAAAAACGTCCCCGAAAATTCCCTGCGTGCCTTTCAGGGGGCGGTAGACCGCAGATTGGGTATTGAATTGGACATTCAGCTCTCCAAGGACGGAGAAGTAATGGTCTTTCACGATTTTACCCTCAACCGGGTGGCGGGGGTGGACGGAAAGGTTATAAACTTTACCGCCGAAGAATTGGGCAAAATGTCCCTGGGCGGCCAATCCGACGGCATCCCCACCCTGAAACAGGTGTTGGAAGCGGTGGACGGACAGGTGCCGCTGATCATTGAGATCAAGATTCCCGGCTTCGATCTGTCGGTCTGCCCCAAGGCCTTTGAAATTCTCGACGAATACAAAGGGCCCTACTGCATCGAATCCTTCCATCCCCTGGCCATTCATTGGATGAAGAAAAACCGCCCGCACATCCTTCGAGGCCAACTGTCCTCAGACTTTTTCAAGCACAGCGAAAAGGGAAGCCGTATCCAATTTTTTGCCGTCAAGAATCTGATGCTGAATTTCCTCGCCCGTCCCGACTTCATCGCCTTTGACATTCGCTATCCCCGCGCCGTGGCCTTCCGCCTCTGCACCAAGCTCTTCCACTCCCTTCCCATCGGCTGGACCATCCGCACCAAAGAGGAATTGGAAAAAGCAAAAGAGCATTTCGACGCATGGATTTGTGAGGATATTTATTGATTCATTCGTATAAGAAGAGAGCCGCAAAAAGAGAAAAATTCCCCAATAAAAAGCAAAACTCGCGGAATCTGTAAACTTTCTTTGAATTTTTGAATTTTCTTGTCACAATTTGATTTTTTTTACGTGTATAAGAAGTGAAAGAACAAAAAAGGAGGATTCCCTTATGAAAAAGAGCATTTCCCTGATTTTGGTATTCCTACTTCTTTTTGCCCTTGGGGCGTGCAACACTCCCGTGGAAGACGATCCGCCGGAAGAACCTTTCGTGGGAGAAGAATTGCAGATTGTTACCTATTACGAACGCGTTACGCCAAAAAGTCTCCACATTCGTACAAAGACGCTTTCGGACGAATGGACACAGGGGCTCATTCAAGCCCTGATTCAAGCCCCCGAAACAGGCGAAACTGCAGATAAAATCTCGAATGAAGAGGTAACAAAATATGCGGAAAGCCTTCCCATCCCAAGCGGCACCCGCTGGTTTATTACGGGCAACATCATGTTCCGCTTGATGGACGACAAACTCTATCGGGTGAACCGTCATTTGGGCGAGGGTCGGGAGGTGGAGTATTCCGACGCCCTCAAGGAAATGGTACTCAACGCCTGCTACTACGCCCCCTACAACAGTTACCGCGGCACATGGAAAAACGGAACCCTTGAAGTAGAACACGTTTTTGAAAACAAGAGCACTGTTGATATTACCGTCGAAGAAATTACCCGGATTTCCGAACGTCGTTACAAGGCGAAAGTCACACTGTATTCCACGAGAAATCAAACGGTAGAATTTTGGTACCGATCCCAGCAGAGTGAAGACAATTTTGGATCGACCGAAGAAACAGAGATACAATTAAGAAAGGGCAAAAAAGAAACCATAGAAATTGAATTCTATGGCTTTAACTACGGATTCTACATTCAACTCCGTGCAGACAACACCCATGCACAAATCACAATAAAGCCGGAATAACGGGACAAAGGAGGATACCTTTATGAAAAAGAGCATTTCTCTGATTTTGGTATTCCTACTTCTTTTTGCCCTTGGGGCATGCAACACTCCCGTGGAAGACGATCCGCCGGAAAAACCTTTCGTGGGAGAAGAATTGAAAATTCTTACTTATTATCAAGGTGACGGAGGTATCATACTCCCGCACTGCGGTACAAAAACACTTTCGGATGAATGGACACAGGGGCTCATTCAAGCCCTGATTCAAGCCCCCGAAACAGGAGAAACTGCAGATAAAATCTCGGATAAAGAAATTACGGAATTTTCGGCAGAACTACCGGTCCCGGATCAAACCAAATGGTTCATAACGGGGAACTATATCTTTCGACTGATAGATAACCGCCTTTATCGAGTAGACAGCCATTTGGGAGCAGGAAAAGAATTGGAATACTCCGAAGAACTGCAAAAAATGGTTTATGACGCCTCCCACTACGCCCCCTATAACAGCTACCGCGGCACATGGAAAAACGGAACCCTTGAAGTAGAACACGTTTTTGAAAACAAGAGCACCGTTGATATTCGTGTAGAAGAAATCAAATACACTCCATCAAAAGAAAACAAACACAGCTATGTCTATACCGCAAAACTTATCCTTGTTTCATCTGTTGATCAAGCCGTAAAACTGAGAACCGATGTATATGCAAGTGAGGATAATCGCGGTGGCGGGGATTGCCCGGAGGTTGTCTTAAAAAAGGGAGAAGAAACACCTGTTGAAATCAAAATATATGGCTTTCCCTTTTCTTTTTCCGTAAGTATCATCGCAGATAACACCAAATTCCATATTAAGATGTCCCCAAATTAACGGTTTATCGACAAACGGAGGAGATGTCGCAAATGCGACATCTCCTCCGTCTTTTTATAAAGGAACCTTACATATCTCTCATTTTCATTTTTCGGGCAATCAACGTCAAAACCAACAAAACAATATAAAGAATACCGATCGTGATAAAAATCGCAGACCAACCGAAGGCTTCAATCACAAATCCGAAAAGCGCAGATTGCACTGCAGCCCCCATATAAACAGCCCAATCAAGCACCCCCA
>JAGAOU010000077.1 GCA_017623595.1 Clostridia bacterium
CTTTCAAGAACTCATCAATATCATCAGCACAATTTCCATACCAATATTTTCTTGATTTATCGATCATATTATAGTCCTCACTTAAAATCAAAGTTATCGTTCCGTTTTATCGCCAGTTTCGCCTTTGTATTACAAAGGCTTCGGGCAAAGCCCATACCCCTAAAGATGCACAAAACCAAAAGCTCCCTCCGGGAGGGAGCTGTCAGCGAAGCTGACTGAGGGAGAGTGCGATACAATAAGATTTATCCAAACCTAAAGTTACGCAGGCTCCTTCCGTCACGCTACGCGCGCCACCTTCCTCCCAGAGGAAGGCTTTTCGTTAACCCCATTATAACACAAATCGGCAGAGAAAACAAGTTCTCTTCCGAAATTTTGTGACTGCCATTTCTCCGTTAAGAATGCAGTGAGATCGGGTGGATCTTTTGGTATTCTTATTTGTCCAGATGTACATCCAGTTGCGGGAAAGGAATTTCAATTCCGTTTTTGTCCAACTCTTCTTTGACGCTTTCTTTTAAGTCAAAGTTGACTGTCCAATAATCACTGCTCTTGACCCAAACACGTAAGGCAAAATCAAGAGAAGATTCCCCGTGATTCGTCAGGCGGCAGAAGGGCTCGGGATCTTTCAGGACCAAGGCGTGGGCGTTTGCCTGATTCAGCAGGATTTCCTTAACCTTTTCAATGTCGGAACTGTAGGACACCGAAACGGGAATGTCCAAGCGCCGAGTGTCGTGGAAGGAGTAGTTTGTGATAGCCTCGTTTGCAATGGCGCCGTTTGGGATAACAATGCGTTTGTTATCAGGCGTGTCCAAAATGGTGTAGAGGATGGTGATTTCCTTTACGGTTCCCGATCCCTGTGCGGTTTCGATATAATTATCGATAACGAAGGGCTTGAAGATCAGAATCATAATCCCCCCTGCCAGATTTGCAAGCGATCCTTGCAATGCGGCACCAATGGCCACACCGACGGAAGCAATGAAGGCCACAAAGTTTGTCATGGGAATCCCCAGAATGGAGATGACGGAAATTACCACCAACACTTTAAGTAAAATGTTCAGCAGGCTGACCAAAAAGGTTTGAACCCCTGCATCCAGTTTTGCAAATCCGTGGCTCTTTTTGATGATTTTTACAAGCCACTTGCATGCTTTGAAGCCAATGACGAGAATAATAAACGCGCTGATCAGTCGCAGCCCCGTACTGGTTGCAATTTCTCCCAGTTTCCCGAGAATGTTTTTCAGAAATTCTTCCATAATATAGAACCTCCTGTGTTTTCTTGCTTTATTATACTTCTTTTTTATGAATCTGTCAAGAAAATAAGAGTGAAAACTCTTGACATTTTCGTGACAATGTGTTATACTTAAAAAAACAACTTTGGGGGTGCTTCTTATGAGCAACACAATTAAATTTTCTTCGGACCGCAAACCTCTTATGGTAGCCCATCGCGGACTTTCCGCCCTGGAAAAGGAAAATACTCACGCCGCTTTTATTGCTGCCGGGAACCGCTCTTATTGGGGTATTGAGACCGATATTCATCATACGGCAGACGGCAAATATGTTTGTATTCATGATGCTTCTACGGCTCGTGTCGGGATCGACGACATCAATGTTGAACTTTGTACCTACGATACGGTCCGTTCTCTTCTTCTTTGTGAAAAAAGCGGTGAAAAGGGGAGAACCGACATCCGCATTCCTTCTTTTGAGGAATATGTCCGCATCTGTAAGCATTACGACAAGGTCTGTGTTTTGGAATTGAAGGGTGTTTTTGAAAAAGAGCACCTTCAGGATGTTCTCGACATCCTTGCGAAAGAAGAATGGCAAGATCATACGGTCATTATCGCCTTCGGGTTGGAGAATCTGATTCGTCTTCGTGAAATTGCGCCTGATCAGACGGCCCAGTATCTGACCTCCGGCAAGAACTTTGCGGAAGATCCCACCGCTATTGATCGGATGTATGAGATTCTGAATACTTACAATCTTGATCTTGACATCTACCACAAGGCGCTGACGCCCGAAATTTCTGCCCGTGTTCATGCCGATGGCCACGTGGTCAATGTTTGGACCGTGGATACCACCGAGGATGCGTCTGCTGCGGTGGCTTGCGGGATTGAGTATATGACTTCTAACATTCTTGAGTGAAATGAAAAAATCGGCACCTGATCAGGGTGCCGATTTTTTGTTAGTCACAAATCAATTCCGCCACGGACAACGTGTATTTTCCCATTTTTTCGGTGGTAACTTTGATTCCGAGCGTTTCGGGATGTAATGCGGGAATTTCCCGATCCTTGCGGGGAAGAATGCCGTCCATTTTAAAAATGGCTTCCTTTTTTGTCCAAAGTTCAAAAAAACGAAGGCACCGCTCACTTTCGCTCGTCGGCTCGGACAGATAATCCCATTCTTCGGGGGTGCAAATACGTTCTTGCGCGGCGGCCATAACGGGGCGGTTGAGTTCAATATCAATGCCAACAGGTGTATCTCCGCAGACACAGGCCACAATGACATCGGAATGTGAAACGCTGAAATAAAGTGGGTTCCCTTCCAGATAAGGCTTGCCCGAATCGGTTATCTTAATTTCAATTTCCTCTTCGGAACAATCCAATTCTTTTGCAAGAATGCTTCGCGCTAAATGATCGGCGGCAATGCAGCTCTTTTTGCCGTTTTCAGAGACAATGCGACGGCATTTTTCTTTCCGTTCTTCGGACATGAGAGAAAACCATGCTTTGTATTCTTCCTCGCCGACCGTGGTAATATCGAAAAAATAAGGGGGCAAAGTTGTCACTTCCTTTCGTTTAGTATTATACATCAAAAAAAAACGTTTGTCAAGAGTGAAAAATTCGCATTTTTTTCCGAAAAACCTCTTGCAATCTGCGCTCTTTTGTTGTATAATGTATGGTATGGAACATTACAATTTTCGGAGGTAGTAAAAATGTTAGTTTCCGCAAAAGAAATGCTTACCAAAGCAAAGGCCGGCCACTATGCCGTCGGTCAGTTCAACATCAATAACCTGGAATGGACCAAAGCCATCCTTTTGACTGCACAGGAGATGAATTCTCCCGTTATTCTCGGTGTTTCCGAAGGTGCGGGCAAATATATGTGCGGTTATAAGACCATCGTCGGTATGGTCAACGGGATGCTGGAGAATCTGAAGATCACCGTTCCCGTCGCCCTCCATCTGGACCACGGTTCTTACGAAGGTGCTCTTGCTTGCATCGAAGCAGGCTTCTCTTCCGTTATGTTTGACGGGTCTCATTATCCCATCGAAGAAAATATCGCAAAGACCACCGAATTGGTTAACCTGACCACCGAGAAGGGGATCTCCCTGGAAGCCGAAGTCGGCGCAATCGGTGGGGAAGAAGACGGTGTTGTGGGGGCCGGTGAATGCGCTGATCCCGAAGAATGCAAGCAGATCGCTGATCTGGGCGTAACCATGCTTGCCGCCGGTATCGGTAATATTCACGGTAAGTACCCCGCTAATTGGGCAGGGCTTTCCTTTGAAACTCTGGCCGCTGTTCAGGAGAAGACCGGCGCTATGCCTCTCGTTCTTCACGGCGGTACCGGCATTCCTGCCGATCAGATTAAGAAGGCCATTGACCTGGGCGTTTCCAAGATTAACGTGAACACCGAATGTCAGCTTGCATTTGCCGATGCTACCCGTAAGTACATCGAAGCAGGCAAGGATTTGGAAGGTAAGGGCTTTGACCCCCGCAAGCTTCTCGCTCCCGGTGTGGAAGCCATCAAGGCTACTGTTCGCGAAAAGATCGAACTGTTCGGCTCTGCCAACAAGGCGTAAAATTCCGTTGAATGATAAGGAGGCTTTGGATTCCCGAAGCCTCCTTTTGCACAGAAATGAGGAAATTTTGTATGGAATGGAACGGAAAAGTAATCAATTTTCTCGGAGACAGTATCACCCAGGGCGTGGGTGCATCCTGTAAGGAAACAAACTATGTAAATCAAACGAAGGCGCTCTTGCATCTTGCCGCCGCCAACAATTACGGCATCAGTGGCACGCGAATCGCTCCCCGCATGGTTCCCACCGAAAATGCCAGCTTTGAACAACCCTTTGCCACTCGTGTGGATGCCATGGACCCAAATGCGGACGGTGTTATCGTTTTCGGAGGAACGAATGATTTCGGTCATGGAGATGCTCCTCTCGGAACGATCAATGATTCCACAGAGGAGACCTTCTACGGTGCGTTGAAGGTTCTTTTTGAAAAACTGATTGTGAAATATCCGGGCAAGCCCATTGTTGTCATGACGCCGCTTCATCGGTGCAGTGAGGACAATGTTCTGGGAGACGGAAAGAACAAAATGCCCCTCGGGCATCCTTTGGCGGACTTTGTGATCGCCGTGAGAGAGGTTGCGGCACTCTATTCGCTTCCCGTTTTGGATCTTTGGTCGGTCAGCGGAATGCAGCCTAAGATCCCTGTCATCAAGGAGAAATTCATGCCCGACGGCCTCCACCCCAACGATGCGGGTCACCGCTTGATTGCAGAACGGCTGGCAAGCTTTTTGAATGCTTATTGATCCTTGTATTCCACATCCCCTTACAATGTTGTGAGGGGATGTGAATTTTTTGTGAAACAGATAGGGAGGTACTTGACAAAACATTCTTTTTCAGGTATAATAGAATTAGTTAGCGGCGGCTAACTGTTTCTCCAAAGTAAATACTGTGATACGCTTTTCGTTTTTTTTTACTTATTGGTTAGCCGTCGCTAACTGTGAGAGGAATTCCTATGTCTGAGTTTCATCTTATCCGTCATTGTTCTCCCACTCTTGCAAGCTTAAAGACGGGGAGTCTGTTTTCTTGCCACGTGGAGGATATGTGCCAACTTCGCCATGTCCTGCGTGATATTAATCTCCGCTTGAAAGGTAAGGGGCTTCGAGTTTTGCCCGTTCGTTTTTGTAAAGGAAAGGCTTTGATTTATGTTTATCGTCCCCGTAAGCTGGAACGGGATCTGAACAATAAAACTGCCGCATATATTTTAAAGGAACGGGGCTATAAGGGGAAGTCTTCTCAGTGCATCCGTCATTTGATTCGTCGCCTACGGGATGCGGAGGAATTTCCTCACGAGATCGGTCTCTTTTTGGGATATCCTTCGGAGGATGTGAAAGGTTTTATCGAGGACCCCTCTGCTTGTAAGTGTGTCGGTCACTGGAAGGTATACGGGAACGAAGAAGCAGCTCGCCGTAATTTTGCCAAGTTCCGCAAGTGTACTATGGTTTATTCCCGTCACTTTGCTTTGGGAAAGAGCCTGGAGAAGCTTACTGTCGCAGGATGAATGATTGCTTACTTACTCTGTCATATATATTGTCATGGACTTACCCTCTGTAGAGAAACGGAATCCCTTTCGGGATTCCGTTTCTTTATCGGTTATAACCTTTCGCTGAGGGGAAGTTTATTGTGCTCTAAACATGTTCAGAATAAGAGATCGGAAAAGTTCTTTTCGTTTGCCCTGACAGCATCTGCGATATGTTGTTCTACCCTCACGTTACAAACGGTGTTGAGTTCATTAAACAAGGCGTTGGAGTTGACTTCGCAGATCAACGGTTGTCCTTCGGGGCCGTAGAGGAGATCTACGCCGCCGAAATCCAATCCCAGCAGAGCACATGCGTCGATTGCGGTCTGCTCGAATCCGTTGGGAGGGGTAATTTTTCTTCCGTGTCCGCCCGAACTGATGTTGGAGCGGAAGTCTTCAGGATTGTGGCGTTCCATGGCTGCAATCGCCTGTCCCGCGACCACATAGATGCGGACGTCTTTTCCCTTTGAGGTCGAGACGAATTTCTGAAAAAGATGGGGTTGATTTTTCCATTCCTCGCAGCAGTTCATCAATTCTTCCATGGTGTGAATCAGACGTACCTGCTGTCCGAGGGAGCCAAAGGCCAATTTTGCGATCAGAGGAAGACCGAGGGCTTCCGCAACCCGAAGGGCGAAGGTCTTGCGGAAGATTGGATCGTCATGGAACAGCAGGGGCGATGGAATGGTATCGGGAATGTTTCCTTCGGTGCGCAGCAGCTCGTTGGTTCTCCGTTTGTCGTCACACAGTTCGATGGAGCCGATATTGTTGTACAGGCGAACACCCATGGTTTCCAGGCGCAGTCCCGTAATCACGTCCTTGTCAAAGTAGACGCATTTGGAGAATTCGATTTCGGAATCCTTATAAAAGAGCATTTCGTCGGTATAAAAGCAAGGGCAATCCAGCTCCGTTGCTACGGCATGGGCCTGACGGCCGAAAATATTTTCCAAAGAACGGTTGTATAAAACAGCATATTCCCGATTCATGAAATCATCCTTTCATCATCTCTTCATATGCGGTCATGATGGCCAGTTTCCCGCTGTGGTAGGTCAAGCCGCCCTGCAGGTATCCTACATAGGGTTCACGCATGGGGCCGTCTGCGGAAATTTCCACCGATGCACCTGATACAAAGGTGCCTGCCGCCATAATTACCTCATCGTCATATCCGTCCTCCCGATAGGGCTCAGGGTAGACGTAAGAATCGACGGGAGATCCTTTCTGAATGCCTTGACAGAAGCGGATCAGTTTTTGAGGATCACGGAAGGTCAGCGTCTGAACGATGTCGCTTCTCTTTGCGTCGGAGGCGGGGGAGGTGTCCAAGCCTGCGTTTTCAAAAAGCTTTGCGGCAAAAACGGCGCATTTTAGGGCTTGTGCCGTAGTGTGGGGCGCCATGAACAACCCTTGCAGCATGGGGCGCATTTGATCCAGGGAGGGGGAGCAGTCTTTTCCGAGCCCCACTGCCGTCAGACGGTAGGCCGCCAGTTCCACAAGATCCTTTCGCCCTGTGATGTAGCCGCCCGTCAACGCAATGCCGCCTCCTGCGTTTTTGATCAAGGATCCTGCACAGAGGTCAGCACCTACGGCGGTAGGTTCTTTCTCTTCCGTAAATTCACCGTAGCAGTTGTCTACCATGACAATGGCTCTTTTATTTACGGTTTTGACGATCTTTTCGATCATATCAATGGTCAGCGCTGGGCGGGTGGTGTAGCCGCGGGAGCGTTGAATATACACCATTTTGACCGAAGGATCGGTCTTTAAAGCATTGTCAACCGCTTCATAGTCCGGAGAAAAATCTTCCTTGAGGTTGATTTCACTGTAATTGATACCGAAATCCTTTAACGAGCCTGCGTTCTCCGGCTGATCTTTGGATAGTCCGATGGTCTGCAACAGGGTGTCATAAGGTCTTCCCGTAACGGTCAGCATGGTGTCTCCGGGACGGAGTACCGCATAAAGGGCGGTTGCCAAGGTCTGAGTTCCCGAGGAAAAGTGATGACGCACAAGGGCATCTTCTGCGCCGAAAACCTGTGCCCAGATGGAGTCCAATGTGTCGCGAGCGCGGTCATCGTGACCGTATCCCGTAGTGCCATGCAACATTTCCTGGGATACGCGATGATCCCAAAAGGCCTGCATGACCTTTTCGGTATTCTTTTCACAGATGGCATCCAGGATGCCGAATTGTTGTTGAACCTCTTTTTCCGCCTGCTCTGCGGCGGCGCGGGTAGTGTAAGAAAACATTTTTTCAGAATCTCCTGTATTGGTACTTGCTTTTTTCAAAAAAATATGGTAAAATAGTATATGGAAACATATTCCAACATCATTATATAGTACAAATTCAAAACTGTCAAGAAGGGAACTGAGGTTTTTTGCTGAATTTTCTGAAAAGTCGCCCCGATTTAAGTTCGATTTTGCGTGAAGTCAACAGTGACTGCACTCCTTCTGCGGAAAAAATTTTCCGCGCCGCCCAACCCGTGGATCAGATTCGTGTGGTTATCCTTGGGCAGGATCCTTATCCCGCCCCCGGTGCCGCGACGGGACTTGCCTTTGAGGTAAACGGGCTGACAAGCTGGAAGGCGCCCTTTCGTCAGGTGTCTCTGAAAAATATCGTGCGTCTTTTGTATGCTTCGTATACCGATGCGGACCCCTATAAGGTTTCGTTCAAAGATATTCTCGGTGCTATGGATCGGGGAGATTTCTCTATCCTTCCGCCCGATCGTCTGTTTTCCTATTGGGCTGAGAACGGGGTGTTGCTTTTGAACACCGCATTGACCTGCAAGCCGGGTTACCCCGGTTCTCATGCAGAGCTTTGGCGTCCGTTGATGGACGATCTGATTCGCTATATTGAGGACAATGCCCATCCCATTTGGTTTTTGTGGGGTAAAGAGGCACAGAAGTATGATTTTGTGCGGCACGCTTACTGCTCCCGCCATCCCATGCTCTGTTCCGCCAATTGGGAGGATGATTTTTTGAAAAATCCCTGTTTTCGTGAAACCATGGATCGGATTGATTGGCTCGGGTGAATCTTAAACAAAGAAAATGGCTGTCACTGCGGCTGAAGCGGTGACAGCCTTATCGTTTTCAGAGATGGAATTTGATGGCCTGATTCACCTTTTCCCGCAGGGTATAGAGTTGATCACCTGCAGGAATCAGCTTGTTGTTGATCTGTGCTTGCAATATGTCTTCGCAAAGGGCGAGGACTTTTTCTCGTCCGATAGATTGTTCCAATAGACGGAGTGCCCGAAGGTCGTCTATAGCCTCTGCCATGTGCTTCTCCCGTATTGACGGTGCTACGTGACATTCCGTATTACCGTAAACAGGGTAGACCAAATGGGCAGCACCGGGATATTGTTTGTATCCGCAGGGGTTTGATCTCGGTTCGAACAGGCCGTTGCTCAGGCGATCGTAGTAGTAATTGTATCCCCAATGGAGAAATCCGAGGGCATTGTACCGATACATCTGAAGGCCCAGCACCCGCGTGCGCGCCGCCGAGTTTGTAATCAATCGGTTGGTTGCCCGTCTGTGATGGGGGCCTCCCGTATAATACACCCAGAACGGGGCGCCGACAGCCTCGAATTCCTCGGCGCGATCGATGAAGGCCACCGGCTGCTTTACCAAACCCTCCCGATAATATTCCATGTGAGACAATGCGTCCGCCAGGGGATAATCCGATAGGATGTCCTTTACACTTTCTACTGCGCTTTTGTATGCGTCGAAGTGCTTCATGGCCGGTTCGTCGGAAATGTGGAATACCAAAGCGTCTTCGATCTTTATTTCCTTTGCAAAGCGCAAAAAAGCCTTAAGATATGCATGCAGAAAGGTTTGGTATTCCTCGCCCGTGGCATCGGTTTCTGCTCCGAAAATACGGTTGTTTTCTGTGTCGTAAATGTTCGGCGCATGCTCAGCGCCCCACTGCGAGAAAAGATGGCTGTGTTCAAAATAACGGATTCCGCAGGATTTTGCGTGGTCGATGAATTCCTTCATTTTGTCAAATCCGAAATGCCAGACGTTGTCATGTTTTGAGATCATTACCAGCTGAACATTGCGACGCTCTTTTCCAACGGGTGTGTCCAGCGGCGGTGTGAATGCGGGGAGCAACAGTGTGTTTTGCCTGTGCTTGACTGCATTGGAAACATAATCGTCAAAGATTTGATAAAATTCTTTACTGTAAAGGTCTACGCCAAAGCTGTCGCACAACGAATCCTCATAAATCCAGTTTGTATAATATGCTTTCTGCTCCGGCAGCAGAGCCTCGATTATCTCAAAGGAGAAAACAGCTTCCTCCATAATCTCCCCGCTCAGCAGTGAGGTCATGCGAATCTTAATCGAATAATTCCCACCGTCAAGAACTTCACTGTTTGGGTTTACCGTGATCCAAAGAGATTGGTAATCCTCCAAAGCGTTGAGCAGGTTTTTTGTATTTGTCTCAAAGTAGTTATTTCCCGATGATCCTTGCACCGTTTCAATCTTGCATTGGGCGGGGCGCACCGAAAGGATATCGGGATAGAGCCCCGGGTGATTTCCTACGTATCCCGGTTCGTCGAACAGATTTGCTGCTTGCGTTACAGGAACTGTGTCCACGCGGTATGCCTCCATGGGCAACCCGTCACAGAGCAGAGATATGCTGATCGGGTGGGATGGGCCATTGTTGCAATCTGCCCGATAAAGGACCTGGAAGGAGAAGGACTCATTTCGAAGAGCCGATCCGTGTTTGATTTCTCTTGCCGACAAATCAGTTTCGGGGGTGCCGGGAAGATGTTTGTATTGAGATGATACTGTGATTATAGGCTGTTTCATGGTTTCGTCCTTTCGTTGGCACGGTTCTGATCAATATTATATCGTATATTTTATGTTCTGTCAAGTTGTCGAGGCGGAAATGTTGAATAAAAATACTCAATTCGGTAAAAATGTCTACAGAGTGATCAAAAAGGGGGATTCTTCCATGGTTCGAGGACTTTTTCAGAATGCGGTGGTAATTAATAATCCGGGAGGCGGAAAGGTGTTCCGCCAGGCGATTTTTCTCCTACAGCCCGACGCCGTCACCGATGAACGTCAACTGGCAGAGGAGGCACAATGCGTAATCGAGGCTTATACCTCTGCCCGTAAGAAGGGAAAATTGTATAAATAAAAATTCCCTGCCTCAAGATATGCCTTGGGGCAGGGATGATTTTACTGATAGGATTTGACAATATCGCTGACAACGGGGATGCGTTCTGCAATCCATTGTTTTGCATACTCGATTTCGGTTTCCATGCTTCTGGGCAGGGATGCGTGCACTGTACTTGTTGCGGGCCAGCGTTGCTGTTCCCGTTCAAAGGCTCCGCAGCTTTCCAGGTAGGCCATTTCCTTATCCACTCTCATGTAAAGTCCCACCACACTGCAGGGAGCTCCGATACGGGTCAATTCCTTCCATCGGGTCTGCAGATAATCGGCGGCACCGTCCACGTTGCATTCCAGGTAACGGCGCAGAAGGACAAACCAAGCGTCTGCATAGTTCGGATTCTTTTTATGATTGTCTTTACTCGGTCCTTTTGATGCGGCACCGTAGCGGTAACCGAAGGTGTTGTCCATATCCCAGGCGTTGATGTACATCTTTGCGTCGGGGCCGGAAAGGTTTGCGATGCTCCAACAGATGTTCTTGCCGGCGTTGTCTCGGGCAAAGGTTACGGAGATCAGGATCCAGTAGTTGACGATATTTTCTTTGTCGAGGTATTTTTGTGCTGCCTTTGTGAAGGTTGCGTCATCGCCGTTGACGGTTGCTTCCATCAACTCCCAAATGGGATCCCAGTCCGCTTTCGTAACTCCGTTTTCGGGATATTTCATTTCAAGGCCTTCCCAGGTGGATTTTGCGGTTCCGTCAGATTTCAAAGGGGTGCCCTTTATGGCGTCGAATTTTGTGTTCACCCAGGAGGTTGTTTTAATAAACACGCCATGAGAGCCATCCTCGGTGTTGCTGCTCTTTTGAACGCCCATCTGTTTTTCGTCTACAGGCTCAACCAAAAGGAACAGCCCGTGGTATTTTCCGTTCATAATGACTTCCACAAATTCGCAGTGGGGACCCGCCAGCAGGGCGTTGGGGTTGGTGTCTCCGCCGATTTCTTCCCACAGATTGTAGGCCATCTTGTTGTGAATCATGGTGGGGTCGGCATAGCAGGCATCCAAAATCCAGTCATCGTCATCCCGCATGCCCATCAGCCGTTTGTTGCGCTCTGTCATAACCGATGTGCCGTTCTTGTTTTCAAACTTCTGCAGCTCGATTTTTAGGGACTTTTTCGGATACGACAGGGAAGAGGCTCCGCGGTTGTGGATTGTTGCATAGCTTGCGACGAATTCGTCGCCCGGTTCAATATCTCCGTCCGGATTGTAAATCTCGATGGTGCAATAAAGAGTGGTCTTTTTGTCATTGTTTGTAGGCAGGGAGGTTCTGTTTTCGGTTTCAATCACCATGACGGGCATGGTGGAAATGCGGAGATTGTATTCTCCGTAATAGTCGTCGGTGAAAAGGAAGATCTTAAAGGTTTGGTTTGCCTTTGCCGAGAGTGTGTGCTTGGTGGGAGAGAAGTCTCCGAGAGGGAAGACCACAGATAACTTCTTGCCTTCAAAGGTTCCCGTGAATGCATAGGTCTTCGATACGCCTACCGCCCGCTCCGAAATGGCAAAGCAATAGGTATTCGAGGATTCATCCAAGGCGCATTTAAATCCGTTGATATAGAATTCTTTCGGTGCTGTCTTGAATTTTGTTCTTGTCAGGGAAAGGGTTGCTCCAATAGAGGGTTGAGCCACATTACTGATGACGGGTTCTTCCGGGGTCACATCTGTATCGGTGGATGTTCCCGGGGTATCCTCTGTGGTGTCGGTGGGGATATCGGTATTCGTATCGGTGCTTGTTGAAACCGTCGGCTTCGAAGAGGTGGAGCTGTCGGTTGTTCCCGTGTTGGTATCGGATGTTTCCGAGCCGTCTGTTTCGGTGGGCTTTGCGGAGGTCTCGGTGCTCGAACTTCCCGCTTCGGGACCATCGGTGGTTTCGTTGAACCCGGGAAGAGATTCAATGATGCTGGAAACATGCTCAGAGCTCATGGTAACCTGTTCCGGATCGTTTTCAACAAAGTCCTCGGTTGTGGGGTTGTCCGTTGATTGGGGGGAACATGCGGTGACGCATACGGCGGTCAAGCTCCATACGATCAGAAGCAGAAGGGCCGGCCAGTACTTTTTCAGATTTTTCATCATGAGTTCCTCTCTTTTTTGGGATTTCTTCCATTATAGCATGTCAACGAGGTTTTGTCAATAGCTTTTTTTGTAAGGTGACATAAGATGGTTGCGAAAAAGTCCGAATTTTGTAACTTTTTTGTGGTATTATATAAAAAACAACTGTGATGGGAGAATCTCCTTTGAAAAAATGTTTGTTACTGTTGGCCCTTCTTGTGGTTTTTCTTGTGGTCGGGTGCTCCGCTTCCGACGAAGTTTTCGGGGGTGTTGCGGATAAAACCGCTTTGAAATCCTTGCTTGCGGATTTTGAACACATTCCCAAGACGCTGGATCAGTCAACCCTTGTTTCGGCCTATACTGCGGTATATGAAAATGAATCCGCAACGCAAAAGGACGTCAACCAGGCGGTTGCCGGTCTGAAAGAATTGAAAAATACCATTTTCTCCACCCCCATGTCTTTCATTGACGGTGGGGTAGAGCCCCATGTCCGCAAGGCTCTCGGCGTCGAGGTGGGGCAGATGATCACCATCGGTGATTGCTTCGCTTTGGAGGAATTGGATTGCGCCTATGATCCCGCTCTTGGAACCAAGATCCGTGTCACCTATGATTTTCGATACTTTCCCAATCTGAAAGCCTTGGATCTGACCGGAAATAACGTGGAGGATCTGAACGGATTTGCTTATCTGTCTTCTTTGGAAACTCTTTCGCTTGCGGGGAACCCTGCAAAGAGCTCCAATCTGACGGAAGAGGATGCGGATGAGGTGCGTTCCTTTGAAGTTTTGGGGCGCCTCCCGCTTAAGACTTTGGATCTTTCGGGTGAGGATGTTATCTCTTCCTTTTCCGTATTGCCTGCGCTGTCCGATTTGGAATCCTTAAATATTTCGGGCAACAAATTGGATTCCCTTGATGGGATCGGTCGTAAATTTCCCCGGTTGAAGATTTTTTCCGCCGCAGATTGTCTTGTAAATGATCTTTCTTCTCTTTCATCCTGTATCAATCTGGTGTCTGTGGATCTCAGCCGATCCCGTATTACGGACTTGACTGCATTGACTTACCTCACATCCCTTGACAAACTGATTCTTGACGGTGTTTCCGCTCCCGATTTTTCTGCGCTATCTCGTGTGACGGGGCTGACAACCCTGTCCCTGTCCGGGTGTGGTATTACGGATATTGCCTGGATTGTTCAACTTTCCGAACTGGAAAATCTGAATTTGTCAGGAAATCAGATTTCTGATGTTTCTTTGTTATCCGGTATTGCCGTTGTGAAAAATTTGGATCTTTCCGGGAATTTGATCTCCTCCTTTGTTTTGTCCGATGTGTGGAGCCATGTGAAGGATCTGAACCTTTCCGGGAATAAGCTGGCGTCCTTTTCCGTTGCGGGGAAAGGGGCGGAATCTCTGCGGACGTTGAATCTTTCCTCTAATGTACTTGTTTCCGTTGATATTACTTCCGCAAAGTCTTTAGAGGTCCTTGATTTGACAGAAAATCTCCTCACAACTCTCACATTGCAATCGGACTCTCTGTTGGATCTCACGATTTCCAACAATCCCTTAACCGAGCTTTCTCTGAATCTGTCGAAATTGACTGTTCTCAACGCGGTAAACGAAACGGCTTATACGGTGTTTTCGCTGAACCTTCCCGCCCTTGTGCGGCTGGATATGTCTGCCCCATTTTCGGTTTCCGCAGACTTTTTAACCTCCCTGCCGTCTCTGTCGGATTTCTCCGTCAATCTGTCTCAGCATCCTCCTATCGTCCTTTCGGGGATAAAAACTTTGACCAGGCTTTCGTTGTTTGGTGCAGAGGACGAGGACCTTTCCTTTTTGACCGATTTACCCGCTTTGGCATGGCTTTCGGTTTCCGATTCCAATCTGATTCGTCCCATCTTTTCCGGAATTCCTCATTTGAAATCCCTCGTGATTTCCGGTTGCGCCACGTTGAATGACCTGTCGGGTATTTCTCCCATCACGGATCTGGAATCTCTCTCGGTGACGGGTGGTACCCTTGCCGTGCCTCAAGTGTTCGGTTTTGCGAAGCTTAAGACGCTCGCTTTGATTTCTTGCGGTGTGACAGAGCTTTCTGCGGTGAAGGATTTGCCTTTGCTGGAGTCTTTTTCCCTCATGGGAAACGATTTGCAGTATATTACCGTGCTCGGATTTCCCCGTCTGCAGAATCTTGATCTCAGTAAGAATGATTTTATCGCGGGAGATGGGATTTCCTTCGATATGGTAAAGGGAATTCTGAATCTCAGCGAAAATCCCGAATCTCTCTACAGTGATCTTCCCGCGGTTCCCGAAGGGGTTACTGTAATTCTTTCTTCCGGAAAGGAAAAATAATATGTACGAAGAAGTTGCGCCCCGCAGAAAAGGGAGCTTTTGGGCGGTATTTCTGATTGTTGTGATCGGCTTTACCCTGTTCTCCTTGCCCGATTGGCTGGAGACATTTGTCTCACCCTTTGATTTTCCGTATTTTACGGTGATCTATGAATTTACCGTATTTGTTATTATGGGCATTTTGATCTTTCTGTTCATTCGCCGCTATTCAGTCGATTGTAAGTATTCCGTTATGGGCCCGGTCCTTACCGTAAAGGAAAAGACCGGAGCTCGTGAGATTATGGTGTTTCAGACAACGCTGACAGCTGATTCTGTGCTTCTTCCCATGAAGGAAGGGGAGAAGTTCCTGCAGGAGAACGGGCAGACGATGCGCTTTGTAACTTATGGAGTTTCCGACAAAAACAGCGCTTATCTGCTCACATTCCCCTCCGTCAACGGTATTTCAGCCATGATTTTTCAGCCTTCCGATAAATTTGTCGAAATTTTGCAACAAATAGTACTTGACAAACGGCGCGAAATGTAGTATAATATTCAAGCACAAAGAAGCAGACTTCGTCTCACCCGACCGCAACGGCGCGTCCGGTTAATATCGACCGCATCGTAGGATGCTCATCGACGGACGAAATTTGCTCTGTCGATTTTTTCTTTATTTCGGAGGTGTTTTCCCATCAGCACAAAGAAATTTCAGCTCAACGAAGAAATTCGAGATGCTCAGGTTCGACTCATTGATTCCGACGGTTCCCAGCTGGGAATTCAGTCTGCTCGCGACGCTCAGAAGGTCGCCTATGAAAAAGGGCTTGATCTTGTAAAGATCTCCCCCCAGGCCGATCCTCCCGTGTGCAAGATTATGGATTACAGCAAGTATTGCTTTGAACAAGCAAAACGCGAGAAGGAAGCCCGTAAGAATCAGAAGGTCGTTTCCATCAAGGAAGTTCAGCTCAGTGTCCGTATCGAAAAGCATGATATGGAAACCAAGCAGAATCATGCCCGTCGCTTCCTTGGCGGCGGAGATAAGGTGAAGGTTTCTCTTCGTTTTCGTGCTCGCGAGATTCAGCATCCCGAGCTCGGACAGGAGGTTATGGAACGGTTCGCCGAAGCTTGCTCGGAGTTCTGTGTTGTTGAAAAGCCCGCAAAGCTGGAAGGTCGGAACATGATTATGATTCTTGCTCCCAAGCCTGCCAAATAAGCGGTTTTGTGTCGGGATTTCCCATATAGCTCATGTTAAACAAATCATTTTCATAAAGGAGAACGTACTATGCCTAAGTTGAAAAGCCATAAGGGTGCTGCCAAGCGCTTCAGCGTTACCAAAGGCGGCAAGGTTAAGTTGAACCGTGCCAACAGAAGACACATCCTTACCAGACACACCACCAAATACAAGAGAGGTCTGCGCAAGGCCGGTTATGCCAGCCCCGCAAACGCTCCCACCATCAAAAAGCTGATTCCCTACGCGTAATTTAGGAGGAGAGATAGAAAATGGCTAGAGTAAAAGGCGCAATGATGACGCGCAAAAGACGTAAGAAGATTCTGAAGCTTGCGAAAGGCTATTTCGGTGCCAAATCCAAGCAGTTCCGTACTGCCAACGAAGCGGTCATGAAGTCTCTGACCTATGCGTACATCGGCAGAAAACTGAAGAAGAGAGATTTCCGTTCCCTGTGGATCACCCGTATTTCCGCAGCTTGCGCTCAGAACGGTATCAACTACTCCCGCTTCATCTGCGGCCTGAAGAAGGCTAACATCAACCTCAACCGTAAGGTTTTGGCTGAACTGGCTGTTTCCGATGCCGCCGCTTTCACCGCCCTCGTGGAAAAGGCGAAAGCAGCTCTTTAATTGTCTGTAAAAACGGAGGTCATTACGATCTCCGTTTTTTCTGATTTTCGGAGGTTTGTTTTGGTTAATATTGTTGGGCATATCCGCCGCGCCGTGCAGGATTATGACATGATTTCTGAGGGAGATCGCATTGCGGTGGGGGTTTCCGGAGGTAAGGATTCGGGCGCACTTCTTTTTGCTCTGGAAAAGCTTTCTCATTTTTACCCCAAGAAGTTTACCCTGACGGCAATCATTATCGATATGGGGGTGGGAATGGACTATTCTCCCTTGGAGGAAAAGATCCGATCTCTCGGTATTGAATGTATCCGCAAAGAAACGGATATTGCAAAATTGATTTTTGAAGTTCGCAAGGAGCCCAATCCTTGCGCCCTTTGTGCTGTTATGCGTCGCGGCGCTCTCAATAAAGCGGCGGTGGAGTATGGATGTAACAAGGTAGCTTTGGGGCATCATTACGATGATGTCCTGGAAACCTTTTGGCTGAATCTCATACATGGCGGCCGTCTCGGTTGTTTTCAACCCGTGACATATCTGGACCGCATGGATGTGACGGTGATTCGCCCCATGATTTATGTGGAGGAGAAAAATGCCCGCGCCTATTGTAAATCTTGCGAGATTCCCGTGATTGAGAACCCCTGTCCTGCCAACGGCGTCACACAGCGGCAGGAGATGAAGGATTTGATGCGTGAGATGGAAAAGCGCTACCCCGGTCTTCGTAAACGGGTGTTTGGTGCAATTCAGCGCTCAGGACTGGACGAATGGTGAAAAAATTGTATCATTTTCGGGAATTCTATTGTGATTTGGGCCGCTTTATGATATAATCAAGATGTATGTATATGTAGAGAACGTCGGGAGGACATGTTTTGCGCAGTTTGTTTATTATTGAGGGAATTGACGGTTCCGGGAAGTCAACCCAGGTGGAATTGCTTCGTCAACGGTTGGAAGTGTGTGGAAAATCCGTGCGACGTATTAAGTTGCCCAATTACGGGTCTCCTGCCTGTGCGCCTGTGGAGCAATATCTTGCGGGAGCCTACGGTGCCGACGCCGATTCGGTCAATGCCTATGCCGCATCCGCTTTTTTTGCGGTGGACCGTTTTGCATATTTTCGCACCGAGTGGCAGCAGGATTATGAATCGGACAAAATTATTCTTTCCGATCGCTATGTTTCCTCCAATCTGATCCATCAATGCTCCAAGCTGCCGGCGGACAAGCACGCGGACTATATTGCATGGCTTAATGATTTTGAGTATACAAAGATGGGCAGTCCCCGTCCAACGGCAGTCTTTTATCTGGATGTTCCCCCCAAAGTCACCTCGGATCTTATGACCGGTCGCTATGAGGGTGATGAAGGAAAGAAGGATATTCATGAACGGAATGGGGAATACCTGCGCCGTTGCTATGACATGGGGCTTTATTGTTGCGAGCATTACGGTTTTATCCGAATTCCCTGCCTTGATCAGAACGGGAATATGCTTCCCCGCGAACAGATTTGCGAGATGATTTTCCGTAAGATCGAAGGGATGCTCTGATTGAGTCCTACGAATCATTGAGAGGTGTTTGATATGGTCTATCTGTTGCTTGCGGAAGGGTTTGAAGAGATTGAAGCCCTTGCTCCCGTGGATTTTCTGCGCCGTGCAGGTGTTTCTGTGACGACGGTTTCTTTGAAGAATTCCGTTGTTTGCGGTGCCCACGGTATAAACGTTACCGCGGACAAGACAATGAACTGCGTTGATTTTTCCGATGCGGAGGCGATTGTTTTACCCGGCGGTATGCCCGGCTCTCTTCATTTGGACGAATGCCCTGCCATGACCGACCTGCTTGCTTCCGTGTATGGGCGTAATGGAATTCTTGCCGCCATCTGCGCCGCACCTTTGGTGCTCGGTAAGCGGGGCTATCTCAAGGGTAAAGAGGCGATTTGTTATCCCGGCTTTGAGTCTGATCTGATCGGTGCCTCCCTGTCTGATTATCCCGTCGTGCGGGACGGTCGGATCATTACTGCGAAATCCGCCGCTTATGCCTGGCAATTCGGCTATGTGATCACCGAAGCCCTTGTTGGTCGGGAGCGGGCGGAGTCTGTGCGGGAAGCTTTGTTCTTGCCTGAATTTGGTGTCTGAGATGAAAAAGGTTTTTTCGGTTATTGCCGTTTCGGGCGGCATTTTTACCGTGTTATGGATTCTTCGGCTTTTTGAAGTCGTTCACGATCCTGTTTTGCTTGCGGTTATCGGCGGCGTGTTGTTTTTCTTTGGCGCGGTTGTTCTTAAGATTCTTGTGCCCAGAATTCGCCCCGCCCGCTTTTTTTCCGTGAAGCCCATGTCCTTTTTGGAGTGGCAGCTGACACTTTCTTTGACCATTCTTTTGATTTGCGGATCTTTTTTGTTGAATTATCTTACCGGTATTTTTTATGATTCTTTGGCGGTCGGCGCGCCCGTGGCCTTTTCGGGGGATGGGTATACCTCGGTCGGAAGTGCCCTTCTGTGTATTGCAGTTATTCCCGCACTTTTTGAGGAACTTTACTTCCGCGGCGCCGTGTTGACCATGTTGCGTTGTGCAAAAATGAAAAACTGGATCACCGTTGTCTTTTGCGGCGCACTTTTTATGATTCTCCACGGACCGGGTTGGTATTTTCTGACCGATTTCTATGCGGGGGTTCTTCTGTCTTTGCTGGTCTTTTTTACCGGTTCTGTTTACGCCTCTGTGGCGGCCCATCTGCTTGCCAACACCGCATCCTATTTTCTTGCCCTTTACGGAGGACGGTTGGAGGCGGCCGGGATTGAGAATTTGACCATCCATGTGACGGTGGTTTGCTTCCTCGGAGCGTTGTGCCATTTGCTTCATTTGTTGAAAAAACTGATTTTGAAACGGGACGCGGAAGATCGCTCCCGTGTCAATGAAAACTCCCGTCGTTGGGAAGAAAAGAAGAAAAAAGGAGAAGAACATCATGGGAACAAGGGGTAAGAAAAAATCTCCCGTCAAGTTAATTGTTGTTTTGTCTGTGCTGGCGGTTATTTTGGCTCTGATCCTTGCAGCTGTAATCTATTTGAACAACATTTTGGACGACATAAACGGCGGTCATCTGACCGATGAAACCGCCGTGGTTGAGGTCGTATCGGGGGATACCACCGCCGTTATTGCCGACAAACTGGAGGCCGCAGGTGTGATTCAATATCCTGCCGTGTTCCGCTTTATGGCAGGTATGGAAGGGGTCGACACAAACCTCCATATCGGCAAGTATGAGTTTGCAAAAGGGGAGAAGTATGAAGCCATTCTTTATGCCCTCAAGCAGGCTCCCAATTACCGTGCTTCGGTTCGCATTACCTTCACCGAGGGGATGGAGGTCTCCGACGTGATTGCAAAATTTCTTGCCGTCGGTGCCGAGAATGAAGCCCGCTGGACCTCTGTAGGTTTTGAAGCGGCTCTTCGTCATGATTACGGTTATTCCTATATCCCTGCGGCAGATGTGGCAAACCGTTTGGAAGGATTCCTTTATCCGGATACCTACGATTTCTTTCTGGATGCAACGGAAACCGAGCTTTTTGCCAAGATGATTGCTAATTTCAATCAGAAAGCCACGGTTGCCGGGTTGGAAGCAAAGGCTGCCGCTCGCAACATGACGCTTTACGAGGCTCTGACGTTGGGCTCTATCATTCAGAAGGAGGCCGGCAAGGTTGCGGATTTCAACATGGTTTCTTCCGTGTTCCATAACCGTCTGCGGGATGATTGGCTCTTGCAGAGCGATGCCGCCGTCAGTTATCCCATCCCTAAGGAAGAACGCCTGCCCAGCTGTACCTATGAGCAGCTGAATACCGATACCCCTTACAATGTATATATGCATAAGGGGCTTACTCCCACCCCCATCTGCAATCCCTCTATTGATGCGGCGGTGGCGGCCTGTGAGCCTGCAGAGAGCGACTATTTCTACTTCATCGGTTACGTTGACGCAACCACAGGGGAGCAGATCACCGTGTTTGCAAAAACAATGAAAGAGCATCAGGCGAATATTGATAAATATCTGAAGTGAGGTTCCGCTTGTGGCTTATGACTGTTTGATTGATCCCGTAACGGAGGCTTATCTGCGCGCTTTGCCCTCTGCATTGCCTCGTGATTTGGTTCCTTTGGATCAATATGTTCGCGCTCAGGGGTTCCCCGTCTCTTCCCGTGAGGCGATTGAATTCCTGATACTGCTCTGTCGTATGCTTCAGCCTCAGCGTATTTTGGAGATTGGTACCTGCGTTGGATATTCTGCGTTGGTAATGAGTCGCCTTTGCCCCAATGCCACCATCGATACCATTGAACGCAATCCGGCAATGATCTCCGATGCGAAGGCAAACTTAGATCGCTATCATGGAGAGCATATTACTTTGTTTGAAGGAGATGCTGCGGTGATTTTGCCCAATCTCAGCGGTCCATACGATCTGATTTATCTCGATGCGGCCAAGGGGCAATATCCTGCATATTTGCCCGATTGTGTCCGTTTGTTGCGGGAGGGCGGCGTTTTTCTTGTTGATGATGTGCTTTTTCGTGGGCAGGTGCCTGCCGGAAAGCCTGACTGTCATCGCAATCAGACCATCGTCAATCGTTTGGATGCCTTTATTCGTCGGTTAAAGGATCATCCTCAACTGACTACTACGGTCCTACCCATTAGCGACGGGATGACCGTTTCCGTAAAAAGGAGCCCCAATCATGGTGAAAAAGCCTGAAATTTTAGCCCCCGCAGGAGATTTCTCCCGCCTGATTTACGCCATTGAATACGGTGCAGACGCTGTATATGTCGGAGGCGAGGAATTTTCTCTCCGTGCCGCCGCAGGGAATTTTACCCGTGCAGAGCTTCGCCGTGCTGTGGAATATGTCCACGGGAAACAAAAGAAAATTTATGTTGCGTGCAATATTGTGCCTCGCAATGAGGATTTGGATAAATTGCCCGAATATGCTGCTTTTTTGCAGGATGCAGGGGTGGATGCGGTTATTATTTCTGATCTTGGATCCTTTACAATCTTCCGTCGTCATGCCCCCAAGGTGGATATTCATATTTCCACCCAGGCAAATGTGTCCAATTATGAAACCTGCATGGCATGGTATCACTTAGGCGCAAAGCGTGTGGTTTTGGCGCGGGAGCTTTCGCTTGATGAGATTCTTGAGATCCGTCGCCGCGTGCCCGAAGAAATGGAGCTGGAGACCTTTGTTCACGGTGCCATGTGTATGGCATACTCCGGGAGGTGCCTTTTGTCCCAGTTTTTGACGGGTCGGGATTCTAACCGCGGTTATTGTGCGCAGCCCTGCCGTTGGAAATATACTCTCATGGAAGAAAAGCGTCCGGGACAATATTTTCCCGTGGTGGAAGGGGAGAAGAACACCCTTTTCATGAATTCAAAGGATTTATCCATGATCGAGCATCTGCCGGAGCTTTGCGAGGCGGGGATTGCATCCTTCAAAATCGAAGGACGAATTAAAACCGAGTATTATGTTGCTGTGATCACGCAGGCTTACCGTCGTGCTTTGGATGATTGTTTTTCCGATGTCTATTTGTATACAAAAAATCTGCCCACCTATGTGGAACAGGTTGATATGGTCAGCCACCGTCCCTATTATACAGGCTTCTATTTCCCCGACTCGGAGGACTGCGGACAGAGTTATCATGAGCCTTCTTATATTCGAAACTTCGAGTTGGTTGGTATGATCACGGGCTACGATGCCTTGTCTCGCCGCCTTTTTGTGACCGAAAAGAACAAGATCTGTGCGGGCGATGAGTTGTATATTGTGGAGGCGGGGCAGCCTCTGCGCAAGTTTTATGCGGAAAAGATGTATGACGAAACAGGTGCACCGATTCTGTTTGCCCCCCATCCCGAAATGAAACTGACCATAGAATACGATAAATACGTAACTTCTCACTCATTTTTGGTGAAAAAAAATAAACTTCTTTGATCGGAGGATTTTACTATGACAGACCGTAAACAATGGCGCACGGGCGCATCCGCTTGTTTCTGCGGAAAATTTGACGAAAGCGTTCTGGAGGCTTATGCAAAAGCAAATGTTTCCAGCACCGAAATTTCGTTCCGTACCCCCTATTATGATGAGATTGAATGGACAAAGATCGCCGGCTGGTCCGCAAATACGGGCACTGAGGTCTGGTCTATCCACCTTCCTTTCCATGGGCTGAATATCGCTCACCCCGACAAAGAAAAGGCGGATTATACCATCGAGTATCATCATAATCTTCTCGGTCGCGCCGGTGCTGCAGGCATTAAGGTTGCTGTGGTTCATCCCAGCGGAGAGCCTATTCCCGACGGAAAACGCCCCGAGCTGATGGAACGTTGCGCTGAAAATTTGGGCAAACTCTGTGCGCGCGCAAAAGAGGTTGGTATGGTTATTGCGGTGGAGGATCTGCCCCGTACCTGCCTTTGCAACTGCTCTTCCGAGGTTTTGTATATGCTGGAGCGTAACCCCGATCTGCGTGTCTGCTTTGATACCAATCATCTTTTGAAGGAAGCAAATGAGGATTTTGTCCGCGCCATCGGCAACAAGATCATTACTCTCCACGTTTCCGACTATGACTTTATTGATGAAAAGCATGTGTTCCCCGGTGACGGACTGATTGACTGGAAGGTTCTGCAGGGCGAGTTGGAAAAGGTAGACTATAACGGTCCTTTCATGTATGAGCTGAATCCCAAAGACAAAGACGGCCGTCGTACTCTGGAAGATCTTAAAGCCAATCATATGCACATTATGAATCTTTGATTTCGGGAAAGAGGCGAGCATTTGATGAAGGCTGTTGTATTGTACGGTCCTCGCGATGTGAAAGTTACGCATGATTTTCCGGAACCGCCTTTGGCAGACAATGCCGTAAAGGTCGCAGTGTCTTATTGTGGGCTTTGCGGCACGGATTTTCATAAATATCAAGGAAAAGCGGGCTCCCGTCCAGTAACCTATCCCGTAGCCCTCGGTCATGAGGCATCCGGGACTGTTGTTGCAATCGGAAAAGATGTTACCGATTTTCGGATCGGTGATCGGGTCACCGTAGATCCAAACTGGAGTTGCGGGCACTGCTATTACTGCAAAAACGGGAAGCGGCACCTGTGCGAAAATTCAAAAGGTGTCGTGAAGGGCATGGCAGAATATATCTGTCCTCCGCAGGAAAATGTCTATCATTTGCCCGATCATCTTTCTCTTCGGGATGCGTCCCTCTGTGAGCCCCTTGCTTGTTGCTTGCATGGCGTTGATCTTTTGGAGATGCGTCCGGGCGAGACCGTTTGTATTGTAGGGTTTGGTGCAATCGGCAATCTGATCCTTCAGCTTTGTCGCAATGCAGGGGCCGGAAAAATAATTGTTGTTGAGCCGGTGGAAGAAAAACGATCTACGGCTATGCAACTGGGGGCAAGTCTGTTCCTGAATCCGAAAACCGACAATCTCAAGCAGGCAATCCGTGATGCGGGAATCCCCTGTGTGGATCGGGTTATTGAGTGTGGCGGGCTTCCCATTACGGCGGAAATTGCTTTGGATGTTGCGGGGCGGGGTGCAACCGTGGTTCTGTTCGGCGTGGGTGCTCCCGATGCCATCGTTCCCTTGAAGCAATATGAGGCCTTTCAGAAGGAACTGGTCATCAAAACTTCCTATATCAATCCTTGCACCACCGACCGCGCTATTTCCTTGCTGGCCGAAGGTAAGATCAATACTGACGCCGCTATCGGAAAACTGATTTCACCCGAGGATCTTCCTTCGGAATTGGAAACGGGTCGCTACAGTCGTCTCGGGAAGGTCGTTGTCTGTATTAAAGAAGAATAACGATGGTTATATATCGTATTCGGAGGTTTTCTATGGGTTTAGATGTCACAATTCGTCAAAAAGGATTTCGCAAAAAGACGATGCCTCTGGATGTGATTCTGGGATCGGAATTGCATTACGGTGATTTTTTTTGTGATCATATTATAAAGGATCAACTCGGTGATTTCGAGTTTATTGCCTATCATCCCGAGCATATCGGGAGGGGCTTTAGCGTTGCTTGGAATCCTGCAGAAAAAAAGCGGATTGATTTGCGCCTTCCGTTTCCGACTACCCCCGCGGAGTTTTCCGACTTTTTTGAGACTGTTCGGAGAATTTCCACCTACTGGAATTCAACCTTGGAGGTGGACGGAAACAAAGTTGCATTGGCAGAGTTCCTTTCCGAATTGGACAATATGATTGAATTTAATAAAAAGCACATTCAGCATTGTGCCAATGATGTTCTGGAAGATGACAAAGAGGACGGGCATTTGACTTTTATGTCCGTTATGCATCCTTTGAACATGGGGAAAGAAGAGGCTGCGTTGTTTATCAAGGATAACAATGCCTTCTGCAACTGGCTTCATGAAAAACAATGCGTTGACGCTGATTACGATACACCTCGGTTCTTTTTCGAAAATGACGAGATTGTTGGGCGGTACTCTTATGTAAATGGACGTCCCCATCTTTTTGCCGGAAAACCAAGCGTTCCTTTCGGCGTTGTTGATACAGATACCGGTTTGGCGATTGAGTGTGATTGTTGGAAGATGGAAGTGTTTTCCGATAAAGATACACAGGTTGCGGAACTGGACTATTCTGAATTTTTGAGTCGGATTCCCAAGGAAAAGGTTCAGCGACATGATGCGCACCTGCTGCTGATTGCCCCTTTGTCCGATGAGGAGTTTTCAAAACTTATTCAATCGTAACTAAAAACACCCCGACAGTCTGCTCTGTCGGGGTGTTTTTCCTTTGATTCAGTTGTTGTCAAAGTATCCCTTGTACTCAATTTTGTATTTACTGTCAGGGAACAAGTGGTTGTATAGATCGATAAAATAGTCGTCGGTCATGCTGGCAATATAATCGCTGACGATTTGATGGGGAGGATTTTGTTCATAGGGGAGATCTCGTTTGTAGTGTGCCTCATTGATGTATTTGATATGGTGACGGAAAATCGGAGCGTCGGTGCGGTTTTTCTTAAGATCCTCCAGTAGGCGGAAGTATAGCTGCTTCATCATTGGGCGAATGACATTGTCACAGACTTCACGAACCTCCGGCACCTTATAGATTATGGCATAGTTATCCCGCTTTGCATCCTGGAGGGCACAAAAGTGGTCCTCATCCATCTTTATATAGGGCTTGCCGTAACTGTTTTCCACAATGTTTACCATCAGATTGTTGATGATCTCCGCATTGATTTTGCCTAAAACGCCGTCGCGGAAGTCTTCGTGTGGGATGTGTAATGCGCGTTCTGCATCCTGCCGATCCTTGCCAAGATATGCGATGATATCGGCGATGCGCATAACGCACCCCTCCAGTGTTGAGGGGATCAGCTTTTTCACCTTTGCCTTGTCTGTGAGGCAGGCCTCAATTTGTTGGTCGAATTCATTGAATCCGCTGATTTCCTTCGGTCGGTATTCCCGTAATTCCAATTCTCCGTCATGGGATGCAATACCGCTGAGGGTCTGCAGGCTGATGTTGAAAGGAAACACCTGTTGCAAAACGCGGACCGATTGAATGTTGTGGCTGAAACGGATCCCTTCTGTTTCCCTCAGAACCTCATCCAAATATTCTTCTCCCGCATGTCCGAAGGGGGTATGACCGATGTCGTGCCCCAAGGCAATGGCTTCGATCAGATCGGTGTTCAGGCACAGTGCATGTCCAAGGCTTCTTGCGATGCGGGATACCAATTGCACATGGAGGCTTCTTCGGGAAATATCATCGTTTTTATAAAAGGAAAAAACCTGGGTTTTGTCTGCATAACGGTTATAGTACGGACAGTGCAGAATCTTGTCAATGTCCCGAATGAAGGGCGGACGCAGAAGGGTGCCCCTGTCCCGATCGGGGTGGCGTCTTATTACATTTTCATCCCGAAAAGCATAGGGATTTACCTTTCCCGCGGCGCGGTCTGCCTTAATCTGCGCTTCCAGTTCGGGAGAGAGAAATTTATAGTTTGGCATAAAAGCTCCTTATTGGGGTTGATCCTGTTTTCGGTATTCTTTCGGTGTGATACCGGTGCGGGATCGGAAAAAGTTGGTGAAATAATGGGCATCGCAAAAGTTCAGATAGGCCGAGATCTCGGTAATGGACAAGGAAGTATTTGTCAATAGGTCCTTTGCCAACCGTAGCTTTCGGGTGAGAATGTATTCATAGGGCGTAACCTTGTACTTCTCCCGAAAAATGCGGATCAGATGTGTTTTTGTGAAAAACAGTTGCTTTGACAGTTCTTCCAGAGTGATGTCATATCCCTTGGATGCATCGATCAGTTCTTTCATTTTCTGTGCTGTGGGCGATGTGGTACCCGCTTGTCGGCGCAGGTGATCGGAGATCTTTTGCAGAATTCTATGAAAAAGAATGGAGCATCGGTCGGAGCATTCTGCTGCATTCTTGCAGGCTCGTGCAGTTTCATAAAACTCACGGAAATCGCGTTCCAGATCCAATCCCGAGATGTGGTTTACGCCGTCCAGGCCGTAAGCGTAGAGCAGGTGCTCCACAGCGGGCCCTGAAAGGTTCATCCAAATTTTGACCCAGGGATCGGTTTCGGAGGAGTAGTAATGATGATTGTTTCCTTCCCGAAGCAGATAGATATCGCCTTTCTTTGCCGTAAAGCCCTTTCCGTTTTCTGTTACGGTGCCTTCTCCGTCGATGATGTATTCCATGCAGGTCAAGGGAGAGGCTGTTCTGCGGATAAAATAGGTTCCGTCGCAGTATGAGATCCCGGACATGCGAACCTGAAAGGGGAGGCCCGAGGATCGGGGCGGTGTGGCAATTTCCTCTTTCATGTTGATATTCCTCACTTTCATGTTCCTTTTTTCTCTTTACATTTCTATTATAATCTGTTATACTGATTTTGTCAAGTACTATTTTCAAATTTGGAAGGAGAAATTTTTATGGCTTCGTTGAGAACCCCCGCTGTTCCTTTGGTAACAGTGGATCCTTATTTCAATATTTGGTCGAGCGCCGATGTGTTGACCGATGATGTTCCCCGCCATTGGACAGGCCGCCGTCATTCCATGACCGGTATGGTCAAGGTGGACGGTGTCTGGCACCGCTTTATGGGAAAGCTGATGCCCGACAATTTGCACTATTACCGTGAAGAGGATCCCATGACCCAGGTGTCCTGTGAGATTTCTCCTCTGATCACCACCTATTGCTTTGAATGCGAAGAAATTGCTCTCAAGGTTCGTTTCTTCACCCCGCTTCTGATGGATGATCTGAAGATTATGAGCCGCCCCGTCTCTTATGTAGATTATGAAATTACTGCAAAGGACGGCAAGGACCACAAGATTGAATTCTATTACGATGCTTCTGCCGAGATTGCGGTAGATCATCCTTCTCAAGCGGTTCGTTATTCCGTTTATGAAAACGGTGCATCTTGCGGCCGTGGAGATCAGGATGTTCTCGGTCGCTCCGGTGATGACCTGCGCATTGAATGGGGGTATCTGCACCTGTTCTCCAAGGATCACGCTTCTTCTGTCGTGACCAAAGAAAAGGAGCATACCCGTTACCGTAATTTCAGAAATTCTGTGGCGGAAATCACCAATCTGGATCGGGAAATCACAGTTTCCGACGGATGGCTTGCTTTAGCCCTTCGCAAGGAATATGATCTTGCTGCCGATGGTTGCGTGAAAAACTTTATCTGCATCGGTTATGACGATCTTTACTCCATTCAGTATTTCGGCAAAAATATCAAGTGTTATTGGACCAAGGACGGCGAAACCTTTACCGATATTCAGAAACTTGCTCTGGAGCAGTATGAGGAGCTTCTTGCCCGTTGTCAGGCCTTTGATAAGGATCTTTTGACCAAGGCTTCCGCTCACGGTGAAAAATATTGTGACATTCTTTCGACGGTGTATCGTCAGGTTATTTCCGCCCATAAGCTTTCCTGGAACGGGGAATCCTTCCAGTTCCTTTCCAAGGAGAATTTCTCCAACGGTTGTATCGGCACCGTGGACGTGACCTACCCCTCCATACCCCTCTTCCTTTTGTACCGTCCTGAACTGATTTTCGGCATGCTGGATCCCATCTTTGTTTATGCAAATTCCGATGCTTGGCCCTATCGCTATGCGCCCCATGATGTGGGACAGTATCCCTTGGCAAACGGTCAGGTCTACGGTATGACCAAAAAATATTTTGACCGCAATCCCGATGCCGAGGCTTATCAGATGCCTGTGGAAGAATGCGGAAACATGCTTCTCTGCGTTGCGGCGGCCTGCAAGGCACTGAACGATCCTTCCTATGCGAAGAAGCATGAGGTTATGCTTCAGCAGTGGGTTGATTATCTGATGGAAAAGGGCCTTGATCCTGAAAATCAGCTTTGCACCGATGACTTTGCAGGTCATTTGGCGCACAATGCAAATCTGTCCGTAAAGGCCATTATGGGGATTGCCGCATGGGGCATGCTGAAGGGCATGATGGGGGACAAGAATGCGGAAGCAAACTATATTTCCGTCGCCCGTGATCTTGCGAAGCAGTGGAAAGAAAAATCCTACGATTCTGCCAACGGGTGCTATCGTTTGGCTTTCGATCAGCCCGAAACCTGGAGCATTAAGTATAATTTGGTTTGGGATAAGCTCTTCGGTCTTGATATCTTTGATAAAGACATTTTTGAAACCGAAGTGAACGGCTATTTGAAGAGAATTAACCGTTACGGCCTGCCTTTGGATTGCCGCAAGGATTATTCCAAGAGCGACTGGCAGATGTGGTCTACTGTTTTGACCGACAACAAAGAATATGAACAGGCGATTATCAATGCCATGTGGACTTGTATGGATGAAATTCGTGAGCGTGTGCCTTTTTCCGACTGGTATAACACCTCCACACCTCATATGGTCGGATTCCAAAACCGTACTGTTCAGGGCGGATTGTTCATCAACCTTCTCAAATACTAATATAGAAAAAGAACGGAGCCGAGGTTTTTCTCGGCTCCGTCGATTTTGTTATTTTTTCTTCTTCGGCTCTTTTCGATTGCATTTTTTGGAGGTTGCAAAGTAAATGATCATAATCAGCAATCCAAACGCGATGCACCCCACAGACAGATAAACGAGGTTAACTCTCATTTGGGTTACCGCACCCGTGTTCTTTTCCTCCTCGGTGTTTTCCATGTAATCGGTGGGGACCACCAGCGTTGGATTTTCACCCAAATTGTTGAAGCCTGACATTTCTTCCACTTCGATTTCAATCTCTGCCATCAGCGCTGTATAGGTCTGTTCTGCTGCAATCAGTGCTTCGGGAGTAAGCTCTGCGCTTTGGTATAGATTGTTGAAGTTGTCACGGGTTGCAATAATTCGTTCCGGCATTCCGTCGGGGAAAACGTAGCGAACACCGTAAATGTATTCTTCCAATGCTTCGACATAGGTCAGAAGTTGTGCTCGGTCCAGCAGGGGTTGAAGTCCGTCAATGGCTTGCTGCAGTTGGTCTGCGGCGGCGCTCAGCTCTTCCTCCGTTGCGGCGGCGGTATCATAAAGCCTAACCGCCTCCGTGACGGCGGCCTGA
Source organism: Clostridia bacterium (assembly GCA_017623595.1). Taxonomy (GTDB): domain Bacteria; phylum Bacillota; class Clostridia; order Oscillospirales; family UBA644; genus RGIG995. The sequence continues at coordinate 30,107 of JAGAOU010000077.1, forward strand.
TATGCCGCAAAACTTTCGGGGGTATATTTTTCAGCAGTATAGGTTTGGTTGAACAGGGTGAGCAATCTGTTCCTTGCATCTGAATCTGCGCTTGCGGTCAGGGGAAGGGTCAGGAGCATGGCAGACAACAATAATAGAGCAAGAGTCCGTTTCATGGACATCCTCCTTCGGGTATAAGGTTGCGATACCTATATTATACCATGTTCTTTGGAAGATGTCAAGCGGGAATTTGTATTATTTTCCGCCGGGACTGAGGGTTTCGATGATTTCCTCCTTGGAAATCCCCCCGGAGGTCTCGGAATCAAGGGTTCCGGAGGACTTTTCGGGCATCTGCAACGAATGCATAAATCCGCCCGCAGAAACGCTTGAGACATCGGCGGCAACGATTTGGTCGTCAATTACGATGATGTTTGCCAGTACTTGGGCCGAGGTTTCATTGGGATAGTTGGAAATGGTATAGGTGTATCGCGTTCCCGCATCGCCCTTGTAGCCGCTCAGATCAAATCCTTGGGTCAGCTGAAGAGCGTTATATTCGTTATAAGTGGTATCAAACTCTTCGGGAATGGTGATGCTGACTACTTCTACTGGGTCTGCGGAAACCTGCCAGCCGAAGGTCTGAAGGTATGTAATACGTTCCTCGTTGGTTTCGCCTTTTACAGCATCCTTGGATGCACTGATTCCGGTGGGCAGAGAGATGAGAAGAAGCAGCACCAAGCAGGCGCTTACAAGGGCGACGGTCAGAATTTTTGTTTTCGTCAGTTTGGTCGAAAAAATGAACATAGCAATCACCTTTCTCGGAAATGTGGTTTATACTGTATTGTATTGTCACCTATCCGCAAATATTCATCCTTGACAAATCCGGAAAAGTGTGATATAATATTTTCAAATAAAACGTCACTGCCACCGGGTAGTGGATGCAAAGAGCATCCGTGAGCGCATCGTTAGGTCTTGGAAGATGTGCTTCGCGGATCTTTTTTTATGGAGGAATGTATGAAACGGAAGGAATTTCTCGGATTAAACATCTTTGAAGGTGCATTATGGCTCAGCTCGGTTACAGTGATTCTTTCAACTTTTCTTCTGGGAGGATCCTCAGATATTATAGTGTTGGTGGCGTCTTTGATCGGGGCAACCGCTTTGATCTATGTGGCCAAAGGGCTCCCCGTCGGACAGATTCTTACGGTAGTGTTTGCTCTGGTGTATGGCTATATTTCCTTGAAATTTCACTACTACGGCGAAATGATCACTTATCTTGGAATGACATCTCCCATTGCCGTTGCCGCAACGGTTTCCTGGTTCCGAAATCCTTATGAAGCAGGCAGGGGAGAGGTCAAGGTTCGACCTATGAGAAGGAGGGATTGGGGTGTTCTTATTCTTTTGACGGCGGTAACCACCGCTTTCTTCGGCCTGATTCTTGCGTGGTTGTCAACCCCCAATCTGTTTTGGAGCACCGTTTCGGTTGCTACCAGCTTCTTGGCGTCGGCCTTGACCTTATTGCGCAGTCCCTATTATGCCCTTGCGTACGGTGCCAACGATGTTGTTCTGATCATTTTGTGGATTTTTGCTTCGATGGAGAATTCGGGCTATATTCCAATGATTATCTGTTTTGTCATATTCCTGATCAATGACTGTTACGGGTTCATTCATTGGTCCAAAATGAGCCGTGAACAACGGATAAACCATAAGGACGAAAAAATGTTTGAAAAAACAGAAACAAATAGTTGATTTGTATTGCAAAACCCCACGGTTTGTGTTATAATGATTCCCATGGGTTATATTGGATGTGTCACTTGCTTTTGCGGTGATGTTTCCGGATTCCGAAGGGGGAACGTTATGATATTCGGAAAGTACATAAATCGTTATTATCTTCGCTTTGCCTGGCTTTTATTGCCCGGGCTGGCATCGCTTCTTCTGGTAGACTTCTTTCAGCTGAAGATCCCTGAACTGTATAAGGCGGTCATCAACGGTTTGCAGGGTGTTCCCTTGGAAGAAGGGGGAGAGGTTGTCGCCTTTGACCTGGATTTTCTGTTGGATGAAATTTGTCTCCCCATGCTCTTTATTATTCTTGGGATGTTGATATGTCGTTTTTTGTGGCGAATCTGTTTCCTTGGAGCAGGGGTTGGCATGGAAACAGATCTGCGCAACCGTATGTTCAATCATTGCAAGGATCTTTCCCGTCAGTATTATCAGGTGAATAAAGTCGGCAATCTGATGTCTTTGTTTACCAACGATCTTGATACTCTGCAGGAATGCTTCGGATGGGGCATTTTGATGTTTTTTGATGCGTCTTTCCTTGGAATGCTTGCGCTGATCAAGATGTATTCTCTCGATCCCTTGCTGACGCTCTTTTCAATGATCCCCATGGCCTTTTTGATGGCGGTTTCCATTATCGTCGGAAAATCCATGATGAAAAAATGGGACATCCGACAGCAGGCCTTTTCCGATCTTTCGGATTTTTCCCAGGAGAGCTTTTCCGGTATTGCCGTGATCAAAGCCTTTGTTAAGGAAGCTAAGGAGCTTTGGGCCTTCAAAAAACTGAACAAGGATAATGAAAAGGCCAACGTGGATTACACCAAGGCTTCCACGCTCCTTCGCATTTTTGTCACCCTTTTTGTGGAGTCGGTCATTTGTGTTATCCTCGGTTACGGCGGATATTTGGTCTATTGCGGGAACTTTGACGGCGGACAGTTGATTGAGTTTATCGGCTATTTTAACGCAATCGTTTGGCCTATTATGGCTGTTTCCGAATTGATCGAGCTGACTTCCCGGGGAAAAGCATCCCTCAAACGCATCAGCGAGCTTTTGGACGCAAAACAGGATGTATTCGACCGAGACGGAGTTTGCGGACTGACCGACGTGAAAGGTAAGATCGAGTTTCGCAATCTCACCTTTCGTTATCCCGACGGGGAATACGATGCTCTGCGCGACGTGTCCTTTACTATAAATCCGGGGGAAAACGTAGGCCTTGTAGGGAAGACCGGCGCAGGAAAAACAACGCTGGTGGATTTGATTTTGCGGGCATACAATGTTCCCGACGGAACGGTGTTTGTGGATGATTGCGATGTGAATTCCGTTTCTATTCATGATGTGCGCGCCGCTTGTGCATATGTGCCACAGGATAATTTCCTGTTCAGCGATACCATTGCCAACAATATATCCTTTGGTGTGGATTCCGCCGAGGATGATGTGATTGCTCAGGTGGCTGCCCTTGCGGATGTTCACGGTAATATCTCCGAATTTAAGGAAGGCTATCAGACTGTTCTCGGAGAACGGGGTGTCACTGTTTCAGGCGGACAAAAGCAGCGGATTTCCATTGCCCGTGCTCTAATGAAAAATGCTCCCATTTTGATTTTGGATGACTCCGTATCTGCGGTGGATACCAAAACCGAGAAGGTGATTTTGGAGAATCTTCGCACCACGCGGAAAGGGAAGACTACGATACTGATTGCCCACCGTATTTCCACCATTGAAGGCATGGATAAAATTATCTTTATCGACGATGGTGCGGTGATTGCCGTGGGGACCCACGAGGATCTTTATGAGACCTGCTCCGAATATCGCCGGATGGTGGATCTGCAAAAATTGGATGAGGAAGGAGGTTCCACCCATGCGTGAATATTACCCCCTCCTTGTTGTTGGCGCCATGATCGGCGTCATGTCGGTGATTTTCATTGTGGCCTACGCCATGCTGAAAAACAAAAAGGAAGCTATTGGGTTTGACCGAAACATGAAGGACGGAGAAATCGTACGTCGCCTTCTCCAATATGCAAAGCCCCACTGGAAGAGCTTTGTGTTTGTAATCCTTGTTATGCTCTTTTCCATTGCTTACGATATTGTTTCTCCTTTGATTATGGGGAATCTGATTGAACTTGTTAAGAGTGATTTTGAACTGAGCACCCTGTTCGGACTGGTTGCGTCCTATGCGGGAATTCTAATCGTTTCGGTTGTTTGCACCTATATCCAGTCTATCGTTTTGCAGAAAACAGGACAGAAGATCCTTTCTGCTATTCGCGAGGATTTGTTCATTCACATCGAATCTCTTTCCCACGATCAGTTGAATCAAATTCCCGTCGGAAAGCTTGTGACCCGTGTCACCAATGATACCAATGCAATTTCCATGATGTTCACCAACATCATTGTCAATCTTCTGAAGAATGTGTTCATTATTCTTGGTGTCCTGGTTGCCATGCTCTGCGTCAACTATCTTTTGACGTTGATGGTGCTTTGCTTCGTGCCCTTTATTGTTCTGTTTACCGTGATCTTCCGCAAGTTCTCCCGTAAGGCTTACCGTAAGGTGAAGGACGGAACCACAGACATCAACACCTTCCTTTCCGAAAATCTTTCGGGGATTAAAATCACCCAAATTTTTAATCGCGAAACTCGCAAGATGGAGGAATTCGAAAAGAAGAGCAATGAATTGGGAAGCGCAAAACGCAAGCAGATTTTTGTGTTCGGTGTTTTTCGTCCCATGGTGTATATGCTCTATATCTCTTCTGTTTTGTGTTTGTTTTATTTGGGAGGAAAGGGGTATATCGACGGATTTTCTTTCCTCGGACAGACCATCAATGCGGGAATTGTAGTTACTTTCTACAGTTATATTACCAAGTTCTTTAACCCCATTCAGAACCTTGCGGAGCAATTCAACTGGCTTCAATCCGCCTTTGCCTCGGCAGAAAAGATCTTTACCGTTTTTGACATGGATCCGGCCCTGAAGGATGATCCCGAAGCCATCGAGCTGACGGAGATTCGCGGGGAAATTGAATTCCGCGACGTGTGGTTCTCTTATATTCCCGATGAATGGGTGTTGAAAGGGGTTTCCTTTAAGGTGGAGCCTAAGCAAACTGTTGCCTTTGTCGGTTCTACCGGGTCGGGAAAATCCACTATTTTGTCTCTTATCTGTCGCAATTATGATATTCAGAAGGGGCAGATTCTTGTGGATGGAATCGACATCCGTAAGATCAAAATCTCCTCTCTGCGCCGTCATTTCGGCCAAATGCTGCAGGACGTGTTTCTTTTTTCGGGAACAATTCGCAGTAATATTATTCTGCGGGAAGATTCCTTTACCGATGAGGAGGTATTGGAGGCTTGTCGCTATGTCAACGCAGATTCCTTTATCGGAAAGCTGGAGCAGGGCTTGGATGAGCCGGTTCGTGAACGTGGGAATAATTTCTCTGCAGGTCAGCGTCAACTGTTGTCCTTTGCCCGAACCATCATCCATAAGCCCGCAGTCATGATTCTGGACGAAGCAACCGCCAACATTGATACCGAAACCGAGATCCTTATTCAGAATTCTCTGGAAAAAATGATGTCCATCGGTACTATGCTTATCGTGGCCCACCGTCTTTCCACCATTCAAAAGGCAGATAATATCATCCTTCTGTCACAAGGACAGATCATGGAGCAGGGTACCCATCAGGAGTTATTGCATCAAAAGGGCAGATATTATCAACTTTATACCCTCCAGTCCCATAAGGAAGCCCTTAAGAATTCCTAAGTTTTGCGTATCATTCGTATAGTAAAAAATCTCCCGAAATTCGGGAGATTTTTTTTGCGTACTTATTTCATTGTTTTTCTTTTTCGCAGTTTTTTCTTGACGAACTGTACGGTATAGAGCACAATTCGAGGCAATAGGCAGCAAAGGGTGATCAGAAATACAATCAGCGCATTGATTGCTTTCATGTTGGACAACAATCCCAAAGTCATCGCCAGACAGAACAGAACCAACACTGCGATAGAATGGGAAAACATCATTTTTCTTGCAAAGTAGACGGTGATTATTTTCCATTTGAGCCCAAGATAACCAATCAACGCAAAGAACCAAGAAGGAAGACACCCGATGCAGAAATGCATGATATAGTCATCGACTTTTTGTCCTTCGGGAAAACAGAGTGGAAGCGCCATTATTGTAAAACAAAGGAAAGATAGGGGGAGAACCGTGCAATAGAAAATGTGCGACAGAATTTCCACAAACTGTTTCATGTTATTCTCCTTTGGTCGTTTCTCTTTTTTCGTCGAAGCGAATTCGATCTCCTGTAAGAATAATGCACAAGTATTGTATTTTTCGCAAAAAAAAAGATCGGAGAACTTCCGATCTTTTTTATTATTTGTTTCAGTTGGTTGCGGTGGATCCGGAAGCGCCCTCCTGAAGATTGTAAACTTCAGAGAAGAGATCTGTGAAATTACCGGGGTCCAGAGTCTCCAGAACCGCATCACTGTATTTGTAATTCAAGTCAGCCTGCCAGCGGGTATATTTTGCATTGAAATCGTCCATGTAAATGCTCTGGAAGATTGCAACCTTGCGGTCTTCATAATAAGAAGCCTCTTCACGGATATCATATTTCTTAATTACCCACAGGGAGTTTTCGGTTTCTACAACGGCCGAGTCTCCTACTTGCATGGTGGCAAGCTTGGAGATGATCAACTTATTGACGGCAATGTTGTAGGTGTTGTAGAGCGTGTAGTTAAAAACGCCGTCAAGATCGCAGATAATGCCGTCCTTCAGTGCTTTTGCATTACTTTCTTCTGCGGACTTCTTCTCGTCAGCGGTCATCTTGTCAAAATCTCTGATATAGTCTTCGGAATACTCCTTGACCATATCCTCCATGGATGCTCCGTCCTTCACTTTGACGTAGATTTCGTCGGCAAGCTTTCTCTTGGCGGCAAGTTCGTCGGAGGGGAGCTTTTTGTCCTTTTCGTCCACCGTGGAGAGCAGCACGTACTTGAAGCGGAGATAGTTGTCGTCGTAATGCTTGGATTTTTCTTCTTCGGTGACGGGGATCAGACCGTTTTCACCGTAGTAGTATTCCAGAATGGCATCACTCTTGACCTGAACCGCCAAAAGATTCATGAATTCATCCTTGGAAAGATCCAATGTATCAAGAATGTTTTTCATGCCCTCTTCGCCATAGACCTTGATCCATTCGTTGTTGTACTGTTTTTCCAGATCGCTGATCTGTTCTTCGGTCAGAGTGAGCCCCAACTCATCGAATTTCTGTGTGACAACCACAAAGCTGATGTACTGGGTTTTTGCAGAGGAAACAATTGCCTGGCGGACCGTTTCGGTTTCGGTGTAAGCGCTGTCCATGTTGGTGGTGATGTCCAGGTTGTAGTTCTTCAGCAGTTCTTTGAAATAGTCTCTTTGCCAATGGACATAAAAGCTGTAGTATCCGGATTTGCCTTCTTCAAAGGTTTCGCCGTCGGATGTGATGGCATATTGGGTGCATCCGCTGACGGAAAGAATGCCAAAGGCGAGAATCGCCAAGAGCAAAAGGGAAAGAATGCGTTTTTTCATGTTAATACTCCTTCGTTTCGGGAATTACATCTCATTATATCATACTTTTTCCGATTTGTCTATAACTTCGGCGAGATTTCCCATAAATTGTTCAATATCTTTTTCTTTATTCTCGCATTTCAGGGTAATATAAGGAGGATTTGCGGCAGAAAAAAGAAAATTGCGACGATAAATGGCGGCCAACCCCGCAATGGTGCGCGGATCGACGGTTTTCGGATAGATGAGGTATCCTTTTGCGAATTCCGAAATCTTTGTGATTCCGCATGCAATTGCCTTGTAGCGCAGACGGGCAATCATCAGCAGATTCATTACCGGCTTAGGTGGTTCTCCGAAGCGGTCGATCAGTTCGTCAACAGCCTCCGATTCATCTTCCGCCCCGGTGATTCCGGAAATCAGCTTGTAAATTTCAATGCGGGTTTCCGGATCTCGGATATAGGTGTCGGGGATGTATGCATCGATTTTCATCTCTACGGTGCAATCGTCCTTTTGAACCGTTTCACCCCGCTGCTCCCGCACGGCCTCATCCAGCAGCTTCATGTACATATCATAACCCACCGAGACAAGGTGACCGCTTTGTTCCGCACCCAGCATGTCGCCTGCACCGCGGATCTCCAGATCGCGCATAGCAATCTTCAATCCCGACCCGAATTCTGTGAATTCCTTGATGGTCATAAGCCGCTTGTAGGCATCGCCCGAAAGCACCTTGCCCTTACGGAAGGTGAAATAGGCGTAGGCTCTTCGGTCGGTGCGACCGACACGTCCGCGGATCTGATGAAGCTGAGCAAGGCCAAGACGGTCAGCGTCTTCGATGATCAGGGTGTTGCAGTTCGGAACGTCAACGCCTGTCTCGATGATTGTTGTGCAGACCAGCACGTCGATATCTCCGTCCACCAACTGCTGCCACACGGTGGAAAGCTCCTCTTGGGACATCTTTCCGTGGGCCACCTGAACCTTTGCTCCGGTTCGATCCTCAATGAGCTGGGCGGTTTTGTAGATCGTGTCAATGCGATTGTGAAGGTAATAGCACTGTCCACCGCGGGACAACTCCTTGCGAATGGCGTCGCAGATCAATCCTTCGTTATACTCTGTTACATAAGTCATAATGGGGAATCGGTTGTGAGGTGCCTCATTGATGACCGAAATATCGCGGATCCCACTCATTGACATATTCAAGGTTCTGGGAATGGGGGTAGCGGAAAGGGAAAGAATGTCGGCATCGATGGCTTTTTCCTTCAGATATTCCTTATGACTGACCCCGAAGCGTTGTTCCTCATCGATGACGATTAAGCCGAGATCCTTGAATGCAATGTCCTTCTGCACCAGACGGTGGGTTCCGATCACCACATCCACCTCGCCCTTTTTTAACTGCTTTAAGATGGCTTCCTGTTGCTTTGCCGAGCGAAAGCGGGAAAGCAATTCAATGCGGACGGGATAATCCCGAAAACGGGCACGGATGGTGTTGTAATGCTGGTATGCAAGAATGGTGGTTGGGGCAAGCAACGCAACCTGCTTGCTGTCCATAACGCTCTTGAAAATTGCGCGGAGGGCTACTTCGGTTTTTCCAAAGCCAACGTCGCCGCAGAGAAGACGGTCCATGGGAATCGGACGCTCCATGTCTCGTTTGATTTCCTCGATGCAGCGCAGTTGATCGTCGGTTTCTTCGAATTCGAAGTCCTCTTCGAAATTCTTTTGCCAGTCGTTGTCGGGTGAAAATGCATGCCCCGGCGTTTTCATGCGTTGACCGTATAGCAGAATCAATTTGTCCGCCAGGTCCCGCACGGCCTTTTTGGCACGTTGCTTTGCTTTTTGCCAATCGGTGCCGCCGAGGCGATTCAGCTTGACCTTAATCTCGTCGCCTGCACCGATATATTTTGAAATCAGATCCAGATTGTCACAGGGGACATAGAGGGTATCCGTTCCCGCAAACTTGATTTTTATAAAGTCCTTGGCAATGCCGTCGGTTTCGATTTTGTGAATCCCGTCATAAAGCCCTACGCCGTAATTTTCGTGAACCACATAATCGCCCGGGTGAATATCGGAAAATTCCTTGATCTTTTCGCCGCGCTTGAATTTTGGCTTTGGCTTGCGTTTGATTTCGCCCTTCTGTCGCAGGGAAAAAACAATTTCCCTTGCATCGGGTAATTCAAATCCGATGGGAAGAGGGTCGCAGCATACGGTCACTTTTTTCTTTGCATAAAGCCTCGCCATCTCACGGCGGTGATCTTCGGTCATGGTGACCACAGTGACATGATAACCTGCCCCAAGGTATTGTTCAATTTCCCCGGGCAGTGTTTTCAGGTTAGCGTTGGAAGTAGGGAAGACTTTGAACTCAAAGATTCGGTCCAATTTGAGATCGGGCAGGGAAGAGGTAAGAGTTTCAAACACCGTTGCCCCGTTGAATCGGGGAAGAATTTCGGCTTTGGAATAGAAATAATTATCGTCGACAAAGGTGTACCCTTCCTCCGTCAGCTGCTTAATATCCTCTTCCACGCGGAACGCAAATCCTTCCAATGTCTGTAGGACCCGCTTGTATTCAAACACAAAGAGCAGATCGTCCTGTCCACGGTAGTCCAGAATGTTGGCGCGGGAGGTGTAAAACAAGGGGAGATAGCGGTCGTGTCGGGGGAGAATTCCCTGGGAAATAAGGTCCAAATCCTTCCGTACTCCCGGAGTCTGGGGCAGGCTCGGAAGGGCATTTTTCAGATCCTCCAAGACTCGTTCCGTAAATTCCTTTGCGGGGGTCAGTCGCAGTTGATCCTTGATTTCGGTGCGACGTTGGGTGGACACGTCAAAGATGGAGATCGTATCCACCGTTGCATCAAAAAATTCAATTCGGTAGGGCTGTTCCTCCGAGGGAGGAAAAATATCAACGATTTCGCCACGAATGGAGAATTGTCCCGGCCCTTCCACCTTTGAGAAGGATTCGTAGCCGTAATCGGTCAGAATTTTCGGCAGAGCGTCATAATCAAAATCCTCACCCACGGTCAAAACCGTTTCCCGACAATCCGAAGGGGATAGAGTCAGCGAGCAGAGTGCGTCTGCGGGGATTACAATGGTTTGGTATTGACCTTTTCGGATTTTGGAAATAACCTCAATGCGTTGATTTTCTTCGAAACGGGAAGCACTCTCCACGTCTCGAAAGGTATAATCCTTCGGGGGAAAATAGAGGGTGGGCTCTCCCAGTGCCTCTAAGATGCGGATGACTGCCCGCGCTTCCCGTTCATCGGGCACAACCAAAAACGCCCGCTTTCCTAGCCGACGCTGCAGTATATTCGTAAAATACGCCTTTTGTCCGTCAATGCCGAATACTGCGGTGGTAAGCCTATGTTTGTTTGCCTGTTCCAGGCCTTCGTATTCGGGCAGAAGGGTAAGTTTTCCGATCAATTCATTCATTTCGGATCCCCGTTGTAACGACTCATTGCATCCTCAAGACGGTTGTTGACGATAAGGGTAAGTATGTCATTTGTGTCCGAAAAGCGTTCGGACAGTTTCTTTTTTTCGGTTCCTGAAAAGGTACCCAAAACCCAGTCTGCCAGATCGGTAGTTGGGTCTCCTCGATCCGATACTCCGATGCGGACCCTCGTGAAACAATCATTTCCCAAATGAAGAATGATATTCTTCAAGCCGTTATGTCCGCCTGCGCTTCCCTTTTGGCGGATGCGGATGCGATTGAAGGGCAGGGCCACATCATCGCATACAACAAGGACATGATCCGGCGCGATGTTGTAATAGTTACAGGCCTCAAGTACAGCTTCGCCCGAGAGGTTCATAAAGGTTTGGGGCTTCATCAGCAGAACCTTTTTTCCGTCAATAATGCATTCCCCGCAGAGGGCTCGGAAACGAATGCGGTTGATTTTAATGCCCAGCTTATCCGCAAAGGCGTCAAGGGCCATCCAGCCCACGTTGTGACGGGTAAATTCATATTTTTTTCCGGGATTTCCCAATCCCACAATGATCCAGTCCATAGCGGACCTCCATGTGTTTTTCTACATTATATTATTATACACGATTTTGTTCTAAATTTCAAGTGCCTGAATTTGATTTCACATATTTTTACGGATTATATTTGGAAAAAGAACTTTCCCCTCTTGACTTTTTTCAATAAATGTGTATAATATAAGAAAACATAGCGCAAAAAAGGAGTGTTGTTTCTTTGGATTTGAATATTATAAGTTTGGATTTGCAACATTTTGATGCTGTCAAAGCGATTCTTTCCGTATTGGGACATAAAATTTCCCCGTCCGGTATTTCTCTTTCCGTGAAATTTTGCGAAAAAGGATTTTCCGTAGAGCGGAAAAACGGTGGATTGGCCGTTGCATACTCCCGTAAGTGTGAACTTTTCCGTTCGCTTTCTTTTTTGAAAAGCGTGTGGGAAACGGGAAAGCCGATTCGGCAGAAGGCATCTTTCTCTATGCTCTGCTACATGGATGACGTTTCCCGGAACTCGGTTATGCGTCCCGATGTCGTCCGTCGGATGGTTCGTTACCTTGCTATGATGGGGTACGATTC
>JAGAOU010000078.1 GCA_017623595.1 Clostridia bacterium
GGATCAGAATGTGATCGGGAGTATCGAGATAAAGACTGCAGACCGTACTTCTTCCGTACTTGTCGGGTTCCAAAAGATGCTGAATATCTTCCATAAACGCATCCCTTTGTGCCAAGGTCATGGAATATTTCTTTTCCACCCGACGAAATATGTAGGTATCGGCCATGGGATCATCTCCTTTCCGATATATATTATAGAGAGTATAACCTAAGTATAGTTAAAGTTTTTTTTCTTCGTCGGCAGGGGGGCGGTGCATCTGAAAGCCCATGGAACCCAAACCGATATAATAAAGGGAGAGAGAGGCGATGGCAGACCATTCCACAAGATGATGATCCACATATTGGGAAATGTCATAATCCACGGTGCGGATCACATCGGTGAATTCTCCCACGCCGAAGAGGGACACCGCAACGGGGAGCAATGCCGCCCCGAATCCGAAGCCCACCAGCACCCATTTTGTGGGAATCAGTCCCTCTGCGGTGAAGGCAAAAATCACAAGCCCCAGGAAAGGGAGACAATACTGAATGGGATTGTCCAAAAGCGCATCGGGCGTCTCTGCGTAATAGATCAGATTGGAAATCTGATGCACAACGGGCACCAGCAGAGGAAGAATCATCCACCGCAGGCTCCGCTCCGCCAGAAAAAGAACTCCGACAAAAAAGGCAATGGGCGTGAGATAGACAAGGATTTTGCTGTAAATCATGTAAGGAGAAAGCCCTTCGAAGGAAAGGCTTTCCGCCTGAAAGACCCAGGCGCCGTTGTCGGTCAGAAAGGTGACATACCACAACACCACCATGCCGATGGCGCTGATGCAGGGAACCACGGGAATACCGCGGAAAACAAGGGGTTGACGCTTCATATGCTACCTCCCGTCATTTGCCCTGACCGCAGCACTTTTTATACTTCTTGCCGCTTCCGCAGGGGCAGGGCTCGTTGGGTCCCACCTTTTTACTCTTGACCACGGTGACGCCCTTGCCCTGTTCGGTGCGATTGCGGTCATCGTTGACACGGACGTGGGAAAGCTTCAGCTTACGGGCGAGAGCCTTGCGGGCATTCTCGGCGCGGACAAACTCCTCCAGCTGAAGGACGTTGACCGCCCAGGTGTGGAAGAGGCGCAGACAATCGAAAACCGCCCGTTCCCGAATGGCGTAGACCGTTTCGCGGAACATTTCGTCCCCCTGCAGCTGATATTCGGTGAGAGGATTGTGTTGGGCATATGCCTGCAGGTTGATCCCGCGGCGCAGTTCGTCCATGGCATCGATATGATCCATCCAGTAGGCGTCGATGGCACCCAGCATCACAAAGCGTTCCAGTTCCCGCATGTGCTCGGGGGAGAGCTTTTCCTCCACCAGTGCGGCGGAGCGATCGGCGGCCTGCTGCAGAGCTTCCCTCAGGTCTTCTATCGAATCCTTGCCCTCAAAAATATCCACGGTCTGACCGTTTTCGTCCCGCACGGGGAAGTAGAGGTTGCCCTCCAAATACTCCTTCAGCCCCTTCAGATTCCAATCCTCACGGGCGCCGGTGCAGAAGGTATCCAGCTGACGGTCGATGACCGAGCGGCGCATGTTGGCGATCTTCTCGGAGAGGTCCATCCCCGCCATGATCTGATCCCGTTCTTTATAGATCTGAATTCTCTGCTGGTTGACCACGTCATCGTATTCCAGCACGTGCTTACGTCCGTTGAAGTTGGCGCCTTCCTTGCGCTTCTGAGCGTTTTCCACGGTTTTGGTGAACATACCGCTAGTGATGGGCTCATCATCGGGGAAGGAATTGATAATGCCCATGTTTGCCAGCTTTTCGCCTCCGAAGAGACGGAGAAGATCGTCCTCGAAGCAGATATAGAAGGCTGTTTCACCCACGTCTCCCTGACGGCCGGCGCGCCCCCGCAGCTGATTGTCGATACGACGGGATTCATGGCGCTCGGTACCGAGGATATAGAGACCGCCTGCGGCCTTCACTTCCTCGGCCTCCGCATCGACCTGGACTTTGTACTGACTGTAAAGCTCCTTGTAGCGAGCACGGGCGGCAAGGATTTCTTGGTTATCGGTTTCGGCAAAGGAGGTGGACTGAACGATCAGCTCATGATCGAATTCTTCCTTCTCCATCTGCTTCTTGGCCATATATTCCGCATTACCGCCCAGAATAATGTCGGTTCCGCGGCCTGCCATGTTGGTGGCGATGGTAACAGCACCCTTGCGTCCCGCCTGCGCGATAATAGCCGCTTCCTTTTCATGGTTCTTGGCGTTGAGCACGTTATGGGGAATCTTGCGGGCGGTGAGGATTTTGCTGAGACGCTCGGACTTTTCAACCGTCACCGTACCGATAAGGACGGGCTGCCCCTTGGCGTGACATTCCTGCACCTGGGCCACCACATGATTGAACTTCTGAATCTCATTCTTGAAAAGGCGGTCATCGTGGTCATGGCGCTGAGAGGGCTTGTTGGTGGGAATCTCCACCACGTCCAGATTGTAAATCTCCAAAAATTCGTCTTCCTCGGTCATAGCCGTACCGGTCATACCCGACAGACGGTCGTAAAGGCGGAAGAGGTTCTGGAAGGTGATGGAGGCGAGGGTTTTGGATTCACTCTCCACCTTAACCCCTTCTTTGGCTTCGATGGCTTGGTGCAGGCCGTTGGAATAGCGGCGGCCGAACATCAAGCGTCCCGTGAATTCGTCGACAATGACAACTTCGCCGTCCTTGACCACGTAATCCACGTCCCGATCCATGATGCCGTAGGCACGCAGGGCCTGATTGACATAGTGTTGAATCTCAATGTTCTCCGTGTCGGAATAGTTCTCGATGCCGAAATAATTTTGCACCTTGTCCACGCCACGGGGGGTAAGGGAAACGGTTTTGTTCTTTTCCTCCACAACGTAGTCGCAATCGTCATGAGGATCTTCGTTTTTCGCGTCGATTTCTTTGTATTTCTTGCAGACCAGCATCTTGACCAGGGTATTGGCACGCTGGTACATTTCGTCGGACTCGTCCACCTGCCCCGAAATGATGAGGGGAGTGCGGGCTTCGTCAATGAGAATGGAGTCCACCTCGTCCACAATGGCGTAATTCAGACTGCGCTGAACCTTGGGGGGCAAATAGGGGGTGGGGTCGCCTTCCTTAATGCGGTAACGAATCATGTTGTCCCGCAAATAGTCAAAGCCGATCTCGTTGTTGGTGGCATAGGTAATATCGCAGGCATAGGCGGCGCGACGGGCGTCACTGTCCATTTCGTGGGTAATCAGTCCCACGGTCAGCCCCAGGAAGGTATGAACCTTGCCCATCCATTCGCTGTCGCGGCGGGCCAGATAGTCATTGACCGTGACCACGTGAACACCCTTTCCCGAAAGGGCCATCAGATAGGCGGGCAGGGTGGCGACCAGGGTTTTACCTTCCCCCGTGCGCATTTCGGAGATACGCCCCTGATACAGAACAATGCCGCCGTAAAGCTGGCATTGAAAATGGCGCATGCCCAACACGCGGGCGGCGGCCTCACGGACGGTGGCGAAGGCCTCGGGAAGAATCTCATCCAAAGATTCCCCTTCCGCATAGCGGGCCTTGAACTCCGCCGTCTTTCCCCGAAGATCACTGTCGGACAGGGCTTTATATTCTTCCTCCAAGGCTTCTATCTTTTCCACCATGGGGGCAATTTTCTTCAATTCTTTTTGGCTGTAGGTTTTAAACAAACCGCTGAACAGACCCATCGGTATCAACTCCTTGATCTAACAAAAAAACGGGTTACATATATGCTTGGATATTATTATAACATATTTTATTAAAATATGCTATAGTTTCTTCGAATTTGCCATAAATATATCACAATTATGTACTATAATATATCATGAGTTGTTGTACCCGAAACGTTTTTAAGGGAGGAATTGCCGTGGTCGCCAAGGTTTGTGCCATCGGATTAAGCGGAATTGAAGGTTATTCTGTGGAAGTGGAAGCGGATTTTCGCATGGGAGATAAGCTCTCCATCGGCATTGTGGGACTCCCCGACACCGCCATGAAGGAAGCGCGGGATCGGGTGAGGTCCGCCATTCAGAATTCCGGATTTTTCCTGCCCGAGGCGGAATATACCCTCAACCTCGCCCCCGCCGACGTGCGCAAGGAGGGGTCCTGGTACGATCTGCCCATGGTCCTTGCCCTTTTGGCCGCCACAGGTCAGATTTCCCCTCTGCCCAAGAGCGCCGCATTTCTGGGTGAGGTTTCCCTGGCGGGGGAATTGCGTCCCTGCACGGGAATCCTGCCCGCCGCCCTGTCTGCGGCACAGCTGGGCTTTAAAGATCTCTTTGTTCCCGCAAAGAACGCAAAGGAAGCGGCTTCCGCCACGGGCCTTCGGGTTTTTGGCATCGACACGGTCAAGCAACTGTGCGACGCCCTTTCGGGGGTGGGCCCTGCTCCCGCACCCCAGCCGCCCATCCTTCCCGAGGAGGAAGAGGGCGCCGAGGGATACGGCGTGGATTTTTCCGAGGTCATGGGGCAGCAGGGGGCAAAACGGGCGCTGGAGATCGCCGCCGCGGGAGGACACAACATTCTCATGATCGGGCCTCCGGGCACAGGGAAGAGCATGCTTGCCAAGCGTCTGCCCACCATCCTGCCTCGCCTTTCTTCAAGCGAAATGCTGGAAACGGCAAAGATTCGCTCGGTTGCGGGAGTGCTGGATTTCAATAGGCCCCTGTCGTCTGTCCGTCCCTTTGCCTCTCCCCACCACAATATCACCGTTCAGGGCATGGCGGGAGGCGGAAGCATCCCCCGTCCGGGAGAGATCTCCCTTGCCCACAACGGCGTTCTGTTTTTGGACGAATTGCCCGAATTCAACAAATCGGTACTGGAAGCCATGCGTCAACCTTTGGAGGATCAAAAGGTGACCATCTCCCGTGCCGCAAAAACCCTTACCTATCCCGCCGCCTTCCAGCTGGTCTGCGCCATGAACCCCTGTCCCTGCGGCTATTTCGGCCATCCAACCCGCAAATGCACCTGCGGACCGGGTGCGGTCAGCCGCTATCTGGGAAGAATTTCGGGGCCAATGATGGATCGCATCGATCTGCAAATCGAGCTTCCCCCCGTTTCTTATACCGACGTCTCCTCCGCCGCCCATCGCAAGGAGGAATCCTCGGCGGAGATCCGCAAACGAGTGGAAGCCGCCCGTGAGATTCAGCGCAAACGCTACGAGGGCACCGACACCGAGTGCAACGCCCGCGCCACCCCCGCCCAAATCAAGGCCCTGTTTGCCCTGACCCCCGAGGCGGACGAGACCCTGCGCGTTATCTTTGAGCGGCTGGGGCTTTCCATGCGGGCACGGGACAAAATTCTCAAGGTTGCCCGCACCGCCGCCGACCTGGCGGGGAGTGATGTGATCCTGCCCGACCATGTGTCCGAAGCCTCCTTCTATCGGTCGCTGGACAAAAAATACTGGAGTCACGGACGCTGAAAAAATTGACAGAAATTTCATAATCCCTCTGCAGAAGTTTGAAAATAGTTCGCAATCCAACCTGTGGAAAACTCATGGGTTTTGGACAAAAAACTGTGGAAAACTCTGTGGAAAGGGTTGAAAAAACCCATAAAAATCTGAGTTTTCCACTGTTCAAAACTATTTCGAAAAAAATTCACTATTTTCGACAAGGTTGAAATTTTCGTGAAATAAAAGGATCAAAAAAAATGAATCTTTCCGAAATTCGTATGATTCTTCAAGAGGCGGGACTACTCCGCCACGCAGTGCTTCCCGCAGAAGAAATCGAGATTTCTTCCATCGGATGCAACTCAAAAGCGGTCCTTCCCCGAAGCCTGTTTTTCTGCAAAGGCGTCCGATTCAAGGAACAATATCTGAGGGATGCCGCCGCTTTGGGAGCCTGCGCCTACATCGCCGAAACCGAATTTAATATCGCCCTGCCCCACCTGCTGGTCTCCGACGTGCGCAAGGCCATGCCTTTGGTGGCACGGGAGTTTTACGGCCGCCCCGACCATCGATATCCTCTGGTAGGCATCACGGGAACCAAGGGAAAAACCTCCTGCGCCTACCAGCTGAGCGGCATTTTCGACGAAGCCTTTGGGGGACAGTACGGCATCATTTCCACAAACGAGGCCCTCTCCTGCGGCAAGCCCCGCAAGAAGAGCGGAACCACGCCCGAAGCGCTGGATCTTTACGCCCTGCTCCACTGCTTTGCCGAAGACGGAGCCAAGGCGGCGGTGATGGAAGTATCCTCCCAAGGGTTGCAATACGATCGGGTGCTGGGCCTGGACTTTGCCGTAGGAATTTATCTCAACCTTTCCCCCGACCACATTTCTCCAACAGAGCACAAGGATTTTGAAGAATACAAGCAGGCCAAGAAAAAAATGCTCACCCTCTGCAGCACGGGCATCGTCAATCTGGACGATCCCCACGCCGCAGATATGATCGCCGCCGCCACCTGCCCCACGTTGAAAACCGTCTCCATCACCGACCCGAGTGCCGATTATTACGCATCGAAAATCGAGCCCACCGAGGAGGGTATGACCTTCACCGTGACGGGCACCGATCTGAAAAACGAAGCCTTTTCCCTGAAAATGGCGGGGGAATTCAATGTTTCCAACGCCCTCTGCGCCATTGCCGCCGCCCGCAGCCTGGGGATCGGCATTGCCCCCATCCGTCGGGGACTTGCAAAGGTGTCGGTCAAGGGACGCATGGAACAGTTCGACCTGGGCGGCGTGAAGGTGATTGTGGACTACGCCCACAACGGCCTTTCCTTTGAAAAGGTTTTTGATTATGCCGACCGCTTCTACCCCGGTGCCCGCAAGACCGTGGTCTACGGCTGTCCCGGCAACAAAGCCCTCGACCGTCGGGAAGAGATGAGCGATGTGGCAGGACGCCGCGCCGACTATGTGGTACTGACCGACGATGATCCTGCCGATGAAGAATCGGAAGACATTATGAATCAGGCAGAAGTGATGTTGATCCGTCACGGCGCGGAATATGTCCGCATCCCCCACCGCCCCGAAGCCATTGCCCATGCCCTGTCCCGCTGCCGCGGGGGAGATCTTCTGCTCCTGTTGGGCAAGGGACATGAGACGGGCCAGATCGTCCGCGGCGAAACCGTGGAATACGGCGGGGACCGTCTCTGTGCACTGGAAGCATATGAAGCCCTGCATTCAACCGTCCGCTGAAAGGAGGATGCTCTGTGGAGAAAGAATTTGAAACCGAAACCTCGGTAACACCCGAAGAAGTCGACGAATTTGACTTTTCAAACTTTGATTTCACCATTCACGATCCGGGAGAGGATCCCGCGCCTGCGACACCCGCCGAAGAACCACCCCTCCCCCGAGAAGCAGAAGCGCCCCTACCTTCCGTAAAAAAGAAAAAAAAGGAGCACCGCAAGAAAAAAGAAGAGCCTCTGCCCGAAGAGGTTTCTTCTGTTGAGGAACCCGAACGACGCTTTTTCGGGCTTCCCAATTTCGCCGCCATGACCCGCAAGCAGTTGTTGGGCAAGGGGCGCCACTATCTGCGGTATGCCCTGCGCCCGTCGGGTCTTTATGAAAATCTTAACGAACCTTTGTGGGGCTTTTTCCTCCTGCTCAACTGTCTCTTCGGAGGTCTGTTTTATCTGCTGGTGGCCCTGGACTGGTCCCATGCGGATCTGATTTCCGCAGGGCGCATGTGGGCCTTTGTGCTGACAGGATGCCTGGTGGGCGGTGCCGCCGCTCTGGCCTTTGCGGGGGGGACCTCCCTTTTGGCAAAGATCTTCGGTGCCGATGCAATCCGCCCCTTCCGCATGCTTTCCGCCGTGGCGGGTGCCGCGGTCTGTCCCGCCGCCGTCATGGGGCTGGGACTGATTCTGAGCCTCTTCGGATGTTCTGTGTCCATGTCCTTTGGAGTTATAGCTCTGCTGTGGTGGATTTTCACCCTAACGGAGGTTCTGCGGGATCTTTTGGGAAAGAAATATTATGTTCTCACGTTTATCACCCTGTGGGGGTTTGCCCTGTTTGCCCTGATCACGGTGACATTTTCGCTGAAGTAAAGGAGGGGTACCGTGAAATTTGACCGTTATACCATCGCCGGCCTGCTCTGTGCCCTGCCCTATTTGATTTTCGGCGTAGTGCTGACCAAATCCGACGCCGTGTCCATTCTGTCCTATCTGATCCTCACCGTAGCACTGACGGGGGTGGAAGTGACCTGCTATGACATGATCCTTTCCGCCCGCCGCAAAAATCATCTCTGGAAGGTGCCCTTCTCGGTACTCTTTTTCCTGGTTCAGTTCGTGCTGGGCTGGAATGTGATGATTCCCTTTTACATCATGGGGCAATTTGCCGTGGGCGTTGCCACGACCAAGGACCGCTTTGAACATATGCCCAAGCTCCGTGCCGCCAAGCCGTTGGTGGTCTCGGCGGGGGTATCGGTGATCTTTCTTGTGATCACCCTGATTACGGGGGTGAAGGCATGAAACGAACGATCATGACTCTTTTGGCGATGCTTCTGACCCTGTCCCTCCTCGCGCTCCCCTCCCTTGCCTCCGCCCATGACGGGCTTTGCGGTTGCGGACGGGAATTTGCCACCGAGGACGGAGATCGCTATATGATCTTTGACTGCCTGGGATGCGGACGCAATTACACCTCCTGCACCTGCGATACCTGCTGGTGCGGCGATGCGTTGACCCGTACCGAAACCGAAGCGGGCTTTCTGATCGTCACCTGCAACGGATGCTCCCTCCCCTGCGAGGAGTGCATCTGCCGTGACCGCTCCTATTACGATTCCCTGCGGGACGTTTCCCAAGGACTGACGGGGGAAGAAATTCCAAACCCCGACAACGGAATCGTCATCGTTCTTGCCATGATTCTTCCCTTTGCGCTGTTCGGCGCGGCCTATTTCACCGTTTATCGCCGTCGATCTGCCACCCGTGCCCGTAAAAACCGTGCCCCCGCTCTGGAACGGGACCTGGACCGCATCGACAAAGAACCCGATCCCCTCAAGCGCTATCTTTTGGCCAAGGCAACGGAGGAAAGCAAGCGGGATGGAGATTGCCGTGTGCTGAATCGGGAAGGAAAGGTGCTCTGCCATCGGAAGAACGAGCTGCTCGCCGAGGCGGTGGAGGAGGATTGGGTACGGGAAGCCGTGACCGAAAACCTGCGCCATTGCCGCATGATGAACGATATGGGCTTTGTGGGATCGGTGGAAACCGCAGACCGACTCTGGGACGATGCAAAGAAGGACTTTTCCGACGACCGCAACGAAATTTGCGGCGAAACACCTGCGCAAAGCCTGGTCAAATGGGATACCGCACGGGATTCCATTGCCCTTTTCGAAATTATTACACCTCTGAACAGCGAGCGGGGCAGCAATCTGCTCAACGCCGCATCCAACACAACCCGCTTCGGTGGCATGATTTTCGAAAACAAGCCCTTGATGCGGGGCAAGACCGACCCCGAATCGGAGGCTGAACTCCGCGCAACCCTGGCCCGCATCCTCCCCGACGGGGATATAGAGCATCTTCTGACCCTGCCCGAGCAGATCGGGGAGGTCCGCAAGGCACCCTCAAATCTGCCCTCGGAGGCAACCTCCAAACGCATGGGCGACAAAAACCGTTTTCCGGGAGGGATGGCACAATGAGATATCTTTACAATACCAAAGAACTGCTGACCCTTCTGCGTGCGTCGGGACTGGAGCCCAATGAGGCCTCCCCCTTCCGCACCCTGCTCACCCTCAACGCCCCCACGCTGCCCCGTCCTCTGAAGGAGGAGGAGCGCCTGCTCTGTGCCTTTGCCCTGACCCCCGAAAAAACACGGGTGGTGGGACGGCATTCCACGGTGGACGGCATGCTCTATTTGCTGAAAATCGGTGCAATCTACTATCTCTACACCTGGTTGGAAAAGCAGGATTGCCATGTGTTCGAGGCCTTTTTTGACCGTCCGCGGCTGATCAAATTTCTGCAACGCAATTTCTGCGGATATTATCAGCCAAACTTCGCCGCCTTTACCCATCTGAGCGTGGTTTTGACCCACGATGAATTCACCGTTTTCAATTTTATCCGCGCCCTTTACGCCCTTCGGGCGAAAGATGGATTGGGGAGCAATGCCCCCTTCCCCGCCGACGATCTCAAGCAGCCCGATCTGGCGCTGTATCTGCGCAATTATCTGGACGAGCTGGGTTTTTCCGCCCTGTCCGACCGCATCGACCGCCTGATGGATGAGAAAAACCACACCACCCTGGACGAAGCACTGAAGGGGCTGGAGGAGAAGGGAATTCTTACCTCCGAAACCACGGGCTCCGATCCCCACTACCGATTGACCCGCACCGCCCTGGAGCGCATGGAAGACGGCATGCTGACCGACACGGTCTTTTTCGCCGACCGCACCCGACCCGACCGCCTGCGGGAAATGCTGTTCTGCCTGCGCAGGGACGGCGTCTGCGCCATCGTCCCCACCGAAGAGGGCGTTGCCCTGCGCACCTTTGACGCCCTTCCCTGGGAAGATCTGATCTGATTATATGAAAGGAAATTGCCATGAGTGAAGCCTATTCCGCTCCCCTGCGGGGCGCCTGCCATGTGGATGTTCTGCCGGAAGACCACTTCGACGAGGTGATGATCAACACGGTGGAGCCCCTTTTGCAACGCTATCGCACCAAGGGATATCTGACCATTGTGCGGGGTATGCGCCTGCACTACGAATATTATCTCTGCGCCGACCCCGTGGGGGCTGTGGTAATCTGCCACGGCTTCACCGAATCTGCGGAAAAATATCGGGAACTGACCTATTACTTCCTCAAGGCCGGCTATTCCGTCTTTCTGCTGGACCTGCGGGGCCACGGTCGCTCCTATCGGGAAATCGAGGACACCTCTCTGACCCACATCGGGAAATTCTCCGACTATGTGGAGGATTTTGACCGATTTATTCAAAAGATCGTCCGCCCCAATGCGGTCAACCAGCCGTTATATCTCTTTGGGCACTCCATGGGCGGAGCCATTGCGGCCCTGTATCTGTCCAAAAATCCCGTCACCTTCCGCCGCGCCGTGCTCAACGCCCCCATGATCGCTCCCGTCACGGGACACTGGCCCAAATTTATGGCCAAGCTGATGGCCGGGTTAGCCTGCCTTACAGGGAACGGCAAAAAACGGGTCATGGGCTTTGAGCCCTTTGACGAGGAGGAATCCTTTGAGGAAAGCTGTGACAGCTCCTTTGCCCGTTTTGAATATTATCGGCAAAAGCGCCTCCATTACCGCCACCTGCGCAACACCTCCCCCACCTACAGTTGGCTTCTGCAATCCCTCAGCGTATCTAAACTGCTTTTGAACAAAAACAACTGTGCCACCGTGCAGGCCCCCGTCCTCCTCTTCCGTGCGGAGCAGGATCTGCTGGTCCTCCCCGGCCCCCAACAAACCTACATCGACCGAATCCCCCACGGAGAACTGGTAACCGTCCGCGGAACAAAGCATGAAATCTATATGGCGGAAAACGAAGTCCTCCAGCCATACATTGACCACATCCTCTCCTTTTTTGCAAAATAATCGAAACAAACCATCGGAAAGAAGTAATTTTTATGAAACTCCTCCCTCTTTTGAAAAACGATACCCTTTCCCTCTCCTTTGAGGTATTTCCGCCCAAAACCGATGACGCCTTTGACAGTGTGGAGCAGGCCGTCCATGAAATCGCCGCTCTCAAGCCTGCTTTCATGAGCGTCACCTATGGAGCGGGTGGCGGCACCAGCAAATATACACTGGAGATCTCCAAGCGCATCAAAAAGGACCACGGCGTTCCCACGTTGGCCCATCTGACCTGCGTCTCTTCCACCAAAGCGTCGGTGCACGCCCGTATTCAAGATATGAAAGAGGCGGGAATCGAAAACGTCATGGCTCTGCGGGGAGATATTCCCGCGGGACGGGAACGGGAAGACCGTTCTGCCTGGGACTATCGCTATGCGGTGGATCTGATCCGCGATCTGAAGGAATCGGGGGCGGATTTCTGTATCGGCGGAGCCTGCTACCCTGAAATCCATCCCGAAAGCACCAACCAAAAGGAAGATATCCGTCGCCTGAAGGAAAAAGTGGACGCAGGCTGTGAATTTTTGACTACCCAAATGTTTTTCGACAACAATCTGCTTTATAATTTCCTCTATAAAATCCGCGAGGCGGGCATCACCGTCCCCGTAGTGGCGGGGATCATGCCCATCACAAACGCCAATCAGGTGGAGCGGGCCATCAAGCTTTCGGGCTCCTTTATGCCCCAACGCTTCAAAACCATCGTGGATAAGTTCGGCCACGATCCCGCCGCCATGAAGCAGGCAGGCATCGCCTACGCCACAGACCAGATCATTGATCTGTTCGCCAATAACATCACAAATGTCCACGTCTACTCCATGAACAAGCCCGACGTGGCCCGCACCATCCAATCCAACCTCTCCCACATTCTCGGAAAATAAGGTTCGTTCAACAAAAAACAGAAAAAGCCTTGAGATCTCGAACGGATCTCAAGGCTTTTTTATTTATCGGGGAAAGGGGAATTACCGCAGGCCAATGGCGTTGTCGATGGGGAGAGACAGGACAATTCCCTTTGCCTCGCTGTGAAGACCGCAGTTTTCGCCGATGGCCTTCATAATTTCCGACTTTTGCTCGTTGTCGGCGACGATGAGAATCATTTCCTTTTCCTCCTGCACGTCGAGACCGAGGGTGGTGCGAGCCTGCTCGTTGCCCACCTGACGGGAGTGGAGGACCGTACCTCCCCGAGCACCGGCACTGCGGGCAGCGTTCATAACCTCTTCACTGTAGCCGGGATTGACCACAGCGGTGATCAGAGAATACTTTCTTTCGCTCATAACCGTTATATCGTCCTTTCTCTCGACCTGTTCTTCGTCGAGATATGCAAGATCGCCCAAAAGGCGCAGAAGCAGCTTGTTTGCGCTGAGAAGGGGGATGGTAAAGGCGATGCCGCGATTTTTCCGCTCCACTTCCTCCAGAAGATCGTTCAGGCAAATCAGGATGCGGTTGGCCATCTCCTTGGGGAGAAGCGTTGTAAGGATGGTTTTTTCCGCCGTCCCCAGCCCCAAAAGGTCCATCATTTCGCTGGTGGCGGTACCCATTCCCTGCAGGGTATACTGCATGGGAACCCCTTGCTTTTGCAGCAGCGCCACCGCTTGATCGGCCAGCTTATGACCGGCAATCAGGAAGAGCATACGGGAGGCAATTTTCGATTCGGGAGCAGATGTCATTGATTCCAATCCTCCTCGATTTCAACGATTTCATCACTGTCGACAGGAATAAGATTGATGGGCGTGCTCTGCTTCTGCTGCTTGCCGAGCTTGATGCGGTAACTGATGCCCATGATCTGAATGGCGATCAGCGGTGTCATGGCAACCAGAGAAACCACGCCGAAGGCATCGGTCATCACGTCGCCTCCAAGGCTGGTGCAGACCCCGATACAAAGGGGCAACAGGAAGGTGGAGGTCATGGGACCGCTGGCCACACCGCCCGAGTCGAAAGCAATACCGACAAAGATCTTCGGCACAAAGCGAGACATGATCAGCGCGATGATGTATCCGGGAATGATGATCCATTGCAGATGGATGCCGAGAATAATGCGGAGCATTGCAAGACCGATACTGGCCGCAACGCCCACGGAAAGGGCGGTGTTCATGGCACGGGCGGAAATGACACCGCCGGTGACCGATTGCACCTGCTTGTTCAAAATCTGAATGGCGGGCTCGGCCTTGACGATAAAATAGCCGATGAGCATGCCTATGGGAACCAGCATCCATTTCTCGTCCGATGCGGCAAGCTCGCTTCCCAAAGCGGTTCCCACGGGAGCAAAACCCACGTTGACACCGCAGAGGAACAAAACAAGCCCAATGGCCGTATAACCGAAACCGACGGAAGCCTTCAAAAACTGCCGTCCGTGATACCGACGGGTCAGCAATTGGAAGAGAACAAATACCAACAGAATGGGAAGAATGGAAATCAGCACCTCTTCCGCATAGTGGGGCAGCTCAAAGGCAAAGGCCTTTGTCACGTCCCGCACGGTTTCCACCCGGGGAATCTCGGTGAGCGCCATCTCCGCCTCTCCTGTTTGGAAGAAGCAACCTAAAATCATAACCGCCAAGATAGGACCGACACTGGACAGCGCCACCAGACCGAAGGAGTCACTGGCTGCATTTTTGTCGCTTCGCATGGAGGACAAACCAACACCCAGCGCCATGATAAAGGGCACCGTCATGGGGCCGGTGGTAACCCCGCCCGAGTCAAAGGCCACGGCCAAAAAGTCCCGCGGAACAAAGAAGGACAGCACCAAAACGCCGCCGTAAAGAATCATAAGTAGAATGGATAGGTCAATCTTGAACACAATACGGAGCACCGCCAGCGCCAGGAAAATACCAACACCGATAGCAACGGTCAAAATCAACGTAAGGTTGGACACCGCCGGCACCTGCTCTGCCAAAACCTGAAGATCAGGCTCCGCTATCGTGACCAAAAAGCCCATCAAAAAGCCCAGGAAGGTGGCCCAAATTTTATTCTTTGCCTTTGCAACCTGCAGACCGATGCCTTCCCCCAAGGGACTCATGGACATTTCCGCACCCAGCTGGAACATGCCCATTCCCAAAATCAACAACACCGCCCCCGCCAAAAACATGGCCATCGTGCCAACATCCACAGGCACAACAAAAATACTCAACGCAAAAACAATAAACGTGATGGGTAAAACGGCAGAAAGGGACTCTCGGGTCTTTTCTCCCAGCTGAGGGTTGATCCGGATATTCACAAAAGCGCCTCCTTTCCGCATATCAAGATTTGGTACAGTACTACCTTATTATACCCGATAAAAGGGATTTTGTCAACCGAAAAAGCCGCTTTTTCTTAATTTGTTGGAAACTTTCCAATATCTCAACGAAAATCAATGCCCCTTTTCAAAAAAACAACTTGGGTTTGAGATGCCGCAAGCCTTTGCGATGGAAGCTCGGGCGAAGCGCAGTGGATTTGTGCGATTCGTAAGCTTTTCCCTTTCCTGCCATGGGAAAGGGTTTTATGAAGAAATTAAAAAGAGGATCGCAACAAAATCGTTGCGATCCTCTTCGTGTGTTTGTTTGGCGACAATGGAAGTTGCGTAAAGAGCAACAAAAAAAGTGTGTCTCAATAAGAGACACACTGAAAAAGTACCTCTCTCATTGCTGCTAGACAATCCCAATTATCCCAAGAGAATAAACGGAAAAGAGAGAAAGTACCTTTTGCCAAGGTATTTTCTCCTGGGAATTTAAAAATATGAGATTATCTAGCAGACACATTATACCATAAATTTCAAATTTTGTCAATACCGAAGATAATAATAATCCCCCCGCCATGCGGGGGGATCATTATTGCACGCCGTAGGGCGATGGGTTCAGTTTTTCAGGCTCTGCATGGGTGCGGGGATGCGGCCGCCGCGGGCAATAAAGGCGGCGGGAGAAACATTGCGCACGGGCATGACGGGAGCGGTCCCCAGAAGGCCACCGAATTCCACATGATCCCCCACGGATTTTCCGTAGGCGGGAATGATGCGCACGGCGGTGGTTTTGGTGTTGACAACACCGATGGAAATTTCGTCGGCGATGATGGCGGAAAGAATGTCGGCGGAAGTATCTCCGGGTACGGCAATCATATCAAGTCCCACAGAGCAAACAGCGGTCATAGCTTCCAGCTTATCCAAAGTAAGCACGCCGTTCTCTGCGGCACGGATCATGCCAGCATCCTCGGACACGGGGATAAAGGCCCCGGAAAGGCCGCCCACATGGGAAGAGGCCATCACGCCGCCCTTTTTCACGGCGTCATTGAGCAGGGCGAGGGCAGCGGTGGTCCCATGAGCGCCACATTGCTCCAGCCCCATTTCTTCCAAAATATGGGCCACAGAGTCTCCGATGGCGGGAGTGGGAGCGAGGGAAAGATCCACGATCCCGAAGGGAACGTTGAGACGGCGGGAGGCCTCGGAGGCCACCAACTGTCCCATACGGGTGATTTTGAATGCGGTTTTCTTGATGGTTTCGGCCACATCGGAAAGGTCTCCGTCGCATTTCTCAAGAGCGGTCTTCACCACCCCGGGGCCCGAAACCCCAACATTGATGACGCACTCTCCTTCGCCCACCCCGTGGAAGGCACCCGCCATAAACGGGTTATCCTCGGGCACGTTGGCAAAGACCACCAGCTTGGCACAGCCGATGGATCCCTGATCTCGGGTCAAATAGGCCAGATCCTTGATGGTATGTCCCATCATGCCCACCGCATCCATGTTGATGCCCGCCTTGGTGGAGGCCACATTGATCGACGAACAGACATTTTGTGTCTCGGTCAAGGCTTGGGGCAGGGAGCGGATGAGCTTCCGATCGCTGTCGGTAAAGCCCTTGTGAACCAAAGCGGAAAAGCCCCCGATGAAGTTCACGCCGCAACGGTCGGCGGCCTCCTGCATAGCCTTGGCAAAGCAGGTGTAGTCCTCGGTTTTGGAGGCGGCGGCAATCATGGCCATGGGGGTAACGGAAATGCGCTTATTGATAATGGGAATTCCGAATTCCTTTTCGATCTGTTCCCCCGTAGAGACCAGATGCTCCGCCTTGGAGCAGATCTTATCCACGATCTTGCGGCAGGCCACCTTGGGATCGGGATCACAGCAATCGAAAAGGGAAATTCCCATGGTAACGGTACGAACATCCAAATGCTCGTTTTCGATCATATGTAATGTTTCCAGAATTTCACTGCTTGTAATCATGGTTCAGCCTCTCAGATGCGGTGCATGGCGTTGAAAATTTCTTCGTGCACGGTATGAATGGCAAGGCCGTTGATCTTACCCAGCTCGGTCATGCGGTCCACAAACTCGGTGAACTTCATGGAAAGCCCGTCAATACTGACCAGCATCACCATGACAAACAGATCGTCAAAGACCTTCTGGGTGATGTCCTCGATGTTGGCGTTGGCTTCGGTGCAGGAAGCACTGACCTGGGCGATGATACCCACGGCGTCCTTACCGGTTACGGTGATAATAGCTCTCATAGTGTTTATCCTTTCGCAGAACTGTTGAAAATGGTTTGCAGGTTGTTGAGAATTTCCTTGGCGGAGCCGCCCTGAACCACACGGACAAACATCTCCTCCACCAAAGGAAGATTGTCGGTCATACCCAATGCGGAATGGGTATCGGCGTTTTTCAGAAGATCCAGATAGATCTCCCCGTCGGCATCGTTAAGGAAATAGGAATTGATCAGATCCTTGGCGGGATCTTCCCCCTCTTCGGGGGCAAACATCACAGGAAGAATCTTTTGACAAAGCTCCTTGTCCGCCCATGCGGTCACTCCGATGAAAGTGTCCTCTTGGGTAAAGACCGCCCCGGACACTCCCGATTTCATGGCAGGGAAGCCCAACAAGCGCAGGTCCTCGCCCAATGCGGAGGGCAGAGAATCCGACGCAGAATCAAAATAAGCGGAAGCATTCCCCACATAGAATGCGGTGCGACCGTTGGCAAAGGCCAGCTTTGCGGTGGGGTCGGCGGTGCCGTTGATATAAGACCCTACGGTGTAGGTGTTGCCCGTATTCAAAAATTTCCGCAGGGCGGAAAATCCGTTGAGTGCATTCTGAGAATCCATAACGCACACCCCGTCCTTGTCAAAATAGAGGGCCCCTGCGGCATGGAGGGTGGCCCAAATCAGATCGGGCTCCTCTTGAGTGGGAACCGAAACGGAACAGATCTCGGAAGTGGTGTTTTTTCCGAGAAGATCGCAGAGACTTTCCAAATTAACCCAATTCCACGCGCCATCCTCATAGATTTCCATGGGGCTTTCCACGCCGCTGTCGGTAAAGATCTTTTCATTATAAAACATCAGAAAAGAGGCGGTGGGCAGGGGGTGATTCCAGCCGTCGGCCCGAAGCCCGTAGGCGATCCCGTCCACGGATTTCAACGTTCCCGTTTGAGAGGGAGTCAACCCCGCTTCTTCCAGAGAGATGAAATATCCCTTATCAAAATAGCGGGAAATAAACATGGCATCGGTCTGGATAATATCGGCGTATTTCCCACCCGCACGACTGACGCGGACGAAATCGGAATCCAAGGTCTCCTTCGAAACGATCTCCACCTGCACCGTATACCCCGTTGCCTGCTCCGCCGCGGCGATCTTGGCAAGGATGCGGTCCGCTTCGGAGGAGGATCCTCCTGCGGGACGGAAGGTTTCATCCCCCGTAAGGGTGGTTTTGACGGTGAGCACCGTGCCTCCCGCAGCAGCGCCGTTGCCGGAGGAGGCATCGTCGGAATCGGTGTCCTTTCCACCGCTCAGGTCAATCTTTTCGCACCCAACAAGGGCACAGAAGAGCACAAGGGAGAGAAGAAGGGCAAGCATTTTCGTTACTTTCACGCAGAAAACCTCCTTTGATGGGGGATTACATGGCGGGGACGGTCTCCATTCCCAAAACGGTCAACGTCTGCTTGAGCAGATTCCCCACGGCAGCGGAGAGGGTAAGCCATGTATTACGGCGAAGGGGATCGGATTCCCCCACGATCTTGTGGCTTCCGTAGAAGACGTTGAAGGCGTTGGCCAGATCATAGGCCGCCTCACAGAGGAAACTGGGCAGTTTTTCTTCAAAGGCCTGATGGTATGCGGTGACCAAAAGCTGCATCTTCATCAGAACCTCCCGCTCCTCCTTGTCCTCGATCTTCAATCCCAACGAAAGGTCGGGCTGACCTGCCTTGGCGAGGAGAGAATTGATGCGGACAAGGGAATAGAGAAGGTAAGAGCCGGTTTTTCCGTCGAACTGGACGAATTTATCAATATCAAAAATATAGTTCTTATTGCGATTGCAGACCAGATCACCGTATTTCAGGGCGGCGCATCCCACCTTGCGGGGAGCCTCGGGGTCGAGAGCCAAAGCACCTTCGGAGAGCTGTTTGCCTGCCGCGTCGGAGATGATGGCGATGAGGTCCTTCAGCTTCATGGTGCCCCCTTCACGGGTCTTGAAGGGCTTGCCGTCGGTACCGTTGACGGTGCCAAAGGGGACGTGCTGAAGCACGGTATCCTCCTTGACCAATCCCGTCTTGCGGGCACAACGGAAAAGCTGTTCAAAGTGGAGTCCCTGACGGGCGTCCACCACATACCACATTTCATCGGGGTCGATGGTTTCCATGCGTTCCACAATGGTGGCAAGGTCGGTGGATGCATAGATCTGAGCCCCGTTGGACTTACGCAGAAGGATGGGAGGCATAGGCTTTTCGTCGGTCTCCTCTGCAACATCCATGATCAACGCTCCGTCGCTTTCGTAGGCAAAGCCCTTTTCAATAAAGGAGTCGATCATGGGATCCACGTATTTGTCGCAGGTACTTTCCCCGTTCCACAGATCAAATTCCACGTCCAGCGCGGCGTAATCCTTCTTGATGTCGGCAATGGAGGTGGCGCAAATGTCCTGCCAAAGGGGATAATACCCCTCCTCGTGCTGTTGCAGACGGAAGGTGATTTCCTGAGCCTTGGCACGGAAGGCCTCGTCCTCCTTGGAGCGGGCGGAAGCCATGGGATAGACCTCGTTCAGGTCGGCAAGAGTGATTTCGGGCTTGGGTGCATCGGAGCCGAAATAATAGGACAGATCGTACCGTTCCTCCAACCCCGCAATGACCAACCCCATCTGGGTACCCCAGTCTCCAAGATGAATGTCCCCCGTCACATCATGTCCGAGGAAGCGGCAAAGGCGCTTGAGAGCCTCACCGATAACGGCACTGCGCAGATGTCCCACGTGAAGGGGTTTGGCGATGTTGGGGCCGCCGTAGTCGATGACGATCTTACGGGGTGCGTCGGTCTTTTCCACGCCGCAGCGGGGATCGGACAAAAATTCCTTCAAAAGATCGGAAAAGGCCTCGTCTGTGACCACAAAATTCAAAAATCCCGGAGGGGCAACCTCAGCCTTGGCATAGGTATACCGTTCGGAAAACTTATCGGCCAGCGCCTGAGCGATCTGCAGGGGCGCACGGCGCAACACCTTCGCCAGACCGAAGGCACCGTTGCACTGGAACTGGCACAGATCGGGGCGGTCGGAATAGGTAACGCTGATCTTGTCCTCGGGATATTCCAGCTCCCGAGCCACAGCCTTCAGATCTTCGTTCAATGTACGGATCAACATGGTAAGATCCTCCTTTGACTCCGTAAACACGGAGAATAGTATGTTGAATAGTATATTACATTATATTATAACACATTTTTTCGAAAAAATCAAGAGGAAGAAGGATGTTTTTCGGAGAAATAATGAAGAGAAAGCGCGGAGGAGGGGGATCTGCGATAGAGCAGTAAAAAAATCGAAATACCTACCAACAGGAAAAGGACGAAGAATTGCAAAAATTCCTCGTCCTTTTTTCTTGACAAGCACTGCACCTTCAGATCGGAAAAACGGATGGAAGATTCCGTTCTTCTCCGAGGGCGCGTACCAACGAGTACGTAACCGAGGAAAGAACGGAAAGCGGATTTTCAGACAAAAAAAAATATCGGCAAAACCTTTTGCGGTCTTCCGACGTTTTTCCGATCTGAGGGTGGGCGGTTACGATTGCCGCCTGCTATATACAGGACGGCAACCATAAACACCCAAACACACAACAAACATCACAAGGAATAAGTGGCGGGGGAAGAAAGCTTTGCGGGCGGAAAAACCTTGCGACCGTGTGTTTGGAAGCCCTTTCTTTCCCTGCGTATATTATACTCCATTTTCCCCTCAATGTCAAGAGGGGAGGACAATTCTTCAAGATTTAGTCAATATTTCCTTCGGAGAGGAGATTGACCACACCGAAATGGCGCTTGACCAATTCGGTAAACAACATCCCCGCCGCCAAGGCATCGGCGGTAGAGCGATGGGTCCCCGAAAAGAGGATGGCGCAAGCCTTACAGGAATCCGCCAGTTTATAGTGGGGCAGCTTTTCCCCGTTGGGCTGACGGAGGATGGCGCGGGCGATGGGAAGGGTATCAAACACCCGTCGGGCGTGGGTGTCCAGCCCTTCGGCGGCCAGCATTTTCATGTCAAAGGGAGCATTGTGGGCCACCAAGGGCAGATCGCCCAAAAAGGCCTCAAGATCGGTCAGAATCTCCGCAAAGCGGGGTGAAAAACGCACATCACGGTCGGTAATTCCGTGCACCGCGGCGGCATCGGGAGAAATCTTCCCGTAGGGCTTGCAGAGAGAGGTAAACACCGCAACGGGACGAAACCGTTCAAAACGAATGGCAGAGACCTCAACAATCTCCGCACGTGCGGTCATCCCCGAGGTTTCGGTATCCAACGCCACGAAATTCCCGCATTCGGGCAGGGTGAATCCATCCAGCTTCTTATAATAAAAGCATTCCGCCTTCTCGGAAACAATCTCCCGCGGGCAGGAGCAAATTTCTTGTTGCGGCAGAGAGGCAAGGATGCAGTCAAACTCGGCGGTGTAATACTCCACCACATGATACCCCTTGGGATAGGTGCTGTGGGAGGTGGTCAGATAACGCTCCAAAACCCGATCCGCATCCAACGTCAAAGCCAACTTTACCGACCTTTGCGGAGAGCATTCTTCTTTTTTCTTCGGCCGATTTTGACACAAGGGACAAAGCCCCGCCTCATTGACCGTCACAAAGGGGCCCGAAATCCCACATCGGGAGCAGGTAGCCATAGACGCTCTCCTTTCCGAATAAGATCAACGATCACCGATACAATAAAGTCCACCTCCTGCAAAGGGGAGAACTTTGGGGAAAATCATTTTGAATTCTCCTTTGCGGTATTGATGGAAGCAACTAAAATGCGGCGAATTGTACCGCATTGATTATAAAGATCAACCGCAGTTTCTCTATTCAGAATATCGGATTTCACAAACAACTCAAGCCAATATTCCGTTTCGTAGCATTCTTTTAAAGCAATTTGTAATTTTGCAATAAAGTCAGGTTTTCCGTGGGCGTAATTCGCTTCGTGAATATTGGCACCGATAGATGTAGCAGAACGCTCCAATTGATTCACAAGGGAATAATGTCCTTTGATCGTTTCACAGAGTTTAATTATCTTAATGGCAAAATCCATGGATAAATCGATAAGTTTGTTTTCTTTCATAACGATTACCTCAGCGAAGAGTATAACATATTGAATGAAATATTGCTACGCAATATGAAATAATCCTGCGGATTATGAAATATTTTGCCTTAACGGCAAAATGTGAAATAAAATAAATCCCTCATACGCCGCAGCGTATTTCATAGCGTCAGCTATTTCATAACGCGAAGCGTTATTTCACAAATCCCGCAAGGGATTTATTTCATTGAAA
>JAGAOU010000079.1 GCA_017623595.1 Clostridia bacterium
GTTGACAATAAAGACAAAAAGAAAAAGCCCCTATGCAGATAAACCGCATAAGGGTAAGAGAGGCGAAAAACGATATTCAGATTTTGATACGCAGAATGGTATGATTCAGAATATTTTCGCGGTAAAACTCACGGGAGCAGAGCACCACTTTTCCGCTGAGATTGTATCCTCTTTCGTTAAGGTGCAGCACGGCAGTACCTTCGGGAATCTGCATCCACCGGGCCAGCGTCTTGTCCGCGTTGACCGCGTGCATTTCGGTCAGGTCCATATAGACGTCCGTGCCGCAGAATTTTCTCAAAAAGTCAAAGACGGGGCACTGCAGATCTTCTTTCCGGTAGGGCTTGTTCACAATCAGATTTTTGGCCAGATAATCCTCGCAGTAGATGGTAGGGATTCCGTCGGCGCAGACCAGACGGTCAATACGAATCACTTCGTCGCCCTCGTCCAGCTCCATCACCCGGGCAAGGTCGGCATCGGCTGTGCATTCCCGAATGTCCAGATAGGGCACGGAGGGCTCGAATCCGGCGTCGCGGATCATTTCCAGAAATTCTTTTTCCAGATCAATGCGGGTGGTGACAGACAGCACATGGCGATTGACAATGGTGCCGAGTCCGTGTTTGCGGGTCACAAAGCCTTCCCGTTCCAGAATCGACAGGCTGTCCCGCACAGCGGTGCGGCTGACGCCCAGACTCTCCGCGATCTCCACCTCAGAGGGGAGGCGGGTCATATGCCGGTAAGCACCGGACTGCATTTCGTGCAAAATGCGGTGCATGATCTGCACAGAGAGGGGGGCTGTCTGCTGCGTTTCGTACATTTTGGTATCTCCGATCTGCGAATTTGAGCAATATATCAATGAAAAATATACCTCACCAATATAACACAACTATTGTATCGCGCAAATCCGCAAAAAGCAATGAAAATTTTAACGATCATGCCGCCCCTCTGCCTTTTAAGAAGCAAGAAACCGTTTCCTTGCGTTCAGAGCGGAGGTCATGTCATATGGATCTGAAAAGGCCGTATTCAGTCATTTGCCTTGAACACATCGGCCACATCGCTGATGGTCACAAAGGCCTTGGGATCAATCTCGTGAACAAGATTTTTCATCCGGGAGATCTGAAATCTGTTCACAACAAAATAAATAATGGTTTTGTCGGCATTGGAGTAGCCGCCGGTGGCGGCGATTTTTGTTGTGCCGCACTCAAAGGCTTCTATAAGAGCGTCGCTGATCTCCTTGGGATTATCTGTGACAATGATGATCTCTTTTGAACGATCAAAGCCTTCCACGATGAAGTCCACTGTCTTTAGACCCGCGCCGTAGGTTACAATGGAGTACAGCGGCAGGATCCAGCTTTGCAGCACGAATCCGCAAACGATGTAAAGCAGGACGTTATAGATCATCACGAAGGTGCCCACTGTCACATTGAGCTTCTTGGCAAAGATAACGGCCATAACTTCAATGCCGTCTATGGCGCCGCCGTATCGAATCGTCAGACCGCTTCCTATACCGGAAACAATGCCGCCGAACAGGGCGCACAAAAGCAGATCGTCACCGGCAAGCGGCGAAGCCATGCTTACATCAATAGGCAATACATCTGTTATCAACCATGCCACCAGGGAATACACTCCCACGGTAAAAACGGAATAGACGGTGAAGGTCAGGCCCTGCTTCTTTAACCCGAAGAGGAAAAGCGGAATGTTTAAGATCAGCAAAAATACCGACAACGACATGTACGACGGGGTAATTTGAGACAGCAGGATCGATGTTCCGGAGATGCCGCTGTCGTATAATTTGACAGGCGCTAAAAAAACTGTTA
The DNA here is from genome assembly GCA_017623595.1 of Clostridia bacterium. Taxonomy (GTDB): domain Bacteria; phylum Bacillota; class Clostridia; order Oscillospirales; family UBA644; genus RGIG995. The sequence goes on from JAGAOU010000079.1 coordinate 1,815, forward strand.
CGCCAAAGGCGTTGACAGCATCGGCGAGCAGCAGTATCAAAAAATTCTTAATGCGCAGCTCGCTTAGGCTTTTTAAGATTTTCTCCATATGTATTCTCCTTGCTGATTAGTTCATCATATTGTAACATAGAATAGTGCTTTTTGTATCATAATTTTATGCGCCGCCTCTCAAGATATACATTTTGCCGTGAGACGAAAAAAAGGTCAGGATTTGTGAAGAAATGTCACAAACGCTGCCTTCAAAACCGTCATGTATTCGTTCAAGTTCTCCCCCATGCTGAAAAACGGGGCGTAATTTCTTTTGGAACCGGTTGCTGAAAAAGCCGATAAAAAAATCCCGAAACCGCACAGATTTCGGGATTTTTTTGCGTCGATATTTTCGGCGCATCTGGTTGCGGAGGGAGGACTTGAACCTCCGACCTCCGGGTTATGAGCCCGACGAGCTACCAACTGCTCTACTCCGCGA